>JAUWPI010000004.1 GCA_030611665.1 Candidatus Heimdallarchaeota archaeon | reverse complement strand
CTCCCTTAATAATAGGTGAAAGAGGAAAACGTTTTACTGAACTTGAAGATGGATTAGTTCTATTACGGTATGGAATACCTGTGGTTGGACTTGAAACTTTTACAAACCTTATTGGTCATGGAATGCCTCCGATTGTGTACTGTAGTCGTGGTAGATACTTTGTTCAGATTAACAGAAGAATTCTTCGACAATCTAGATTAGAAAAAAATCTAAGTTATGCAGATTTAGCTCAAAAAGTTGGTATGCAAAAAAAGGATATTTCTGTATCTCGGAGAACTATTTATGAATATGAACACTCCATCAATCCTCCCCCTGAAACTGCAGCTATACTAGAAGATATTTTAGAAACTCCATTAGCTGAAGGGATAAGGATATTTGATCTCGAAATAGAGAAAGAAGAAAGACTAAATTATTCTATTGACAGCCTTTCTTCGATGAAGGAAGATGTATCTCAGATTCTACAAGATTTAGGTTTTCTTAGTCAATTCTGGACAAAGATGTCTCCTTTTGATGCATTCGGTGAACATAAAAGTCAAGATGTACATAGTGGTCTCAATGTTCTTGTTTGTGTAGATGATGCACAGAACAAACATGTTATCAATCGTGCTGTGCTGACTCATAACATTGCTTCTCTCACAAAACGAAGGGCAATAATGATTGTTGAAGATGATAAAGAAACCCCTCTTACTCAGGTTATTCCAACTTTTACCGTTGATGAGCTTCAGCAGATGAAGAAAGCTTTTGAGTTAGTGAAACGATGGGTAAAGAAATATTCTGACTTAAAATAAAATGAAAAATTTTGAAGACTTAAATCGAGACTTAAACCTTCTTTTGACCAATAATTACAATATGATCCTTTTCATAAGGTTCGATATCAATTTTCTCGAGAATTGTTAAACCGGAAGATTCTAGATCTTTCGTAATTTCATCGTAGATGACTTTGGGGTCTTTGGTCACATCTATACTCCTTGCTTTAACAGCAAAGAAAAAGAAACCATCTTTTTTGAGATAGGTTTGAACATTATCTTTTAGGATTTCAGCTTGTCTTGGTTGAGCAACATCCTCATAAACAACATCAACTAAGGGTACGGTAAAACTATATTCTTCAGGAAACCTAGCGTCGGCAAGTATAGGGATGATGTTTTGTCGTCTTTCTGCAACTGCTACTAAGTCTCTGAGAGAGCGTGCTGAGAATTCCACCGCGAAGATTGATCCATCTACACCAATCATATCTGAAATATGTGAGACTGTTGTTCCTGATGCAGCACCAAGATAAAGGATTTTTGAACCTTCTGTAAATGGAAAATTCTGTAATTCCTTCATAATTGCTGCACCTAATTTACTTTTATGTGGATTAAATGTTCTGTATTCAATACCTTCCTTGAAAACTAAACGTTCTGTGTAAACTTTTTTGCCTGGTTCAGCATTAACAGTTGCTAAACGAGTACTTCCATCTTTTGTTTTTAACCAGAACAGATTTGGATGTGAGTGTTTGTGTACTTCTGGCATAATTATCACCTTCTCCGTGGGTAAGAACTTTTTCCTCCTTTCTTTCTAGGATAGTATGGCTTCTTACCTTTCCCTTGATTTCGATATTGTGGTTTGATTTGAGGACCTCTTTGCCGAGGTTGGAAAGATCTATCAACAGGTGGTTTCTTCCCTTCTGGAGCTTCTTTGTATTTTTCTTTAATTTCCTCAATTTTTCTATCTATTTCCAATTTCAGCTGATCACCAATGAATTCTCCTTGAAAGAAATCAACTCTACCAGCAATTGTTAACCGTCCTGCTATAGCTCTAGAAATATTTCCTTTCTGCCACCAAGGGCAACTATTAAGCACAGGTATTTGAAAGATAATACCATGTTTTGGTGGTTTAGCACCAGTTTTTAATGCTCTGAATAGAGCTTTTTCTGCTCCTAGTAATTGTATTGTTGATGCAGGTTTCATTGCTAATTCTCGAAGACCCCCCGCAAGTGCTATTAACCTAGCAGCTATTGGACCACCTACTATTGCCTTCATATTTGGTGCAATTCGTGAAATTTCCCTGTCTATCCAAGCTTCTAGTTTATCTCGTTCTTCATATAAATCTATCATGCGAAGAGATAAATCTTGGAGTGGGCGCAAGTCATTTTCTGTGAAATCTGCTCCCATAGATTTTCTAGAAAGGTTTACAATACGCTTACTTTTTTCATTTGAAAAACCAAATGATTTTACATTTTCTTCTGTGAAATTGTCTTTTGTACCTATTGCGGTTATTATCTTACATAAAGTAAGATGATTTTGAACTTCTCTCATTATTTCAGGGAAATGCACTCCATACCACTCACTAATTCGAGCAGAAAACAAATTAGTGGTCTTATCAATATCGTCCATTGAAAGAATAGCATGAACAACGTTTTTATCCACTCTCTGAGAACTATGTGCAACACGTTTTTTAGAAAGATTAATTCCAACCTCTCTAACTAACTCCTGATACTCTTTCTCATCTGAAATATAGTCCTGTTGGATCAAGTTGTGAAAAAGATTTGTAAGAAATTTTTGGTAAAACTCTGAATTAACATTCAACTCTGATTTTTTACCTTTACTCCGAGCATAATTAACTATATCAGCACTGTTGGTTTCTATAATCTCTTCATCAATTTCCTTTAGTATCATTTCTAGTTCTTCTGAAATGGTGTAAATTGACAAATTATGAACTCTAGCAGCTATTTCTTCTGCTTTTTTAGGGTATGCTATAAATGTCTTTAACATATCATTTGAATCATAAACGAAGAAACCAGCAACATTAGCGTAAACTTTGATAGACATCTTTCTTCTGAAACTAAGGGAAAAAAGGAGATAAAAAAGATTTTGATGGCAATGTAAATTTAGATGTAGTCTTAAACAGTAATAAGTTGATTTGTTTTTGTTTTAGTTATTAGATTCTCTAAAGATGTATCCATTTCAGGATTAATGCCAATTAAAGCTGATCTCATATCCTCAAAGTTAGCTCTATTAACTAAAACTGTTCTGTCTAATAATTGTCTTACAGTGTAACGAATAGCTCGGGGTTTCTTTTCATTCAAGCTTTCAATAATTTCTTTTTGAGTTAGTGCTCCTTTGTCTTTCAACAATTTAATCACTTCAAGTGATCCTTTTGGTAGTCTTTCTCTTTGCATTTTTTTCACTTTCTTTGTATGTGTGTTATTATTGCACTCTATGTGTAACAAGGACGCACACTTTAATAAGCTTTTTCTGTGCATGCTGATGCACAGCCGTTAAACCGCAAAATTTACAAAAAAGAAGGACTTTATTTTAATTTATTGCTTATGGTGAACCTTGGAAAATCTGATTCTTAACACTGGGACAAGAATAATGGTAACGAAGATGAACAAAATAATTCCTGAGGTTATCTGTTGAATTAATGGAAGTTGTTCCCACAACAAAACATTACAAAAGATTTCATTTCGTCCATCTGTTATAGTGTGGTTTACAAGTTCTAATGGGACATAAAACGTATGCATGCCATATTGTTCAAGAGTTACTGTTGTTTCGTATTTGAGATTCTGTCCATTGAACAGTAAAATAATGTGATTAAATGAGTTGTCTGGATGTAGTATGGTTGCAGATACTCGATTATCAGGTAAAAGGACTACTGATCCATCTTTATCTTTTATATCGATGCTTATCCTAAACTGTTCTCGGATTAGAACCACATTGGCGTGAGACTGTAAATTGATTGTAGGTCGATGTGTAGAGATTAACCAGTTAAATGTATCATTAACAAGTTGAAGGTTGTTAGAATCTTGTGCCAACACGTATCTATAATTTTTAGCTAAACCCACACGAAGAGGATTGAGCTCAATATTATCTACAATTAATCCAAAATCTGTAAATGGATATCCTGATCCAAACATTATTGCTTTTCCTTGACCAATGCTTGTAGATAATGCTGCATTGAATGATATTTCTGTCCCCTCAATCTCTGCATTGAAGGTGGCAACTACGTTGTTCGCAGGGTTTTCATCTGAAGTAAATCTTAGAGGCCATCCCCAAAATAGAAATGAATCAGTTGAAATGAAATCAATGTCACTTTGAATATTAGCATAATAAGGAACATAATCAATTGATACTCTAAATCCTACACTTGCGTTAAATAATTCTAAAATCTGATTGCAAGCATAATAGTTGCTTGATAATATTGGATCATCTTCAACATTATCAACCTCAATAAATCTATGACCATTAACTAGAAATAGTAAAGATCCTCCTGATGAAATGAAGTCATATATCGTGTTCAACTCGTCTGTAGTATAATTTAGTTCAGGGTCAGATATTACTAATATATCAGTAGTATTTAGATTAAGCGAACCTTCTTTCTGATATGAAACGTGAAATCCTCTATCTTTTAGAACTCTGGATGTAAAACTATGAGCTCCAATAGGTGTAGATGCATCAAACCATTTGTTATCTGTTGAATTCTCATGAGAGATATCAAATAATACCTTACCACCATAGATTCTTGTTTGAATTTGAATATTCATTTTACTAGTTACATCATCATCATTAGAAAATTCAATTGATGAGATAATGTTAGTTATTCTTTGCGTCAATGGTAAACTAATGTTAAATGAAATGTGGTTCCATCCAGCAGTAACATCAAAATAATCTGCTATTTGTATATTACTGGAATACCTAGGGACATCAACGTATATCGTTTGGTCAATTGATGAGATAAGTTTAATCTTAAATTCTGTCGTCGTTCCCTCCACACATTCATAAAAGTAGGTATTTTCAGGTGAGATTCTTCTAGGATTAATTGAAAAAACATCTACTCCTTGCTTCTCAATTATGTATTGATATGCTTCATATGGACTAATGATACCATTACCTTGAGCAATTATAGGAACATAGATATCATTAGCGGTTTCGAAGAGTGCTGTTTCATAAACATGTGAATTTGAATCAGGGAATGCTTCCATTAATAACGCAATAACTCCAGCAACAATTGGGGCTGAAACTGAAGTTCCAGAAACATACCTTATACCTCCATTGGAAGCATCACTGCCACCAATAGAATTGCCAGGAGCAATAATATCTACACCTGCAGAGAAATTCATGTTTAGACCTCTAGAAGTGTACACAGCAAGATTGTTCAAATCACTTGCAGCGCCAACAGATATTACATAATCCCACAAAGCTGGTGCTCCAGCTGAGTTCCCAGATGGCCCATAATTACCTGCAGAAGCAATTACAGGTATTCCTCTTTTCCCAGCTTCATACATTAATTCCTCAATTGGATCTCCAATCGTAGCAAAATTCACAGAGGTTAAGCTTGCTGAGATAATATCTACATCTCGAAATATAGCGTATGAAAAACCATCAATTAACCAAGCATCTTCACCAAAGCCATTCTTATCTAAGACCTTAATATTGACAATGCTCGCATCAGGTGCAATTCCATAATTGTAGGTTTGAACAACTCCTTGTCCTGAAGTATATCTACCATTACCTGCGAGCACAGATACGATATGTGTTCCATGACCACTTAAATCGTTTATATCTTCAGACATATTTGATGATACCCAAGCTGTTACAATCTTTTCTTCATCATAATTAAGAAGCGATTGTAGCGCAGGTGCAATAGTGCTGTTCACTCCACTATCTAAAACCGCAATTGTAATCCCATGCCCAAAGTACCCCTCATCATGAATTTTATCGATTTCAAGCGCTTGTCTGATTTCTGAAAGATCTGTTTGACCTGATAGTTCAATATCAATATTTTGAGGAACTGAAAATGAATTTGTTCCAATTGGATAAACGTACTTTATTCTAAAATCATCGAAATTTAGCTTTGAAATTTGATTCAAATTGTAAATGACTGTTATTGCTGGAATAACTTTGTTAACCTCTTCGATAAGTAAACCATTACTTGCTGCATAATCTTGAAAACTATTCCTTTCATCAAAACTAAAAAATGAAATAAACGCTCTGTTGTTGAAATCCATCAATTTTGCTTTAACAGATGTAGAACTCATAGGTTCCTTCCATCTTTCCTTTAGCATGTTTGTTGCTTTACCTTTATCTAAGTTCGAACTTAGCAAGTTTGACAAATCTTCAAAATAACTTGGTGTATCTTGCATGTTGCTAGTATTTTGTGCTAGTACAGAGTTTAATGTACTAAACGGAAATAGTAACAAAACAAAAATTGCGAGGAATAATGGCTTTTTGTCCATAAATTAAAAAGAAGCTTATTGCTTTTAGATTTTTCTCTAGTATTATTGTAAAATTGCTCATTTTTGTTGAGTGGATTAGATTCCAGATACAGTGCTTTTAATTATCTTTCTAATGGAAACTCTTATATTTCAAAAATTTCGATGACTTCCAAGGTGAAATAACAATGCCCTCTCAATGGTTGAAAAGGTCCCGAAAGAAACTATCTGGTGGTTTGATTAGACAAGCAGCATCAAAGAAAAAAAGAGATATGGGACGCTATCCAGCAGAAACTCATATCGGTACAAGAAAACTCAAAAATATCAGAACAAGAGGTGGAAATAACAAATACCGCGTTTTAACTGATGAGTTTGCTAATGTTCTAGATCAGTCGACTGGTATTTCACAAAAATCAAAAATTCTCAATGTTTTAGAAAACAAAGCTAACCGTGAATATGCAAGAAGGCGTATTATTACAAAAGGATGTGTGTTGGACACCGAACTTGGAAAAGTACGTGTCACAAGCAGACCCGGTCAACATGGAATTATTAGCGGTGTTTTAGTAGAGAAGAAAGAAGTAGAGGAATAATCTCTTCCAAATATTTTTAATAATTAATTTGCAAAGGCTATATTATGTTGCGGAAAACTCGCTCATTTATTCTTTATCCAGAATACTTTGATAAGAAGTTATCAAAAAAAGAGGGCAGAAAAGTATCTAGAAGTAAAGCAGTTGAAGAGTGCAATTTATCCAAAATAGCTTATGCATGCAAATATCTTGAATTGGATTACACAATTGAGAAAGACAAACGATATTCCAAGAATTGGTTGAAGAGCGATGGAAGGATAATAGTTAAGCCTGAAGGCATTACTAATAAAACTGAGTTAATCAGAAGAGTTACCAATGTCGCCAGAAAATTAAAGAAGGTTGGAAAACCTACACAGAAAAAGACAAAGAGCAAACCAAAACAACTTAAAAAGTAATTATTTTCATTAATTGAATTTTGGAGTTGTAAATTATGGACCAGTCAAGAATAAAGAAACTTGGAAGCGTTTTACATAGAAGTGATTTAGGTTATGCTATACTTAAAGATCCACCAAAATTACCAAAAATTGGATCAGATGTTGTTAATGAAAACATGGAACATGTAGGTATTGTTATTGATATTTTTGGTCCTGTAACGGAACCATATGTAAGTGTAAAGGTGAAGAAAGAGTGGGACGAAAGAGTTACATCTGACACAATGCTATATGTTATAGACAAAAGAAGATCAGATGTAAGGCGAAAAAAAAGAAAAAGCTCGTCAAGATCTTACAATAAATCACAAAAATAACTTTCTTTAAACATATATTCTGTGGTTTATGTCGGGTAGATTTTTAACATTTTTTTATTGTTATTATTCAATCTCGATTAAAATTTTTTTCAAACCGTATCAACACTTAAATAGGGTAAAAGGGAATGTATTATTTGAAGATTTACAGTTTGAATTTGGGCTATTATGTTTAGAAAACATGAGAGAAAAGATTCGATATTTGTAATATGGTGTGATGAAAATGATCCCGACACAGAGGATAAAGATTGTAAGGAACTATAGCAGTGCATTGGGGGATGAAATTATAGAACTGATAGATCGTACATCGAACAAGCAGTTACTATTTAGAGAAGTGCTTGATCTATTAGGTCAACATGAATCAATCAAACATAAGATTGATGAATTACTATATTCAAATAAGATACTAAAAATTCCAATAAAAATTGGAAATGTCAAGGACTATGTATTAACAATTCCAAAGAAGGAAGAAACTGGCTGGTTAACGTTGACATGTTCATGTTTTACTTGTGACAGAATTGAAGAATGTGGAATAAATAATCCAGTTAATCCTGTTTCGTGTAAATCATTCAACGAATGGTTTATGGAAGAAGATGGAACAGACAAAATTAGACCATTTAAATTCGTGGAATTTGATATTTTAGATGAAGATGAAAAAATACGTGTTCCAATGAAATAATTTTTTTCTTGATAAGCAAATCTTATCAATATCATTTTTTATTGTTCTTAAAATTGAATAACGTGATATTGTGAGAGAAGATTTCTATTACCAACAAGCAAGAATTAAAGGCTATAGGTCAAGAGCTTCTTTCAAATTACTACAAATTAACAATAAGTTCAGTGTTTTTCGTAAGGGTCAAATCATAATAGATTTAGGTGCTTCACCTGGTGGGTGGTCACAGGTTGCCTCTCATCTTGTTGGTGGGAATGGTAAGGTGATTGCGATTGATAAGTCATATATTTCACCATTCAAAGAAAAAAACGTTGAAATTTTGAATAAAGATATTCTAAATCGGAATCTTCCCATTATTGTTTTGGAAACTTATGGAAAGACTGATGGATTAATATCAGATTGTTCACCTAACATAACTGGCGATTTTAGCAGAGATCATGCTATTCAGATATCATTAGCGAGAAGAGCTTTAGCACTAACTCAAGAATTAATCAAAGACAATGGTTTTTTCATTTGTAAACTGTTTCAAGGAACTGAATTACAAGATTTCATAAAGGAGATGAAGAAGCATTTTGAGACAACAAAATTGTATAAGCCAGCAGCGTCTAGAAAGAAAAGCGCAGAAATCTATGTAATAGGATTAAAATATAGTATAAGTAAAGATTCCTCTAAAGAAACTACGAATTAGGAGAAGTCAATATGGAAATTTCTGAAGATATGTGGGAAGAAGTAACAGAGGGTAGTACTACTTTTTCAATATACAAAGATGCAAATCGAATCTATGACGCTTCAGTTTTCTATAATCCAAAAATGGTTCTCAATAGAGATCTCACACTGCTGTCTCTATCTTCAATCATTAAAAGAGAAATGAAAAGAATTTGTTTCCTAGATCCCTTTGCAGGAACAGGTATTCGAAGCTACCGAATCATAAATGAATTACCTCAAGATTCTGTTGAAAAAGTTGTTGCTGGAGATATTAATCCTATAGCTGTAAATATTATTACACGGAACTCAAATAACTTGAAATTTGATGAAAAAATGGAAATTAAACACTCGAATGCAATCAATATTCTTGATTCCTTGCCAAAGAAGAAAGATACTACTCATATTATTGATTTGGATCCTTTTGGATCACCAATTGAGTATATAGAAGAATCACTTAGAGCTTTACGAATAAATGAAGGATATCTTTTTGCAACAGCAACAGATTTACAGGTATTATGTGGTAAATTCCCAGAATCATGTATTAGAATCTACAATGCCATACCAACTCGACATTTTCTTTGCCACGAAGTAGCATTACGAATTTTGATTTATAATATTATAATTAGTGCTGGGAGATTAGGTTTGGCAGTGGAACCTATTCTTTGTTACAATCATGAACATTTTCTAAGAGTTAAAGTTAAGGTAAAAGACAGTAAGGAAGTTGCTAACCAGCAGCACAAAAAACTGGGTTTTGTATATTTCTGTAAGAAATGTTCCTTTCTAGAAACAGTAGAATTATCCAAAGATTTAGTGGACACTTCATGCACTAACTGTTCAGAAAAGTTAGAAAAAGCAGGACCGTTATGGCTAGGGAATCTCTATGAAGTTGAGTTTATTAAACAAATGAAAAAGGATATTGGACAGTTTACATTACATCTTGAGAAGAAGATTGAGAAAGTATTAAGTTTAATCTTGGATGAAATTGAATCCCCTCCTTTCTTTTACTATATTCCGTTTATTCTCCGTTTCTGTAAGAAAGAAGGGATATCATTAAACCAAATCATTGATTCATTAAGATCTAAGGGATTTCTAGTTTCTAGAACTATATTTGATCCTCAAGGACTAAAAACAGATGCATCATACGATGAAATAGTAAATGTAATAAAGCAATATTAGATGTAAAAAGGTGATTTAGATTTCAAAAGATTCAAAGAGATATATTGTTGGAATAGATGAAGCTGGAAGAGGTCCTGTTATTGGACCACTTGTGATTTGTGTTTATGTGATAGAATATGAAAAACAACAAAATTTAAAGAAAATGGGAGCTAAAGATTCCAAATTATTATCTAAAAATCAGAGAGAAACTCTCTATCCTAAATTAAAGAAGATCGCAGCTGATATTAAAATTAAACACTTATCTCCTGCAGAAATCGATGAATTACGGAAAAGTTTCTCTTTGAACATTATTGAACAACAAATTATGCTCAAACTTACCAAAGAAGTAAAACAAGAACTTGAAGCGGTTTATATTGATGCTGCGGATGTTAATGAGAAAAGATTCGGACTCGTTTTTGAAAAAGAGTTCCCTAAGGCAAAAATTGTCTCAAAACATAAAGCAGATGAATTTTTTCCAGTAGTCTCAGCAGCTTCAATAATCGCTAAGGTAGAGAGGGATCGTGAAATTGAATCTTTGAACTTAAAAATGAGTGAAGATATAGGTTCTGGATATCCAGCAGACCCAAAAACAAAGAGTTTTCTGACAAAATATTATTCACAACACAAGAAATTTCCTCCATTTGTAAGAGAATCGTGGGAAACCGCAAAGAAATTAAAAAAAGAATTTGCCAACTCGAAATTAATTGACTATTTTAGTAAATGAAATAGTTTATTCAAATCCATTTTCAAGATTTTCTTCACTTACATGGAGTAAGGGTTTTCTTTTCTTAAAAATAAATGGAAATAATATTCCAGTTATGAGACCAATTGTATGAGCTATCATATTTACATTAATTCCTACTGAAAATACTAGAAATATGGCTCCCATACCCAAATACACCCAAAGGGCTTTCTTCTTTTCTTCTTGGTACGCTAGAACTAAGTTTGCTCCTAACAAACCAAATATTCCACCACTAGCACCTGCACTAATCACATTTTCGCCAAGAGCTAAAGTTATAATTCCGCCTAGAATTCCTGAACCTAAGAAAATTAAATAATATTGCCACGAAAAAAATCGTTCCTCAGCCCTTAATCCATATATGAAAAGAAAAAGACTATTTGAGAGAAAATGCAAAATACTTGTATGGACAAAAACCGAAGTGATGATCAAGTAAACGTGCCCAGCATAAACTCTCCCGTTATCTTGTCCAACTAAAGAAAGAAGCCAAGTGGGAATTGTGAATAGATCTGTTAAATTATTTATAGGAGTGAAGACTAAATTTAAAACTGATAGGATGATGTAAACAACCATAATTATCAAGAAGATATTTCTAGTTGGAAGATTTGTTTTCCAGAAAGATGCAAAAGTAAAGTTCCTATCTTCTTCATCCATGCTCTAACTGAATATGATAGTAATATAAATTTGTTGAAAACAAATAAACAAAAAAACAAAAAATAGGAGATTATTTTTTCTCCTCTATGGCGTAATATACACAGGATTCCACACCCTCTGTAATTATAGCTTTTCTTGCATTAACGAATCCAACTACAGTACTGAAAAATAATCCTATCATCAAGAAAATCACACCAATACCTGTAGAAACCCAAGGTTCTATGATATGCTCAAAAGTATCTGCCATCTGAATATTGCCTTGTGTGGTATTAATCATTCTTAAAATGGCAAATGGTAAGGTTCCAGATAAGGTGATTAAACCTCCAATTAGAATGCCCCAAAACAGTTTTAATGGGGCTAATTGTAGTGGTTTACTTATTGACATAGAAGTTACATTCTCTTCAATTTTCTCTCCTTTGATAACAGTAACAATTTTAGAAAAAGATTCAGGTAACATAAAAGCAGTAAGCTTGAGATTGATTACAATTGTCAGCAATGCTAAACCAATACCAGTGAATAATATTGCTAAGCTTATCGTTCTTCCAGGTTTTATTAACTGACCCATAACTGAAGGAATCTGTGAATTTATCAAAGCCAATACAAAGAAGAAAATCAGCATCCAAATAAGGCCTATGTAAGCAAAACGAGGCACCATCTTGGTAATCTTCAATTCATTTTCAATAGGATCAACTTTCTTTCCTGTTAGTTCACTAACTGTTTTTCCCAAATCACTTCTTTGTGCTCTTAACCATACTATGATTTTCAATAGCCAAAAAGTAATCGAGAATAACATTATTGCTATACCAACAAAGATTATTGTGTCCCATATTAATGCAAAAGGAACAGGTTCAGCAATTCCCATAGAACCATAGTAACTAGCTCTTATAATGGCGAATGGGAAAAATCCTGATGCAGAGAAAATTATTCCAAGCATTGTCAATCCAATGTTCCATCTAGGTAACATTTCTCGCAATTTAAGCTCCTCTACTTCCTTATTTTTCTTAACAAGTTTTCTCAAACGTTTAGGTAGGAGTGTTACTTGAGTACCAAGATTTAGCACAATGGTTGCTAGACCAAAGGCAATTCCACCAATTAATAGCGCTACTCCTACTCCTTCGAGAGGAACAGCTAAAATATGAAGTATTTCACTTGCAACTTCATTGCCATAAATACCAACAACAATCCATGCAATCATAACTAAAATTGCTAATAATTCTATCAAAATACCAGTTACAAGAAAGTGTACAAAATATCGGGCATAGAAGGGCTGTTTAATTTCTTCTCCTATAATACCTGCCTTTTCAAAACTTTCTGATGCTTGTTTTCTTGTATCTTTCAATCTTTTAACAATACTAGCAATTGCAAAACCGATTCCCAATTTAAGGAAACCAAGTCCTAATAGAGGTATAATCTCTAGAAATCGAGATAAAACTATCTCTGTTACAGTTAACTGTATCGTTGCTTCATTTATTGTGCGGTATATGCCTAATCCTAATGATGTTAGAACTAGAAAAGAACCAAAGAATAAGATTTCTTTATACCGTTTAATTAAATTATCCATCACTATAATATACTTCCCTTAATTATTTATTTTTAAGATTTACTAAATTTAAAACATAAAAGAAATAAGAAACAGAATTTGTTTCCTATTTGAACTCAGGCATTTGCATACCTAACTTTGCAAAGATTTGCTTAAGGTTCTCCATGAACATTTTCTGTTTATCTCCAGGCCATTCTTTTGTCGCTTCAATTGTAGCCATCAAATCTGCTTTGTTAACTTTTTCATCTAGTAGTTTAGAAGCTTTAATTCTAGCAACCATTATTGCATTTCCTTCTTCATCGGGAAAAGAGTTGAGTAAATTAGTTCTAGCTTTGATAAAACCCTTCATCTTTTTATCTTTCAATTTCGAGATTGAAGATACTAAACCTGCAACAGATTTCACTCTTTGTTCATCAGGTTGACCTGCTATCATTTTAAGTCTTTGAGTCAACATGCTTTTTCTTTGCTCTTCAGGTGCGTCTGCGAGCATTTTAATAATATCATCCATTTCGTCCATTTCTATCACTTAAAAAATTTGAAACCTATTTTGGTTTCAATGTTAAAACTAAACTAATCAATACTTAGTGAATAAAGTTATATTAACCATAGGTAATGACAAAAAATCACAAGTCTCTTTGAAAACTCTTGTAAACCAAATAACAGTGAAAAGATTAATTCTTTAATGGAATATCAATTGACAATCTTTTTATTACCAATTTTTTTTCTTTGCTTGAATCAAATGGATTACAGTAGTATGCCAATAGCAAAAGTAAATGAAGCTGGTGAGATCACTATTATCAAACACATCCATTTCATATGCACAGGATGTGCAGACTGTTGTCGTTTGAATAATATCCCAGTAACCGAGAAAGATGTTCAAAGGTTGTTGGATAATGAAATTGAGGTAGATCAATCTTTAGAATCTTTAAGTCCAGTACTAATTCCTAGTACTAATGTCAAAGGAGGTTTTGTCAAGGCATATATCCTTAAGAAAAAACCCTTTGTAAAGGAATGCGCATTTCTAGATGAAAATCTATTATGTAAAATTCATTCATTCAAACCTCTAGCATGCCAATTGTATCCTTTTGCAGTCAGAAAATCAGATGAAGGATTCATAGCAATAATTCACCCGGATACAGTTTGCAAGTTTGTTGACGTTGATGTAAAGGAAGAAGAGTCGAATACCACTGAAATTGTTCAAAACCTTATTTCTTTGTTATCCTTGGAGTGATAATGGTTGTTTGAAAATTCTTCGATCTTTCAACTGAATTTATAAATTATATATTGAAAATAATTTATGCTGGAAGTATATCTTTACGATAAGAAAATTTATCATTAATTAAATTGGATGTTGGATAATGAGTTTGTTTAAGACCAATTTCATGAAACTAGTAGAATCGTTCCTACAAGATCAAGGGTTCACAGTTGAACTTTGCAATATCTATACGCGAGGTGTTGATTTCTATCAAAGTTACAAAAGAATCATAATTTGTGCTTACAAAGATGATCTCCTATTATGTATCAGAGCACGTAGTGGAGAAATTAGTGACCCTTTCAGAGGATCAGAAGATCAAATAGAATTGAAACTTCAAGAACCTGCTCTTAAACTATTGAGTTGTGTGCTCTCTTTTAATTCTGGAATAGATCCCATTTATTGCGAGAAATTTGAAGGCATGACTGCTATTCCGATTATCATAATGGAAAAATCATCTCGAACTCATCCATTATATTACTTCTTCGATGGAGATGCTAGAGAATCAAAAGAATGGTACAAGAAGAAAAATGTGGTTTACTTACCCTGGGATTGGATTAAAGAATTTTGGAATATGGACTTTGAAGAATCTCTCAAATCTCAAGGGCATGACGTTTCTAAACCCATAGAACATGAGGGTTCAGAAAATATTAAAACAGCTGTTATGGAACTTGAAGAGGTTTTTGCATCTAGACGAATTGGTGTAATAAAATCAGTATATCTTTCCAAACCCACTCTTCCCCCATTGGTTTTAACTTTAACAAACAACAATCAAATGATGATTTTCATGGTCGATGAGCCAGATGAAACTCTACATCCAAAATTAATGGATTTTGCTGTTTACTATTTTGGAACGAAAACTAAGAAGTTTCCATCAACTGCAAATGCAATGTTTTTCAACATTATAACAAAAGAACCGAAAAAAAGTTTTCTTCAACCTTATTTACCAAAGGATAATGAATTTGTAGAGAAAAATTTTGATAATCCTGTAGTGATTAAGACAACAATTAAAGGTTTTAAGCAACTTCTTCAAGTAGCTAAACCTGTGGAAATAGCATCTCTTCACCTGTTAAGTACAATTCCGAGCATGGAAGTAAATGCACTTCTACGAGTGTCGTCAGGTTATTGGTTCTCATCTATTTTCGGAGAAGCTAAAAAACGTATGAAGAAATTCTTTTCAACAAAATGCCCACTTTGCTCAAATTCAATAGTTAGTCATCAACTTCCAAACAAAGTTGCATCTAAACTTAACTTGGACGTAGATTTGAACAAAGAAAATTTCTACGCTACTTACTGTGACAACAAAAAACTAGGGTGTGGTATAGGTTTTATAGTCGTTAAGGATGTATATCACGGTGGTGTCCATGGAATCTTTACTGGAGACGAGCAACAATATGCTCACGAAGTCGACAATGCAAAACAGAAAATAAAAGATATTGGGTTAGAAGTTCAATCGTTTCAACATATTTCCACTTAAAATCTAAATTGGTGCAAACTTGTATCCATAACGGATTAAACCTTCCGAACCATTTCTAGCTAGAACTCGGAAAACCATCCTTACATCCATGCCTTCCTTTGCTTCGTTAAGATTGCAGTCAACAATTTGTCCTGTAACTTTAATACCATCATCCAGCTCTATTATAGCAATTAAGTAAGGGGTGCTGCCCATCATTTCATCTGTAGTTTGAGTAACAGTTGAGAAATGTAGAACTTTTCCTGTTGTAGCAAGTTTGTACTCTTTCACATTTTCGCTGCCACACGCTGAACATTTCTCTGTAAAAGGAAACTGTTTGATCATACAGTCTGAGCATTCAACTCCCATTGCTAAGTATTTGCCTCGTTTTTCTCTCCAAATTTTGGGTGGTTCCACTATTTTTTCACCTCTTCTTCTCCCAGAATATTTACATAAGTTAGGGCTCCTGTACCCATTACATTTTGTGTTAATCCATAGTTTACAGAATCAACTTGACGTTTACCAGCTTCTCTACGCATTTGTTCTACTATCTCAATAATCTGAGCGATACCAGTAGCACCAAATGGGTCTCCTCTCGCTTTTAATCCACCACTTGTATTTATACTCACTTTTCCATTTTGCTCAGTTAAACCTTCTTCGACAGCTTTTCCTCCCTCACCTTTCTTAAAGAAACCAAGATCTTCAATAGCTAGGATTTCACCGATAGGGTATGAGTCATGAACTTCAGCAACATTGATATCTACTGGCTTAATATCTGCCATTTTGTAAGCTGTAGCCGCAGCTGTTTTTGAAGCGTTTAGTTCAGTTAACAATTTACGATGATGTAGCGCTAAACTGTCTGAAGCGTAGCTAGATCCTAAAATTGGAACCTTGCTGCTGATATCTTTATTTTGAAGTATGAACTTTTCTGAAGCTAAAATAACAGAAGCACTGCCGTCACAATAAGTGGCTGGATCAAATTTTCCTATGGGCTCAGCTATTCTTTTTGCATTAAGAAATCTCTCAATTGATATCTCCTTTCTGAATTGAGCATTGGGGTTGTTAACTCCATTCTTGTGATTTTTTACTGGAACTGCTGCGAGTTGTTCTTTAGTAGTTTGAAATTCCTTCATATGAGCTTTGGTTAATATTGCATAAAGGCTTGTTAATGTTGCACCCATCTCAAATTCCCATTGATAATCAATGGTTGAACTTAGGATTCTTTCTACTATCCCCGCATTAACAAAATCACTCAGTTTTTCAACACCTACAACTGCAATACAATCAAAGACTCCGCTCAATATTCCAAGATATGCTTGATGAAATGCTGCCGCTCCACTAGCGTTTCCTGCTTCAATTCGAACATGAGGGGTTTTTATGTGACTTTCTCTCAAACAATTGGCTCCGATGGATGGTTGTGAATTTGAGCCAGAAACCAATGATCCAATAAATGTACTTTGTACTGATTCTTTCGTGATTTTAGTGTTCTCAATTGCACGTGTTAGTGCTTTTGAAGCAAGTTTACCTGCACTAATCTCATAATTTTCTCCGAAACCTGTTATTCCTGTACCAATTATAAACACATTACGTTTTACCATTTGATCACCTCAGAATCCCCTTAAACCTTACATATTTTCCATATTCTATATACTCACACTGGTTTAGATAATATTGGGTGTCATATTTATATGGACGAATATTGTCTATTGCTTCTGTAATTGTAAAAGAAAATGAATCGCTTCCTGCTCCACTTCCATAAGATGTTAGAAGTATTTGATCTCCAGGATTAGCGTGGTTAAGAACATTAGCAAATCCTAAGATTGAAGAGGCTGAATAAGCATTCCCCATCTGTTTGCAAATTAAACCCAATTCAACTTGTTCTTTCGAAAAGCCTAACATTCTAGCAACAGCTTGAGGAAATTTAGCGTTAGGTTGATGGAAAATAACATGTTGGTAATCAGAGGTTTTTGTCCCTAATTCTTCCATTAAGCCTTTTGAAGAATCAATTGTATGTTTGAAATAAGCAGGTTGTCCTGTAAATCTAACTCCATGTGAAGGATAAACTGCTCCTTCTCTTCTCCAAAAATCGGGCATATCAGTAGTTACTGAATAGGTTCCTTCCAGTTCCGCTATAATGTTCTCTGAACCTATAAGAAAAGCTGCACTTCCTGCTCCTACCGTATATTCCAATGGATCCCTTGGTCTTCCTTGACTACTATCAGCTCCTATTGCCAGCCCTAGCGAAATCATTTTTGATTTCACTAAACCAAAGCACATCTGCATTCCTGCAGTTCCAGCTTTGCATGCGAACTCTAAATCAGCAGCTGTTAGAGATTTTTCTACATCTAAAGCTGCTGCAACAATGGTTGCTGTAGGTTTAACTACATAGGGATGAGATTCGCTTCCTACATAAATTGCCCCTAAATCTTTTTCTTTACCTTTCCATCTGCTAATTGCATTTCTAGCAGATTCTACAGCCATTGTAGCTACATCTTCATCTGGTCCTGGAACAGATTTGCTATTTATCTGTGATTGAGCTTTTATTTCGATGGGATCTTCATCCCATACTTTTGCAATCTCCTCTATTTTTATTCTATAACGTGGAATATAAGAGCCAAATGAAACAATACCAACTTTATTCATGATTTTACCTTTGTTTCTTGAGTGATAGATGTAATAGTGATAATATTAGAATGGTTTCTATTATTAGACAAAGTAAATCTTACATCTAATTAAAATTTTGCCAAACAATATGAAAGTGGAAATAGGATATTTCTATTTACCTTCAGAATTGTTAATGGATTTTTTAGTAATTACGACTTTAGCAGGTTTAATAACAACATCATCAAGAATGAACCCTATTGAGACAACATCTACTATTGTATTAGACTCAACTTCTTCATTCTCAACAACATGAATTGCTTCGTGATATTGTGGGTTGAAAATTTCCTTTTCAGGATCAATAGTCTTAACATTTAGTGATTCAAATGTTGATTTTAAATTACTAAATACTAGATTAAGAGCCTCTTTCAAGCTTTCGACATCAGGATCATCATTGAATGCTGTAACTGATCTATCTAAGTCATCATAGAATGATAAGAACCTTTCAACAATTTTCATTTTACTTTGAAAACTTGACCATTCTTGATCTTTATGAGATCTTTTTTTGTAATTCTCAAAATTAGCTTGAATCATTTGTGCAGTATTCAAGTAATCGTTTTTTTCCTTGTTTGATTGTTTAAGCTCTTTGAAAAGATTCATATATTTTTTGACAGCTTTATCATACTTTTTCTTCGCAATTAACTCACGAAATTCTTCTCTAATATTGTCCATTTCTAATTCTTCAGGATCAATCTTTTCAGGTTCCTTAGTTTCATCTTCTGTGATATCTTCAATATCCTCTACATCGACTTCAATTAAATCATCTGTAGACTTAGCATTATTTTTTTCGTTTTCGCTCATGAGAGAGCCCTCACCTTTAAATGTCGATTTTTTCACAAGCTTACTGACATTTAAAATCTTCCATTCGACCACTTTTTAATGAAGACTATTTTAACACATAATCAATAATGTTTAACATGGAAAAAACTACACCTTTACGTATACAAGATAAATGGAGGCAATTAGTGGGTGTAGGTATCCAATACCCTTGATTTTAGTATTGAGAATCGCAATTAAATGGTGATGAATTTGAACGAGAAAGTAGGAAAATCTACAGAAGAAAATAAAGAGACAATTAAGAAATTAATAAAGAAACTACAAGATGGTGTGAATCCAGACGAAGTTAGGAAAGAGTTCAAGACATTTCTTGAAATTATTGAAAGCTTCAAAAATAACACTTTAGATAAAGCTGAATTCTGGTTAGAAATGGAAGGAAGAAAGATATACATCCGCTATTTCCCGATGAGGGATTCCAAAGGGGAATATCAAGGAGTTCTGGAAGTTACTCAGGAAATAACTAAAATTCGTGAACTTGAAGGAGAAAAACGACTCCTCTAATTTTCTACTTAAATAAGATTTTTATATCATTAAATAAATATCCTTTTGGCCAGAGCTTATCATAGACCTCTCAGAGCAATGCTATGGCTAGCGGTGAAGAGAGTGTGCTCTCTGGCCAAAAATAATAAGTGGTAAAAATGAAGATAATTGTGCTATCAGGTCTCCCCTTAAGCGGAAAAACAACATATGCAAAAAAACTAGGACCTAAATACAAAATGCCTTTGTACGAAACAGGAGCAGAAGTATTGGAAGAGGTTACAGGAAGAGGTTTAGAATTTTCACCTGAAAATATAAAGAAAGTAACAGATGAATGTAAAAAAATTTCTAATAGTTACTTCACTGAAAAATTAATTGAGAAAGTTGATGCTTTAACTGATGACATACCTGGTGTATTTTTATCTGGCATACGTGCAGTTTCTGAAATTGAAGTCCTTAAGAAACATTATGGAGATGATAACGTTTTCGTAATATCTTTTCACACATCTATGAAAACAAGGTATAACCGTCTAAATAACGCTGATAGGATTGCAGAAACAACAGGAGCAAAAGCAAAGGAAGATGTTCTTCTGAGAAACTTTGACAATTTCCTTGCAAGAAACAAGAAAGAGCTGGGGTATGGTGTAGGAGATGTAATGGCTTTGGCTGATTATATGATGAGTACCGAAAATGAACTCTGGCCTTATGTTACTATTCAGAAGAATACTGAAGCTTTTGAGATTATTTTGAAAGAAATTCTTGGATTAAAAGACTAAAGATTTTCTATCTCTTGAATAATTATTTTCAAAATTTCATTTATGAATAAATACCTTTATTTGTTACTTTATGATTATTTGTATAAGGTGTATAATGATGGTTCATAACCCATTTGATGATGAAAACTCAACTGATGATCCAAGAAAAGCAAAATTACGTGATCAGGCACAACAACAGTTCATAACACAGTTGCAACAAAATATCGCTAATCAAAGTGCTAAAATAGAAGAACTCGAAGCTCAAATTCTTGAGATTAAGGAGATTATTAATCAGAAAGATTCTGAACTCGAAGAATATTCTAAGCGTTTAGAAGAGCAGCGTTATTACCATGAAGAAGATAAAAAATCTAGAAAAGATCGTGAACACGAACTCACTAAATTACTTCAACAAAAAGAGCTTGAGATAAAGAAATTGAAGGAAGCTCCTATACCTCAAGAATCATCTTTTCCAGCTCAGGAAGTCTCAACCTCAGTTGTAGGAAACAAAGTGAATGAGTTTGTGGAAAAGATCATGGCATACTATAGGAAACCTACAAATGATGTTTTTGTTCGTTCGCTTCAAGACTTAGTCAAACATAGTAGTTCCCAAGGAACCATTGAACAACAAATATTGGGCGTGCTTCTCAAATCTAAAATGCCATTGAGTGAAGAACATATAATGCAACAATTAAATCCAGAAGTCCCTACAATAAATAGATCTTTGTTTAGATTAGTTCAGCAAGAAAATATAAAGAAAGTTGGTCAAGGGTATGTAATCATCTCCTCTGATTTTGCAGAAATGACAGATATTACTCAAAATTGGGGAAGTCTTGCTCCCGAACAAATCTATGAGAATCTTCTTTCTGTTGTTTATGTAGGGGGAAGTAGGGAAGAATTACTTGACGCATTTGCTAAAGCAAGGGACGCATTAATGGAAATGGGTGCTCTCTCGACACTCGTAACTCATGAAATGAGTCAACATGTCGATAAAATTAAAAAATATCCAATAGAAACACAAGAACTGGTGGAAATTATTCAAAAATGGAAATCTGCAATTAAAGAATAATTTTCATTCCAAATGATCCTCTAAAGATGAATTTTACATCTTTTTCTTCTACTTCTAATAATAAATCAATTGCATAGCCATTTATCGTAGATTCTTTTGGGATAATTGATTTTATTTTACCCTCAAATATCTTTATTTGTCTTCCTGGAAACACATCGTAACTCGATAGAGGATTTCCTAAAAGTATAGCAATTCTGGGTGAAAAATATGGGTTTTTCAGAAGTAAATATGTTTGAACTTGACTTTGTTTAACAATTGTCCCACTACTGTAAATGTAAAACCAATCCTGTAAAATAACTGAAAGTTGATCTACGGATACAAACTCTTGAGTTGTTAATCTTCTCAATTCGTTCATATTTGAGGGTGTAATAACTGGTAAATCATAAATTCCCATCTCCTTCAAATCTTCAATACCTTGATAAATCTCTTCAGTACATGTTTCCTTAATTGAATGGTGCAAAATTACAAGGAGTTCTAGAGTGTCTTTCGCTAGTACAACCTCTTTAAGATTGATAGCTAGATAATGTGATTGCAAAAGAATTAGAAGAGCGTGCTCGAACTCCTCTCTTTGAAGTAATATATACCCTATCTGAATTAGTAAAGAAATCTCTTCTTTTCCATCAATAGAAGCTTTCTTATCGATTAGTCCACTTTCCATAATAGTTGAAGCTAGAATCACTGCTCTTGTTAAACCAAATAAATCTATACGATTTTGTTTTTCGCATAATAAGAGAAATTTCTCAGAATAGTAGCTTTTTAATCTTTCATGATTATTAGAAAGCAAGAAGTAAACCATTCGAAGAAAATGTAAATCCATAAAGATATCAGCAACTAGTGAAGGAAAGATAGTTGAAATCTCTGTTATTGTATTCAAATGACTTTCCAATTTATCAAAATCAAGTAAAGTAAATTCTACAATACTAAGGAGAAATAATATTCTAGCCTTCAAACGTATGGCTAGTTCCTCAGTATAACTTTTTTTATCAACCAGAGCAATTCTAAGCTCAAGTGATAAATCAGATAAAGCTGTGTAAGCTTCTTCCAATTCATAGTAAAGTCCTTCTAAACTACCTTTTTCTAATTGTTCTAGATAATTTGGAAATTCAAATTCAATCTCATTCATGAGATCAATTAGACTGTTTTCTTCTTCTAAAAGATGATAATCGGATGAGGGTTTCTCCGATGGAACTTTTTTTGTTTCACTAATATTTTGCAAAACATTTATTGCATGCTCTTGGATTTTTTTTATTCTTGTTACTGGGTCATATGTTTGTCTCGTCTCTACTGAGTGACGAATTTCATCTGAAAGAATAGTGTCATAAATCTTATTGAGTAGCTTTTCGTTGTCAGGATCTTTGCATGTAGTTTTCAGAAGAAAAACAAAAGATGAACTAATAAGAACTGGTATGTTTTCAAGTTCACAGAATTTAACTAGTTTTAAATCACTTGTTACTACTGTTCCAATTAATTTTTTTGCTGCAAGGATGTTAGATAAATCGTTCATCTGAGGTGATTTTACCGAATTATTACCTAAATTTTCTTTATATTTGCGTATATCTTTGATTAATACTTTTTCGATTTTAACTGGAGGTTTTATCCTCCTTCTTAAGTACCACCTGATTTCTTGAAGAATTAAGTTAGTTACATAGAGCTCAATTTTCATGTCTGTCATTATTTTTAGAAACAGGTTAAAATCAGAGGGATTTTTCTCAAAACCACTAATGAAGAAGTTTGTATCTACGATATACCTTTTAACAGAACTTTGTGGGGAACTCACATGAATTCACTTTTTTGACGCCTTTTTCTCCAAATAAAATAGACTAAAAGAACATAAAAAACTATCTGCACAATATTGGAGAAACTGGTATTATTCAGATCTGGTTGAAAAGAAGGAATTGTTAAATTAAGAACATTAGATTCTATTAAATATTCAAAGAAATAGTTGTTTCCCTTATCTGTCTCCTCAGGGTCATAATAAGAATGAAAATGCTCTTGATAAGAATGTGAAAAACCTTTCAATAGTCCTTCATCAGAATAAGCTAACCATCCAGTTGTATTCAAATAAACTTCATTAACATAAACACGTGGAATAACTGTTTGTGTGTTATTTCCTTGGTATTTGATTGATAAATCCCAAATTACATTATGTACATTCTCTAAAAGCTGATATTCAATATCAAGTTTAGCTTTCTCAATTGTATACAGTGTATCAGTGACCCCCTTTAGTTCAAATTGATATCCGTTTAACTTATCTTCAAGCTGAGTGAAGACTTCTTGAACCAGAATAATATTACCTTCAAATCTTTCCCACAAAGGTAGAAGAATCGGAGGCATAAGTGCTGTCCAAGATTTATGAATAGGTGTGTTCGTCGTGTACATATGATTTATTGAATCGTAGATTCGCATGTTCCAATCAAAATCTAAACCTGATTCGTATAGAGCATATTGTATCCCTACGGTTTGATTTAGCTGCTTGACCCAAATTGCCCAATCTCTTAATAGGTCTTCTGTTATGCTTTGATTTCTATATAATTCAAAATCAGCTTGACTGTTATTTATGAAAAACCCAATAACTGGAATATCTATTGGTGAACTAATCTCTTCATAATCCTTTAATGTGAGAATTAATGTGGTTGATTCATTCCCAAAAGTAATATGCGAGGAAAATGATTCTAGTATCCCACTCTCTTTATTCCAAGAAGCTTTCATCGAAACTGCTGGTTCGATATTTGCTTCTAGAGACACTGTAAAATCATCATAACCTTGATTAAATACATTTACTGAAAATGTCTGATCTAAAACCAAAGCTGTAAATTCCGCTTCAAACCTTGTATAATCGTAGTCCAAAACAATTGGTAAGAAATCAAATATGTCTAGATTCTTTACCATACTACCGAAATTTGGTCTAGTTATGTTAGTAAATATTTTGGGGACCACTATACTTGTTCCTGCTGGGAGTACAACATTAATGATTTCTTCCCCGACCGGTTGGAAGTTAAAATCAATTAAATCTAAGATAATACCACTTGTTGAGTCAACTATTATCTCAATTGACTCTTTAAGGAGGACATGAGTTTCTACCGCAAATAGTGTTACATACATTGGTACAAATTTATCCTTTTCAATGAGATAAACATCTTGAATTACAGTTTTTCTATCCTTCAATATAACATGTAATTCAGCATTTGAGAGTTCTCCCTTAATGTTAAAACCCATATCTGAAAAAACGTTATCTAAATTGTCACCCTGAACAATATCATACCTAAATAAGTAACCTTTCCCATCAAAACTTATACTTCGAAAATCATCTCTTGCTTCAGCTAATACCTTTGGAGCAGTAGGCAAAATAATGAATAAAATAGTGATCCAAGTTAATATCTTATTTTTCATCTATACTACTCTCCTTTTTATTTTTCTTCCTTCTACTGAATATTGTTGTTTTAACTGTAATAACAATTGCAGATGGTACAATAAATAATCTTGATACAAATACATCTACGAGAATTCCAATACCTAGTCCTAATCCTATTTGTTTCATATGAATTGATGATGTAAAAACCAATGTAAGGTAAGTTGCAGCCATGATTATACCTGCAACGGAAATACTACTCATTGTTTGATCCACCGCATCAACTATGTTCTTACTCACGTTTTTATCCTCTCTATTGAGATCATTGAAAATTCCTAAGAATAAAACATCAAAGTCTAACCCTAGAGCGATTAATACTGTATATAGAAGTAGAGGAACAATCCAATATATGGATCCTCCCAAGAAGAAATAACCAACTCCCCCTAAGAAACCTAGACTAATTCCTAGTGAAATTAATATTGTTACTAACACTCTAAGTGCCATAAGAATGTTTTTCATAAAGATATAGAGAAGGATAATAATGGTTAGTGACGCTATCACAATAATGAGGAGAAAATCATCCGTTATGCCCACTTTTGAATCGTAAAGAATAGGTGCAAAACCAGTTAAATAAATATCCCAATCTTCGATATCTCTCTCTTGCTTTTGTTCGATTATTATCTCTCTAGCTCTCTCTATCTGTATATCTAACCTTCTATCTCCTTCTTCAAAACTAGAACCAAGGATAAGTGTTCCATATGTTACATCGGGAAGTACAAAGTTCTTCATCAGAATTTGGATTTCCTCTGCTAAGAAATAAGAGCTGTTCTCATTACTCGTTGTGTATGGATCACCAATAGGATGACTTAATCCTATAACCCGTGAAAAATTAATTTCTGCTAATACCATTTCTACTAATTCAAGAACAACATTAATAGATTCATAATTTAAACTCTGATTATCTCGAATGAAACCTTCTCCTTCTGGAGTGTGGAACAATATTACTATTTGACTAGTAAATTCAGGTCCCATATAATGGTTCAAAGCATCTATACCTTGTCTACTCTGATAAGACTGTGGTGCGGTTGAAATCTGTGCATAATCAGTAGGAACTAAAAGAAAAACCCCAGTTCCTATTATAGCTAAACCAAATGCAACAGCTAATACCTTTCTTGGATTATTGACTGCTTTTTTCACACCATTAATTACTGAAAACTTTGGTTTCTTTATTCTCTTTAGAGATAATTTCCATTTAGTGAGATACTTTGGATTTATTAGAAGAAGAATCGCTGGAACAACTGTTAGGGAAACAACCATGCTTGTAAAAAAGCCAATAGCACCACCAAAACCCATTCCAGTCATAATTGAATATCGACTTAAAATGAAAGCTCCAAACCCTACAGTCAGAGAAATAGCCGATATAATGATGCTTTTAGATGTTCTCCTTAAAGTCTTCTTCAAAGCATCTATTCTGCTTTTTCCTTGTTTAATGTGGATCAAATAATCTCCCATGAGGAATACGCAATAATCAGTTGTAGCTCCAAGTACGCTGACACTTAATAGAAGTAAACTTGTACTCGATAGACCTCCGACCATATTGCCAATTAAAATGAATAACAACCTTGAGATACTGAATGCTATTCCCAATACGAACACCTGGATTATTGGTAAAATAGGTGATCTGTAAACTAAAACTAGAATTATAATTATCGTGACAATTATGATTATATCGGTTTTTTGAAGTTGTTCCATATAATCTAGTGAAAGCTCTACTATGAATAGATTAATTCCTGTTACATATAGTTTTAAGTCATCATAATTCGCTTGCAAATCTTCCATAAAATCAAGAAGTTCAATATAAGCTTCTTTTCCTATTTCGTTTCTATGACTTAACGACATTCTAAATGTAATCAATGTTGTGTCAACTAGAGATGATTCATTTTTGTAGTTAGTATATTGTTTCAAGAATGTTTCAACTATTCCTAATGGTATAGGAGGTAGCTCCACTTCTCTCTTGAGAACATCCATTAGATATTTATTTTTTGCATTCACAAAACCCTCAATATCACCATCAGCATACACTTCTTTTACGAAATTAACATTAAAACTATCTGTAGTGTTAAACAGGAATTTTGTAATTTGCTGGTAAGTATATTCACTTTCATCCCATCTCGTCTCATTAAAATCTTCAGAAACAAATAGCAATAACTGCAGATATCTTGGATCCTCTACGTAGGATCTAAAAAGTGTATCATTAGTGACTATGATGGCCTTACATAGATTTAGTACATCTTGTGAGGTTATTGGAAGTGTGATATTTGCGGATACTTTGAAACTTTCTGCTAATAAATCAAAGAAATCATAAGCATTTTGTAAATATCTAGATTCATTATATGAATCCAACAAAGTATTTAGATAATCTTTTGTTAGAAAAACAGTTGTATCTGTTGCTATACTGACGTCTGAAGAGATGTTGAAACGTTCTAGCCAGAGAGTGGAAAAATAATCAATACCTCCCCAAATATAATGAACTGAAGAAAACGAAAGTTGTGTTGCAAACCATTGCAAACTGAAAATTGTTCTTAACATATTATCTGCATCATCAAAAAGCGATGAATATGGTAATTTAGAGGAAAGATAAGGACCAATCTTTGGATTACTAGTTATATTGTTAATAATGCTCGTAATAGTTGTTCTCATTTCATCTGTTAAAATTGTACCATTTGGATTGTGAATAATTATCTGGAAACTACTATTATCCTCACTAAATCGACCCAAGATGTCTGCACCTTGGTCTGCTTCTTGAATATCTCCAGATGATATTAAACTAGAACTTTCATCTGCAATAAAATCGTTCAAATTAAGAATCTTATTCATATTTATTGAAACTATTAGAATCCAAAAAATTAGTATACAGATTGATACTATTCTGTAGTTTTTCTTTAGCTTGTCTAAAAGTTTCAAATTAATCCACTTTAATTCTTGATTTATTGTTTATAATTTTATTTATGGTATTTCGCTGCTTACCGAGAAATTTTTAAGCAACTAAAAGCTTCAGCACATAGACATCTTAACATGATAAATTAGCTTCAATTCATAGTAAATTTTAATAAAAATTACATCTGATCTGTGGGGTAAAAATGAACAAAAAAGAAAAAGAGAATAATTCTGGGAAAAATAAGTCCGTTCGCTCTCTAGCTTATGATGAACGCATCAAGAATTTAGCAAATCAGCAAACTGAACATTCTGCAATTATCTTAGCTATGCAGCTCATGGTTGAGAATCTTCAAACTAATATTCAACATATGATGGAACATTATGAATATGTTCAACAAGTTAGAGATAGACTATTATCCGATATTCAAAACAAGAAAAGGATCTATATCCTTGCAAGTGGTCGAAGCGCAATGGTTGGTCAAATGTTTCAAACAAGGCTCGAACATTTTGGTGTAGAATGTCGTTTTATTACAAATACTAGATCTGTTCCAAGATTAAAAGAGGAAGATAGTATAATTGTAGTAAGTGGTTCTGGAACCACACCTATTGTTAAAGCAATGTTGGAAACCTATTTGATTTATAACCCATTTGTAATTGTCTTAACTAGTTATCCACAAAGCTTGATTGGAAGATTAGGGGACGTTACAGTGAAATTAAAGGGAAGAACAAAATCCGATTTAAATCGAAGAAGTAAAGGATTAGACAGCACTTTAGCTCCTGAAGGAACTGCTTTTGAGCAAGCTGCTTTAGCTTTTCTTGATGGTATTATTGCTGAGCTTGCTGTATCTCTGCACAGAGATGAAAAAAGCTTGTCTGAGCTCCACAATCAAGGCGTGTAATCAGTTATTCAAAAAAATCGTATTTTCGTCCTTTTTTTTATAAAAATATGGTTGAGACCATAGTAAGATTTAATAGATTTCCAAAACATAAAGAATTAGACTTCACACTCGAAAAGATTTTATAAATTAAAATCTTAATTCGAAAAAACAAACTATTGGTGGCAAGAAAAACGATGTCAGGAAAATTAACTATCAAAGATATCTTCAAGGTTGATGGTTCTGGAGTTCCTTACCTTAAACTGGTAATATACGGACCTTCTTTAGCTGGAAAAACAAGTATGCTTACTGTATATAACGTACTAAGAAAAGTTGAAGATCCTGAAACTATTTATTCATCATTAAAGAAAATTGATGACCCCAGTGGGAGAACTATATTTTATGATCAAAGCACTTTTGAGTTACCTAAAGGCCAAGGAGTTAGCGTTCCGAAACTTCGTTATCAAGTGTGGACAGTTGCTGGACAGAAAAGGCACTATATACAAAGAAAGGTTGTTCTTGAAGGAGCAGATGGCTTAATTTTTATGTTTGATCCAAGCTTAAATATGTGGGATGATAATGTCGAAAGTCTAGCCGAACTAATTTCTTTGAAAGGAGATGCTTTAGGTAAATCATTACCATTCATAATAGTATTAAATAAAATAGATATGCCAGCAGAAAATAGAACTCCTACAGATAGGTTCCTTGATATGTTAGTGGAGAAAAAATTAGCTTCAAATAAAGGTGATGCTTACATGAGGGTAATTGAAACCTCCTGTCTCCAAGCTAGGAACGAGCTTATGACATTACTCCGTAGCCCAGATATCAAATCCAAACTGGATGAATATGGGAGATTGCAGAGAGGTGCAAGACCTTTAAGTGTTCAAAAAGTTGCACAACCAATAGAACAATTAACAAGGGAAATTATTATCCAAAGAGTGAAATCTGCTAAACCATAATAATTCTTCTTTACTTCTTTGAGGGTTTAATTTGAAGCTTGATACTGTAACTCGAGTAATTTTAAATCGCGTTTTACAAAAAAATAATTTCAATATGCCAAAATTATCACAAAGTGAGATATTTAAATGCCAGATGATACTTCAATCAATAAATTATTCTTCAGATGAGTTTTTTAATAAAACAGAGTTTAGTGAAAATGAGAAAGGAAGGATAATTTATACATTATTAAAACAAGGAAAAAATGCTTCGCTAATTCTGGAAAAACTGGATTGGAAGGGTTTTGAACATATAATGAGTACAATCTTTGATGAGAACAACTATTCTGTTCTGACAAATTTTAGATTCAAAGATGAGTTTACAAAATACGAAATTGATCTATTAGCATTCAAATTCCCATATTTGTTTGCAATTGATTGTAAACATCACAATACAGGATCTTCTAGCTTTCTGAAGAATTCAGCTGAGAAACAGAAAGAAAGAGTTGAAATTTTATTTGAACAATTCCCTATAATATCGGAGGATTTAATGTCAAATCTAACATTGCCAATAAAAAGAAAAATATTCCTCTTTCCTATGATTATTTCATGGAGGGAATACAATCTTCAATTCTACTCTGAAATTCCAATTGTATCTTATAATCATCTATCAGGCTTCTTGCAAGAAATAGATGAATATAGAGATGCGATGTTCAATCTTTCATTAATAATTGAATGAAATTTTTTTCAATAAATGAAGATGATTTGTGAGTCGGACTGACGAAATTCATTTATATTCAAATATCTTTTGTCTTATATAACATAAAGGATAGAGCTGGAGCAAATGGCAGTAGAATCTGATAGTCCATTCAGTATAGTGCGGTCACTAATTAAGAAATTTCTAGGAGATATGAGAATCGTTCGAAATTCCTCAGAGGAGCAAACCAAGGCTAGAGCAGAGGAAATAAAGAGTAATTCTCTCGCTCCCGGTAAAGCACAATACTCTGTTTCTGAAGTGGACAATATTATACGCAATTTCAAAAGTAGTTATGTAAGCCTCTTTCGAGATATACATCTTACCGTTGTAACTGAAAGTACATCAAAGATCAGACAAGGTATTGAGCAAGGCTTTGTAGATGCAGGTATGATAACAAAAGAAATGTTAGATGAGCTAGATAAATTCAAAAAAGAAGCAAGCAAAATACCTAGACTAGAATCAAGAATCCAAGACGATTCTGTGAAAATTGATGAAATGAGTGATGCTTTAGGTAATTACAAAGCTGAAACCATTACTATACAGAATGAAATCACTGATCTTCAAACTGTTTTAATTAGCAAAGACCAGCAGATAGAGGAGTTATCTAAACGTGCAACCACCGTTGGTGTGGATCAAACAATCATTGAAGGAAGAGATCAAGTGATTGTAGAAAAAGACAGGTTGGTTCATCAATTAAGTTTAGAGAAAAATAATCTTCAATCTGAGTTTAACAGGATTAAAATTGAAAGAGATGTAATGGCTAAACATGTTGAAGAAATGGAAACTAAATTACGCTCCATGTCTTCCGAAGCAGTGACAAAAGAAGATAAACTATTCGATGATCTACAGAAGCAATTGGATAAATCGCGTCAAACTAATTTTAACCTTAGAAATCAGATAGCTGAACATGAGGATACTGTAAGAAATCAGAAAATAGACATCCAGCAAAAATCCACACAGATTAGCGCTCTAAAACAACAGATGACTTCTATTCAAGAACAAGCTGATGAAAAGCAAGAGGATAGCGCTCAAATTGAAACCTTAAGGAAACAGTTACACGAAAAAGACACAGATATGGAAAGACTTGCTGAAACGATGGTTGAGATACAACAAGAAATTAGCTCAAAAGAACAGGAAGCTCACACCCTTAAGACACAATCAGATGAACTTATGATGCAATTTGCAGAGAAAGAATCAGAAATGAAAGATATTCGTGAAATGGCTGAAAAGGCAACTATTGAAAAGGAGAGTTTAGAACAATCGTTGCTTGATAATGATGAAATAATACAAGATTTACGAGCGAAGTTTGATGAAGCAAACAAAGAGCTAAATGCTACCAAGAACACCCTAGAAATTATGGAAAAACAAGGTACGATGTCCTCTGAAGAAAAGTATCAATATGAGCTTAATGTTCAGAAACTACAGAAGAAAATAGATCAAACCAAAAAGATTCTAAAATCTGTAGAAGCATTTCTGAATACCGATCCAAAATATCGTGTCCTCTATATTCTAAATGACTTTCAAAGACCTTTGATTCAGGAAGAATTATCAAAAATCTTGAACATAAGTCATGAAGTTGCATCAAAATATATTTACGAACTTGATTATTTTGGATATATCAAGCAAAATATTGTTGACGGTAAAAAATTGATAGAATCTACAGCATTATTAACTCCTCCATTGACTCTTGAAGAACCTACAGAAAAAGAAGAAGCTACAAAAGAATAAAATTATATACCTTCTTTTTTCATTTATTTTATATGGGATCCGATCCTAATGAAAGATTCTGATACGGAAACTCAAGAAGAAAGGAAATTAATAGAAAAAATTATTGATAGGATTCAAAGTAGTCCTTATCTTCAAGCGTTCAAGGAAAGAATTTCTGGAGAGAAAAACACTGCAATTATTGTAGATGGACCGAATTTTCTCAGAAAAATTAAGGACAGACAAATTAAACTTGAAGAAATTGATGAGATAGTCAGAGAATTGGGAAAACCTATTGTTAAGAAAGTAATACTCAATGAGTATGCTGGGGAAAAACTGATCAAAGCTATAGCCAATAGCGGATATGAACCTATTGTATCTCCTCATGACATTTATTTATCTATGTCAATTGAAGTAATGGATATATTAATGGAAAGTAGAAAGATAGATACCGTTATAATCGCATCTAGACATGCACGAGCAGCACCGATTCTATTGAAAATAAAAGAAAAAGGGAAAGAAACCGCAATAGTTGGATTTGAGCCCGGGATGAGTACCTCTGTTAAGAAAATTGCTGACCACTCTTTTATGATTAATTACTAAATTAAATCAACAATGTTTTCAAGACTAACATGAACCTCTTTCTGTTCAAAACGAGTAATCAAATGTGCATCTGCGGCTGTTTTTAGCTCTTCTCTTAAACGATAGTGAGCTTTTCTGCTAACGGTCTTTTTAAGTAGATAACGCTTCTCCTGCAACTGTTTAAGATGATGAGATGCAGATGTTTTTTGAATACCTAAGTTATTAATAATGTCATCATAAGTAATACCGTGGTCATAGGCAATAGATTTCATGGATATGAGAGCTAAAATGAATGTTTGAGTATTATCATTAAGCGTAACAAGGTCGTAAAAATCTTTGTTCAAATTTATACCTAAAAATGAACTAACATCATTAACAAGCGATTTTGAAGCAATGTCTATACCATTATAATAACAATCTTCACATACTCTAGAACAGATTTTAATGGCATTTATTAAACTTCCACTAGATTTGTTAGCTATATCAATAAGAATCTCAAAAGAGAATGGCCGTTGCACCTGTTTGTTCTTTGATAGCTTTAAAACAAGAATTTCAAGGATCTCTTCTTCAGTCAATGAATTAATTCTTTCACTAGGAACTATGTGGTTAATTAAATCATAATTAGAATACGCCAAACTATTCTTTAATCGAGTCCATCCTGAATGTGAGAAAATAAAAACGATTGGCGTGTTTTGAAAATCTCTTTCCATTGCATACCGGAAATCTTCAAAAAATTCAACCAGGAAATCTGCGTGGTCAATAATAATGAGTGATAGAGATTCCCCCCCTGAATCAGATTCACCAAGTATGTTTCTAAAATTTTGAATGGATTTAGCAATAGAATATTGTTGATCGGTAAATTCAACTAGGTCTTTAGCATCAATAAAAACTGTGTTTCGGAGCTTTTTGGAGGTCTTAACAATGTACTGATGAACAAGAGATATCAAAGTACTAATGCCCGATTGACTAGAACCAAATAAAACACCATCCATTATTACCCCATCATTGTTGTTGCGATTTTTTTCTAAACTCTGTGTGAAACTATTATGGACTTTGTTGATGTAGCGAATTACTTGCTTGAAACGTGGTTCAATGAATACTTCAGATTCCAGATCTGCTAGGGATATCTCTAAGAACGGATTTATTTCAAATCCGAAAGAAACAAACGGATCTTGAGGTGTATACGAAATGCTGTCACTTTCCTTGATTGCCTCACGTGCCAGTCTTTCAAATTTGTCCATATTCACCACAACAAATATTATCCAGACAACATCTGAACTATTCGAATATTTGAACTTTTCGTATCATTCGAATTATTCGAATTGTCGGCAAAAAGAAAATATTTCATTTTTGTATTTTTAGCACCTTTAAATGAGAATAAAAATGCACAAGTTAAGGACAATTCATCTGGACAAAGAAAAAGGCTTATAGATGTCTGTAAGTTCCTTCGGATAATGAATAACAGTTCACAGAAAAGTGTTTCCCGTAATCCTGTAGTTCAAAATCTTTTCATTATAACGCGGACATATTTCAGTTTTATTACTTCTTTCTCAAAGAAGGCAGAAGAAGATCCATTCAATATTTTCTGGAAAATTCTAAGCTTAATTGTTGTCCCAATAGCAATATTCCTTCTCCCAATCTTTGACCTCATTCTATTGATTTTCCTTCCTGGTTTGCATCTATTCAAGCCTTTGTTTAAAGCGGGTTGGAAATACGGGTTAATTTCAGCGATTGGTATCACTTTAGCAGTTGCTGTCATCACACAATATGTGTTCTTTGTTTATTCTTATCAATTTCAAGCTTTCAACTTATTTCTCGCTGACGAACCAAGGACATACATTCAAGTTCAAGTAGAGTCAACATTCATACAACAAAGTTTCCATCAATACAATAATTTTGATAGAATTGCTGATATTGCTCTAAATTACATAAATATGTCAGACCGAGTTTTACAGAGAGATTTGTTCTTCAAGAGAGGTATGTTCACGCGAACGTTTGATCCAATTACGAATGAAACAATTTTACCAAATATACCTTTGATAGGTACGGAAGGCAAATTAAGAACTTATCTCTCAAATAATATTGCTATAGGCAGAGCTCCTGAAAATCCTTATGAAATATTAGCAGTTGTTTCTTACGATTATTATAATCATTCTTCTATTCGTGTAAATAGTTCAATGAATTTATACATCCCAATTTCACTTACAAAAGATGCTTCTCTGCATGTTCCTGATGCTTATACTACAGTAAATGTATCAGGCATAGTTTTCTTAGATGAAATAACTGATTATAATGTTCTGGGATCTAATGTAGGGATCCCTCTGGAATACATTTTAGAACTAGATGTGCGAGCAGCAGCGGTAACATGGTGGATAGAGGGAGCTGAAATTCTTCAATCAATTGTAATGACTTATGGTCTAGCTACCATTAACGAGGACTTGTTTTATGACGTTACAGCAATTGATGCATTTCATTTAGATGATGAAATTAATACGATCAAATTAATTGGTGTGGAGTTGAAAGAATGGTATTTACTACTTGGATCCTACACAATGGTTAGAATTAATTCTTATTTAGTTGATTTATTAGAAAATTTCCAGAGTGAATATAATCTGTATCAAACATTTATGTATTCCTTCTTATCACCAATTATTGCTTTAACTATCATTCTTACTTTATATGCAGCTAATTTAGTAAGGAAGAAACGTGATCAACAACTTACAATTCTTACAGAAAGGGGAGCGAAACGAAGCGAAATAGGTTCATATTTAGCATTGGAATCAGTGATAATTGGTGGAATATCCTTAGTATTTGGCGTTCTAGTGGGAGTTCCCATTTCAGCTATCCTTACAAAAAGTTCAGGATTTTTAACATTTTCAAATACAACTATTCCACTTCAAATTGATTTATCTTCTGTTTATGTAGCTTTGATAGGTAGTATAGGGGTGATTCTATTAATTCAAATATTAAACACGATTACACTTCTAAAAAAGAGAAGTATAGATGATTATGGACGAGTTGAGAAATCTCTTCCGAAATACTACAAATATTTTGTTGATATAATATTGATTGTATTTGGTGTCGTAATATGGATTATTTACAAGTTGCCAAATTTAACAGACTTTCAAGATTTGACAGCAAAATATGTAGGCATTCCAGCAACAATTCTAGTACTGTTTGGCTCAATACTCTTCATGCAACGATTACTTCCATTATTCTCTAAGATTATTGTGAAAATAAGTACTTTTTTTAAAGCCGATATCATCTCTCTAAGTGTAAGAGAAATCTCAAGATACCAGAAAAGTTTTGTTAGATCATCAATTATCTTGACTCTATCTTTCTCCTTGGTAGTTAGTTCCATAGTTATCCCATCAACTTATCAAAACTATAATACAGAAGGTGCATACTACGATTTAGGAGCAGATATAGTTATTCGTGGTTTTCCTATTGATAATACATATCTGAAAGGTGAGGTTGATGCTCTTCCTGAAGTTGAATCATCAACTATTGTGCGATTTGTTAATCTTAGAGATGTTCAAGGAGATCTTTCCATAACGTATTCTGTCCTAACGATAAATGCAACGGAATATGAAAAGACGGCTTTTTTTAGAAAAGACTTCGCTAGTAAACCTTTAGGAGATTTAATTGCTCAATTGGATAATCCTCTTAAAGTTCTTGTGCAAAAGGATGAGCTTGATACGTTAAATCAAAAAATTGGAGATGAAATTAGTATCACATATAGAGCTTATAATGAGAGTATGAGGGAAATAATTGGCTCTCCCTTTTTCTATGAAAATATATCTGTTTCAGTTGTCGACAGTTATAATTATTGGCCAGTACTTGTTAATGAATTAAACTTGGGAAATGTTAGATCAATCTTCTATCATTTTGTTGCAAGTATCGAGTTTATGAATTATATTCAGCTAGCACCATTTGATGTAATTGATTATCTGTTCATAAATGGTAATTCAAGTTATGCACTTGCTGATGTTACTGAAAGAGTTCTTTCACTTACTGGTGGAACTGTATCGAATGTAGAAGATGAAATATTTGTCCGACCAGATAGTCCTCGTTCGTCTATTCTCTTTTCCGCAATTAATTCCACATTAATCATGTCATTTGCAATAAATGTCATCATTCTTGCATTATTTGCATCTATTCAATTAATAGACAAAGCTAGAGAGTTAGCAACAATGAAAGCCATTGGTATTTCAACGAATCAGCTGCTCAAATACTACTTAGCTGTTTATATTGTCCTTTTATTGTTTACTACAATTTGTGGTTTAGTAGTAGGCTATATAACATCAACAATGCTTATGGGAGTATTAACAATTAATCGAACAATCCCCCCATATTCGATGGCATTCCCAGTCGTACAGCTCTTAATAGCAACTGGTGCCTTACTACTTACTGCATTCATAGGAGCTACTATTCCAACATTTAGTTCTTCTAAGGAGGAAATTGGAACGGAGTTGAGGCAATCAGCCTAGGTGATAATATGTCGTTCATAGAAATACGAGACTTAATCAAAATTTACCATCCCAAAGAATCAAATTTGAGAGTCCCAGCTTTAAGAGGAGTAGAACTTAATATTGAGCAAGGTGAATTTATCTCAATAATTGGACCATCAGGAAGCGGAAAAACAACGCTTCTGCTACTGCTAGCAGGTATGACTGAACCTTCTGCTGGATACTTAAGAGTAGGTGATTTTAGATTAGATCAATATACAGAGACAGACAGAAGTATTTACAGACGTTTCAGCGTTGGTACTTTGTGGCAAATCCCTAACAGAAACTTAATTTGGGAAATTTCTGCTCTTGAGAATGTTGAAATTCCATTGCGTCTTCTAGGAATTCCTAGAGAACAGAGAAGAAAGGAAGCTAAGGAAATGCTTGCAGAAGTTGGCATGGATCATAGAATGAATCATAAACCCAAACAGCTTTCCGGTGGTGAAGTCCAAAGAGTGGGCCTTGCTTGTGCGTTAGCACACAAACCTTTACTACTTCTAGCTGATGAGCCAACAGGTGAATTAGACTCAAAAACAGCAGGAGAGTTACTTCGCTACTTTAAGCACCTTAATGATACTCGAGGAATCACGGCCATAATGGTTACGCATGATTTTGATGTAGCTAAGGCGACGGATAGATTGATCCAAATTGTCGATGGAAGGATATCCGGATATTCTCCTACTGCAGATCTAAAAACTATTAGTGACATACATCAAGTATACCTTGACAGATATGGGGGACTCCAGTTACCAAGACATATACTTGAAAAATTAGAAGTCCAACAGAAAATTGCTATCTCTGAAGAGGATGGAAGGATAATTCTATCACAAAATGGTGATTCTGTTTCTAACAAAAAAATGAAGAAAGATTAACCCTTACAATTATAGAAATCGAAATATATAACAACAAGATTGAAAATAAAGAGTTTAGATTGAAGTGAAAAGACCAATTGTAGGCGTAAGACCTCCAGAAATAGAGAAACCTCCTGAATCCAAGCAAAAACCTGATTCATTATTCAGTTTTATCATTTTAAAAATGATGGCAGCGCTAGCTTTTAGTGTAGCATTACTTGTTGGGGCAGTGACATTGCTTGTCTACTCATTAAATCCTAATGCTGTTGTAATTTTGGGTTTTGAGGAAGAGCTAATATCTGTGTGGTCCTTCTTAGGAATTCATATAACGCTATTAATGTTTTATTACTCCTTTGCCCTTTTCAAATATATTGTAAGTGATTAATGATGAAATTGCAGTTGGAAAAGCTTAAGCTAAGAAAGAAGGACAAAAAGAAAATAGATTATTTCAGTTTATCAAACAAGGAAAAAATTAAACTAATAACTTTTTTCTGCCTTAAATGGGGATTAATAATCCTAATTCCAAGTTTTCTAGTGTGGGTTCTTCTATTATTATTTACACCATTTTTAGGTTCATTTTTCTTCCAATGGATATTGCAAATTATCCCTGCTGTGTTTTTGATATTAGGCGGTTGCATGGGTGGTTTAAGTAGATACAATATCCCACCGAAGATGAGAATAATAGAACCAGATGATCAAGCTGTAACTCCTGCTAATTTTCAAATAAGGATTAAATACGATCCATCAGATATTGATCCCACTTCAATAAACATAGTAATAAATGAGAAGGAAATTAAGGGACAATTTGATGAAACTACTAGTCAAATCATTGTCCCTAAAATTTTCAAATCACCTCCTAAGAAAGCTGTTACAATGCTTATAGAAGTTTCAGCATTAAGGAAAAATGGTAAAGACGTTTCGGATAAAATACGTATTATATGTGACCCAGAATCTGATGAAGAAGACTATATTGAATATTGGGAATTCAAGAGAGAAGATGATACTTATTGGGGTAAAGAAATGAAAGCAGCTACTAGTCATGCAAGAAGAAACTTTGTTTCATTACAATTTATAACTCTTGCAATAGTCCTTTTAGCAGTTAATGCATTAGTTACACAAATTATTATGTTGATAACAGACGTTCCTTTTTAACAGTTTCATGAATTGCTAGTTTGTCAACATTTTTATTAGTACATAATCTTTATACTCTAAGAGATGAGGTCTAGTTGATGTCAAAAAAACTAAAGGTATCTTTCTTCCTACTGTGTGCATTGCTATTCATTCCTTTGGTTTCTACAAATGCACTGTCATTTGATCAAGATACTGATGTGAATATGCGTGCTGAAATTATCAAAGATCCTAGAGTACAAGCGATGCTCAAAGAGGATTCAATTAATCCTACTCAAGTATTAAAACTAATAGAGAATTTGGAAAACGAGAATAACCCACCTTCTGATACTGAAGTTAGTATAGATACTATAAAACGTGATGTTATTATCGATGAAGTGCAAATCTTCTGGATGGTTACTGATTTCTTCACAGTTACTTACAGCCAAATAAGCGCTACTCTGTTGGCAATAGGTGCAAATTCTTACATCTATGTTGCTGGTAGTGTTATAAGTTCAGTGGGAACTGCTAATGCAAGAACTCGAGCTGAAGAATGGAGAGATGAGTTTGAAAATAAAATTTATCCAAATAATCTATTTTATTTTGGTGATCCTGATGGGTACCTAGGTGACATAGACGATGATCCCCACGTTACCATACTTCTAGCAGACTTGGATGACGCTGCAGGTGTTGCTGGATATTTTGATCCCAATAATGAAAGATCAGGTGGAACCTCCAATACTCGAGAAATGGTTTATGTTGATTATGATTATAACCGTTATAGCGTATTAGCTCATGAGTTTCAACATTTAATACACTATAATTATGACCCTGACGAATATTGGTGGGTAGACGAAGGTTGTGCAGAATATTCAGCTTATTTGAATGGTTATGCTTTAACTACAAATCTAACAGAGTTCGCTCGAGATTATTTCCAACACAATCCTGAAGATTCCTTACTTTACTGGAATTATAATGACCATGAGAATTCGGAGAACGTAAGATCTGACTATGGGGGAGCATATATGTTCATCTTTTATCTTGCTGAAAAATATGGATCAGAGGCTATTCGTAACTTAGTTTCAGAAACATTTGGTGGACCATTAGGTATTGAGAATACTTTAAATGATCTAGGCTTTTCGATAGATTTCAATGAACTTTATCTTAATTGGGTAACTGCTCTAATGGTGGATGATCCCTCATTCGGTAACGGGCTCTATGGTTTCGAAAATCTTGATATAAGTATAGATTATGAACTGATTTCCATTTTTCCTAATACTAAAACTGACCGATTAAATCGTTTTTATGGGATGTATGTTACTAAACTTGTATCTCCAGGTGATTTTATGTTATTAGAAATCACTCCTCCTGGTTCTTACTCACTTGCTATCTCTGTTGCGGTTCATGATATAAATGGTTGGTCCATATCACAGAAAATTCTTGATACTGATATAAGTGTCCTGATAAATGGAACTTTGGTGGATACTGTCTATATTATAACTAGTATAGTTACAAGTACAACTCCATCAATTCCTCTAGCAGACACCAGTCAGTTTGGTTTAGGTTATACAGATAGTCTTGATTATATTTATATCCCTGGTAAGCCTTTAACCATCACAACTGGAACGTTAAACTACCAAAGTAACAGCTGGGATTTCTCCTTATATGATATTTACATTGAGGATGAGAACAGCACTGAAGTAACAGATGTAAGTGGAATTTCTGTCTATGCTCAATTCGAAAAAAGTGGTTCATCTTTAACAACTGAAAACCTTGAATTGAGTTATGATCCTTCAGATAAATGGAATGTCTATGAAAACTTAATATATTTCTTTGAAGGTGATTATGCTATCTCGATTGTTGCTTCTGGTTCTAGTCAATATGGTGAGCTGGAGTTATCCTCAATAAATATAGCACATATCTTAACAGTTGAAGAACCCACTTTGTCGATATACAATGATACTGCACTTTATGTCTTTGTAAACTCTTCATATACACAGCTCGGTGGCTGGGAAACCTTTACAGAAGTTGTAGAAACCTATGTTTTACTATATGATGTTACTGATACACCTGTAGGTATTTTCGATATATCTTATAGTTCTTCATCTAATAGTTGGGAAAGCGATTTGCTTCTAATGAATGAATACAATGGAGAACATTATATCAAAGTCAGTTTCAAATATGCAGGAAGGACTGTAAGATCTTCTGAATCTGAACATTTTCAATTAGAAGGAGAAATTTCTACTCCTACTAGTTCAATAGCCTACCCCTTCCTCCCTATAATCCTCGTAGCTTCTCTAAGTGTTTTAATTTTCATCAAGAGAAAAAAAAGAATTAGTTAATATTTCTCTTTCTCTTTCTCTTTATCCTTTTACATATTAGGAATCGTTTATGACATGAATTTTTTTACAAATTCTTTAGAAGTGCATGGGGCACATCATGGGGACGTCACATCCCCTCCTACCCCGTCCACATCTTTTCAAGGATGCTTACGCACGTTATGAAACTTGGTTAAAATTGCCAAAG
>JAUWPI010000117.1 GCA_030611665.1 Candidatus Heimdallarchaeota archaeon | reverse complement strand
ATCCACCAGCATGATCAGCGTGGGCATGGTTGACAATGATAAGTTTAATTTCATCTGGTTTAATATTGTTTTTTTTCAATAATTTAAGATATTTTTTGACATTCCAGCTACACCCAGCATCCATCTGAATATAACCATTTTTTCCTTTAAGAAGCTGAAGTTTATTAAAACCCAGATTAAGAATAATTACATCTTCCATGGATAAGAGTTGAGTTATCAGAAATTTAAATGTTATGGGAGTGAAAGAGAAATATTCAATTTTACTTACATCGAAAAAGTGTTAATAGTCTAGATCAACTCTTTTCGCTTCTATAAGTATGGATAGTTGCTAATAATCGTTGTTCTTTCACGATTAAATATAGCTTTATAGAGTATACTAAGAGCGTCAAGAAGGAATAGCGCAAGAATGAAAATAAGATGCGTTACTTTATTGACTGAAGTAATAAATACCAAAGCTTAAAGAAGATGTCTGGAACTAAATATTTGTAAATGATTAGTAGGTGCTAGAACTGAAAAAATCACAAGTTGAAGAAATTATTTTGAAGATTAAAAACAAAGCAGTAGGTGATGAGAAGGTTTTAGGTGTTATTGTCTATGGTTCGTTTCTTTCTGAGGATAATTTTCAAGATGTTGATGTAGCTTTAGCTTTTGAGTCATCCATGAATAAATCAGAAATGTTTTCCAAAAGAATAGAGTATTCCGGAGAATTTCATGATCTATTCGACTTTCAAGCACTGAATTTATTACCATTAGCAGTGCAAAAGAAAGTTCTAGCTGGAAAAGTTGTGTACGAAACTAGACAACTTTATGACATCGCTTATAACATAATTCGTGAGTATGAAGATTTTGAGAAATACAGGATTCAATACATAGAAGGTGTGATGCTTGAGGATTGATCTCTATATAGCAAAATTTGATCGAATAAAAGAAAATATTCAACTAATTCAAGAGAATCTAACTGACAACCTTGAGGATTTTAAGAAACTTGGATTGGTCAAGGATGGTATATATAAGAGATATGAGTACAGTGTAGAGTTGATTATAGATGTAGTTGCAATGATTAATGCGGATTTGAAACTAGGAATACCAAATGGAACAATAGATGTATTAGAGCAATTACAGAAACAAGAAATTTTGAATTCTAAAATGGTTGAAAAAATAAAAGGGATGAGAGGATTTAGAAATATTTTAGTTCATCGTTACGGAAGATTGGATGAAGAGTTAGCTTATGATATTATTAAATCAAAATTATCCGATTTCGAAACATTAGAGAAAGAAATAATGGGTATCATTCGAAGAAAAATGAAAGAATGAAAATACTTGAATAGAACATTAAGCAAAAAAGAAACGAATTCGATTATTCTAAATCAACTCAGAAATTCCATAAAATAGACAGAAAATTATCTGTTCAATAGATTTGTCTGAATGAATTAATAGTCTATATCTATTCTTTTAGCATTCATAAGGATAAAAAGAGCATCTATAGTCACCCATTCATTCATCTTTTTCTTATTAACTGACTTCCAATCAGCTGGAGTAAAATAACTGGTTTCTGGATTGGAGGACTGACAATATTTTTCTTCCTTTGGAAATCCACCATCAACTAATCTTTTAGATTCTAGTAAATCAAGTGCATCATTACATCGGTAATCTTGAAGTTTGTTAGCTTCTGCTAAAACCTTAAGAGCAGAGAGAATGTCATAATGCCAATAAGCAGGATAATGAAGGGCCAACCATCTTTTGTTGATAACCTCACCATCACTAATTCGTTTGTAGAGATTCCTTTTATGAAATAGCTCTGCTGCTTTATCAATTGCGTTTAATAATTGTGGGGTTTTTTCTTCTCTTAAATAACGATTAAGAGCCCTCAAAGGTATGAGACTCTCGTGATAAGAAGACTTGTTTGCAGCAGGTTTTTTATCACAATTCCAACCACCATCATTCCATTGATGTTGAATTAACCTATCAGCTAATAACTTGCATCTTTCATCGAAAAAACCCAGAGAAACAGCAGCATAAAGACCATTTCCTTCTTGAGAAGCACAGAAGCGTTGTCTACCTTTAATTAAGGGTTTAGATTTCCAGTGTTTAGGACTAAGTAACCAGTTCATCTCTCTGTTTATACTTGAAATTAAATCTCTATCTCCTGGTGGATAGCCTATGTCTGCTAACTGTGCTAAAATCCAGTGAGCACCTTGCCATTTAGTATACACATGAAAAGTTTCACTAGTTTCATCCTTAGGTAAGTAAGAAAATAAGCTAGAAATTAGTGGTGATTCTTTCTTTAAATTGACTATTAGTTTTTTTACTTCTGAAGTATCATAATCGTGATCTAAGAGATAAATATATGTTTTCAATCTAACTGCAGGCTCATCTGAATTCAGTAGTATTGATATGATTGATTTTTCGCTCAATTAAATAACCAACTACAAATTAGTTAGATTCAAGTTGAAGAATTGTGATTAAAAAAGTTATGCAAAATAGAATTTAAATAATATCTATTAGTGATTTTGGAATAAAATTCGGCATGTTTTTAAACAGTTTCAGCTTGATTCTAGCTTGCAATGAGTGTAGTAAAATTAAAACAAAACTTTCTAGTTTTCTTTGTTTTAGCACTTATTAGTATCTCACCTCATGAGATTCTTGCGGATGATAATATCGGAAAAGATTATGGAATAGACTCAATTAAACTGGAACCTGAAAACTTAGTTTCTGGAGAAAATTATACTTTAGCAATCCAATTTTTTGATCAAGCAGACATAAGTTTCTTAACCTTATTTATGTTTCAAATTTATCCTTCTTTCAAGAATGAAACTTCACCAATCAATATGGAAAATATACCAGGTTATATTCGATGTCCCAACTGTCCAAGATTTGGAGGAAATTTCACTGCAAATTATAATCAAGGAGCTACATTAGGATTTCAATTTCAAATCACTTATGACAATTCAACTTCCATAATGCTACCAGATTCGTTAAATGTAGTTATTCGAAACCCTCAGTTTTGCTCTGAATTCACAATAGAGAATTATAAAAATGAAGATATGTTGTTGTTTGTTTTAGAAAGAATAGACGAAAGATTTTACACTATAGTTTTTACATTTTCAGTGATACTGGTATTGGTAATTTCAGCATCAATATATCTAAGTATAAAATTAACAGGAAAAAAGAAAAGAAAAAGTGTAAGAAAGATTAATCTTTCTTCTTAGCAATCTTTTCCATTACTTTAGGATGTTTAACAACTTTCATGATAGCCCAAAGAAGGATACCAACTAAAACTGCAGCTAGAATAACAAGGAGGATTATCCAGATAGCAACATCGCCAACTGCGCTTTCATCAAGAAGTCCACCAATTAAACCATCAGCACCTACAGCTAGCATGAGTCCCATAAAGACTGAAGAAGTCAAGGACATTACAACAAGCAAAGTGTTAATACTTGGACCAGAGGTGTCTTTGAAAGGATCACCAACGGTATCACCAGTAATTGCTGCCTTGTGAGTTTCAGTGCCTTTACCACCAAGATTACCTTCTTCAATCCACTTTTTGGCATTGTCCCAAGCTCCACCAGAATTAGACATCATGATTGCGAAAACGAATCCTGATAGAATTGCTCCTGCTAGAAAAGCACCTAGAGCTGCAACACCAAATATGAGTCCAACAATAACAGGTATTGTGAATGATATTATACTGGGCAGAATAAGTTCCACTAAAGCTCCTTTTGTAGCGATAGCAATTGTCTTATTGAAGTCAGCAGGTTCTGTTCCTTTCAAGATGCCTGGATTTTCCTTAAATTGTCTTCTTATCTCAAGAACCATCTTGGCTGCGTTTTTCTGAACTGAGAGAATTAACAGAGCAGAGAATAATGCAGGAATAACTACACCAATAAATGCTCCAATAAGAATTTTAATATCTAATAAGTTCATAGTTACTATTCCAGCTTCTTCAGCAAATGAGAATAGTAGAGCTAAAACTGTTAAGTTTGCAGAACCTATCGCAAAACCCTTTGTGATGGCTTTTGCTGTGTTGCCTGCTGCATCTAACATATCAGCTTTTCTAATAACATCTTCTCCAAGACCGCCTTGTTCAGCAATTGCGCGTGAATTGTCGACGATTGGACCAAATGCATCATTTGAAACAATTGTTCCAACTATAGAAAGCATACCAACAGCTGCTAAAGCAACACCAAAAACACCATCAAGCATGAATGATACTGCCATGGCAACAATTATACCAAGAGCTGGAGGAACAACACTGATTAAACCATATGAAAAACCAGAAAGTATTGTTACTGCATGACCTTCTTCTGCTGCTAGAGCTATATTTTTTGTTGGTGGTTTGTCTTCTCTTGTAAAGTAATCACTTGTCCATCCTATCACAATTCCACTAGCAAGACCGATTAATATTGCGAAGTAATCTCGCCATAGCTGAGTTTTAGCAGATGGGATTTGTGCTGTAAGTATCCAAATTAATATTGCAGCAAAAGCAGCTACCATTAATGTTGCTAGATAAGTTCCTAAGTTTAGAGCCTTTCCGGGATTTTCTCTACCTAACCATTTAACGAGGAAAATACCAATTAACGAAGCAACTAAACCTACTCCTGCTATCAATATGGGTAGAATAACAAAGTAAATTTCAAAGCCTAAAGCACCAAAGGTTGTACCCAGAATCATAGCTGCAACAATTGAAGCTACGTAAGAGTCGAGAAGATCAGATCCCATTCCTGCAATGTCTCCTACGTTATCACCGACGTTGTCAGCTATTGTTGCTGGATTTCGTACATCGTCCTCTGGAAGATTGTATTCTGCTTTACCAACTAGATCTGCTCCAACATCAGCTGTTTTTGTGAAAATCCCTCCACCACATTTCATGAACAATGCAATTGTAGAAGCACCAAAACTGAAACCTAAAACTACTTTTGTAGCAAATGCTAGACCTACTAATGGTTCGAATATCCAGTAAATTCCTCCAACACCTAATAAGGCTACACCAACAACAGCTAAGCCCATTACTGAACCACCAAAGAAGGCTATATCAAACCCTTCCTTGACGCTTTTTGTTACTCCTTGTGCTGCTCTTGTGTTAGTCTTAACTCCTACAATCAAACCTAACCATCCAGCAAACATACTAGCAGCAGATCCTATCAGATAAGCTAATGCTTGTTCCCAATTTAGATCTCCAGCAATTACTGGAATTATGCCATCGGTCATCTCTGATGGTAAGAATAGTAATATTACGAAAAACAGAAAACCAACAAATGCCGCTAGAACCAGATATTGGACCCAGAGGAAATGTTTAGCTCCTGTTTCAATATATCCGGATATTTCAATCATCTTTTCGTTTCCACGATCTTTTTTCATCACCATTACTGTGAAATAAATCGCAGCTGCGATAGATATAATACCGGCTATAATAGCTATTAAAATAATAAGTGGTACCATTTTCTAAATCACTTTTTTTGTTTTTAAGTAGTTTTCTTGTAAACCATTGATATTTAAAATTTACTCCTTCTACTTAACGTTTTGAGGATGAAAAATCGTGTTGACTTTCTAGGTTAAATTGTCCACTTTGATTGCTCTTCCTTTTTAGATTTACTTGTTCTGATATCTCTAGTAAGCAATATAATTGCTGTTATCATAGCTGCTATTGCAAGTAAGAATAGGAACCCTATTCCCCAAATAATTGCTGTATTATCTAATATTAACCCGAAGATCCATGGAAACAGTGCAGCTACGAGACTTGGGAAAGCAAAGAGTAAACTTATCCCTGTAGTCCTCGAACTTTGAGGAACATTTTCTGCTACATACTTGGTCCCTGCTGTAGCTGAAAAATATAAGAAACCTATGAAAATAAAATAGAGTGTTATTATCCAGAAATTAGAGATTGTTGATCCTAATAAGAAGATGATTAGTAATATTACAGCAGATCCTCCCATAGAAATTATCATTGTCAAGCTTGTTTTGAATTTATCACTAAAAATACCACCTAAAATTGCCGTTAGACCTCCAATTACAAGAAGAATAACAGTAATCCAACCCGCTTCAAAAATTGGAAAGCTATAGAGGTCAACGAAAATTATTGATAACCATTGAGTAGTGATTTTGAATATTCCTGATCTAAAAGCTGAGTAGAATAAACAAGTTATTACGGCAAAAGATATGATAACAACTAAATCAGTTCTAAACCATTTTTTAACTTTATCAGTGCTATTCAAAGATTTACTCTCTTCATGTTTTTTGACTTCTTCCACTGTAAACCTATAATCTATCAATTTGTTCATGGCAAAGTACATTAGAACGCCTAATACAAGTCCAATGGCGCCAAAAATAATAAAGAATGTTCTCCATCCAACTAATCGGTCAAATGTTACAACTAAACCAGGAGTGATAGAAGTTCCAATCATCCCAAGTCCAGCGTTTAAAGCCATAGTTAACCCTTTCTTGTCTTCATAAAGATCTGCAATTGCAGCATAAGCAACAGGATGATAAAATGATGCTCCTATTCCCACTGTTATAGCTGAAATTATTATCACAGTAACACCCCATCTTCCTTCTGGAGTATAAGCTGCTATGAATAGATGAACTGCCATGAGAACTATCCCAATGGGTATGAAAATTTTCTTGCTTTTTAGCCATCTATCTCCTACTATGCCAACTGCTAGAGAGAACGCTGCAAAAACTAACATTTGCACCATACTTATCATACCTACCTGTCCAGCTGTGAGATTCATTTCTGATGGTAATCTAATAACCAGCATAGCAGCTGCCAGAACATATGCATAAAAATGATTTAAGAAATGACCAAATATTAGAACAACAAGAGCCAATATAGGGTTAGAGCTTTTGATTTCTGGCATTAAATGGTTGGAATTTTAATTAGTTAAAAAGTTTATCGTAACGAGCTTAAACTTCAAACTAGGTTGCTTATGTAATAAGCAAGTTTTTTAGAAACGAAGTATTTTTTAGTGTGTGGCTAAATCTGAATTCGTTTTCAAAATCACTTTAATTGGTGACGGTGCTGTAGGTAAGACATCTATTCGTAATCGTTACATGGGTCGTGGTTTCAAAGAGTCACATTTGATGACTCTGGGAGCTGATTTCAGTGTAATTGACAAGGAATTCAGGAAAGGTGAAATTTGGACTTATCAAATTTGGGACATTGCAGGACAAAAAATATTCGAAGAAATACGGGCTCGTTTCTACAAAGGTAGTATGGGTGCTTTGGTGGTTTTTGATGTTACTGAAAAGCAGACATTACGTAATTGTCTTTCTTGGGTTAAGGAGCTTTATCGTTTTTCAGGAAATGATGCTATACCCGTTGTTTTATTAGCAAACAAATCTGATTTGCGAAATCGAAAAAGTGTTGATATGAAGAAAGCAAAGAGGTTTGTGAAGATTCTAAATGAAGGAACAGCTAGCTATGGTTTTACTAATCATGTTCTAGAAACAAGTGCAAAAACAGGACTAAATATTGAAACAGCTTTCGAGATGCTTGGAGAAGCAATTCGATCAAGATTTTAACATTGTAATGATAAGAACGTTTTTGAAAGGAAAAATATTTTGTTAAAATAGTAGGATAGTATCTTATGACTTACAAAATTCTTATACTTGGGGATTATGGCGTTGGAAAAACATCTCTTTACAATTACTACAAAGAACATGCTCCAGAAGCACATGAAAAACCTGCTTTAAAGCTTAAATTACTTGAACTAAATAGAAGAATAGAGGGAGAAGAAATTACCATTCACCTTTGTGATATCCCTGCTAAAGAATTTTCTACTGCTAATAAACCCAAATTATATCAAAAAACTGTAGGAGCTATAATTCTATTCGATATTAGTCGTCCAGATACATTTAGACACGCATTGTTTTGGATAGAGGAACTAATGAATTACAACGGTTTTGGTAAGGTACCTATTGCTCTACTAGGTAATAAAACCGATATAAGATACTCTAGTGAAAGAGTTTTGAATCCTATTGATGCACAACAATTTATCTATAGATTAAATCGATCAGCTAGTAAAGAAAAAATTGAAAGCTCCTTCCATGAGATGTCAACCAAAGAAGCTAAAGGCTTGTTAGGCATTCTTGATAAGCTTATCAAAGCAATTATCGCACACAATGTTGAGAAGAAATAATAGAGTGTTTTTATGTTTCCCTTCGCTCATATAGGTTATACTTTTTTTGTTGTAGAGTTAGTTTTTATTTTCATATACATTTTCAAAAAGTTAAGCAACAAGAATCTAGATACAATTCATTGGGGGATCAGATATGTTTCATTATATGCACTATTAATTGGCTCATTAGGTCCAGATATTATAGACAAAGCTATATCCTTGCCAATAACAGGAAATGGAAGATATATTGGCCATTCTTTACTGTTTGATGTTGTTATTTCAATAATTGCTCTTGCAGTATTTTGGAAAAATAAAAGAATCTGGATAGGTTTCATTGTTGGATGGCAGACACATATGATTTTGGATGTAGGTGGTTTTATGCCCTGGTTATTCCCCTTTGTAAACTATGATTTTCCAGAGAGAACACTTTCGTACTTGGAAATGATCCAGCTTCCTTCTGTTTATCTCAATGAGATCTTTGGTGTAGTAGGCTTGTTAATTGTTGTTGTTCTCTACTTACGTAGGAAAATACCTGTACAAGCTATGATAAAAGAGGATTTTTCTAAACATCCTTCATATTTCATCACTATCGACAAAAATAGGAAAAATATTTAGGGTAGATTCTAATATAGAACTTATGGATTCTTATGTCAACAAGATAAGAGAAGAATCGCCAACATTCCAGAGCCACATTTATCTTAACCACGCTTCAACTGGACCATTACATGGTAAAACAGCTGAAGCATTAAAGAAATTTGCTACACATTGGGCTGAAGCTGATTTTGAGGAAGTGAATGTAGCTTGTAATAATGTTAAATCTCAATTTGCTCAATTAATCAATGCTACAGCTGAAGAAATAGTTTTTACTCCTGATGTTACACATGGTACAAAACTAGCTGTGAATATGCTTGAATATGATAAGAAAAGTAACATTGTTTGTTATTGGAACGACTATCCTGGGCAAGTTTACCAAGCGCTATATCTAAAAGAGAAAAGAAATGTAGAATATCGTCCTGTTCCTGACAAAAAGAATGAGATACTAATTGAGGGATTTTCTGATAGAATAGATGAAAATACGAAAATAGTTCTGCTATCCCATGTACAATGGATATCAGGTTACAAATCAGATGTGAAAGAAATAGCGAAAATTGCTCATGAAAATGGAGCATTCATTTTAGTAGATTCCATTCAATCCACAGGTGCATTAGTTAATGATGTGAAAAAATGGGATATAGACTTTCTAACTTGTGGAGTTGCAAAGTGGTTACTAGGGCCAAATCATAAAGGTTTATTCTACATCAACAAGAAGCTAATAGATGAATTCTATCCCCCATTTGCAGGATATCATGGAACAGATTTTGGATCTTGGGACGAACCTTACTGGAATGTAAACAAATTGGAGTTCTTACCTTCAGTAGATAAATTCATGGATACTAATCCTGGAAACCTGTTATATTTTGTTGCAAATGCAGGGATGAAAATCCTTCTAGACTATGGAGCAGATAAGATAGAAGCAAGAATAATGCAACTAACATCTTAC
>JAUWPI010000100.1 GCA_030611665.1 Candidatus Heimdallarchaeota archaeon | reverse complement strand
CACTTGTCCCTCAGTTAATAAAGTTTGAACCATACAGCATTAAAGCGCAATGGCAGGAATGTTGTCGGAGTAAATGCGCACTCCCTTCATTCCTTCCCCAATCATGATCCTCATGATTCTTCCCCTCAACGCACGTGAGGGAACCCACTTAAACGACGGTTAGAAAGCCTCTGGCAAGTTTAACCAAGTTTCATAACGTGCGTGTTTCAAAATAGTACTCAACATTCAAACTGTAGAAACAGACAAATAGAATTGATTTTTTTCAAACATTTGAAAAAAAAAGAAAAAGAAAAGAAAAAGATTATTTCTTCTTTTTGTAGAGTGCTACGAATGCTGCTGCACCAATAGCTGCTAGAATACCAAAGATTGGAACTGGAGATACGTCTACATCTATAACATAACCAGCTGCGGCTAGCCATTCGACTGCTGCACTAAGATCGCGGTTGTATTTGATAATGTCGTTGTAGTAGTAGTATGCTGTGAATGGATAGATTACACTGTGGGAGAGTAAATACTCACCATCATGAATAACCTGGTTGATTTCATCACGATCGATAGCATAATTAATAGCTTTACGAACTGCAATACCTTTAGTGTATACCTCTTTACCAGTTTCTGTAAGATAAACAAAGTTATCAGTACCACCAACGAAAGGTCGGCGCAAGTTGAAGAACATGAAGCTAAAGCTTGCAGTTAAGAAGCTTTGAACGTCAAATCTTGAATCAGCTTGCATCTGTTTTCTTTCAGATGGGAAGGAGGTTAGACCAACAATATCTAATTTACCAGCTTTGAATTCTGCAAGTTCTGCAGATAAATCAGGTATAACACGAACATTGAAGGTTTCGATGTCTAGATCTTGGTCAGTTCCGTCAATGATACCCATACCATTCCAGAATGGACTGGCTTGGAGAACGGTAACTGAGCTTCTGATGTAGTAATCGAGCATGTATTTGCCACACCCGAAGGCGGAAGTACTGTAGTATATCCAAGGAGCAGTATCTAAGATTCCATCATATATTCCTGTACATTCGGCATGACCAGAAGTGTATGTAACTGTTGTATCGGAGGAATTCAAGAAGAACTCTGGTAGAATTTCCCAAGGTAGTCTTGCCCAAAAGTCGACATATGCATCTTTTTCTGTGGTATCAGGGTCACCATCGATTTCGATGTGGAAAGATAGTGGGTCTGAGGCATCTACATATGCATTTGAAATCCAGTTATGATAAGTTGGACTTTCACTGACAATAGAGTTTGCCCATGCGAGATAGGTAAAGACTGCGTCTTTTGCCATAACTTGCTGATTCTCACCATTGCTAAATCTGTCTACACCTACTTCATCCTTTAAACCATCCATTAATGGGGTGGTAGCAGGATCAAGTGGGTCAGAACTAGCATCTCTTCCAGTTACATTGTATGAAGGATTCCACCAGATATCGTCTCTCATAGTAAATTTGAAGTGGAATTCGTCTATTTGTTCCCAATCTTCAACTAATGAAGTTTTGAGTGGGGCCAAATCAGGACTCCAACCAACAATTGTTTCAGCCATTAGGCCGTATATGAAAGAGCTGGATGTATCGTCTGTTTGTAGTGGGTTCAAATCTCTCCAGTTAGCATCAGCTATACTGAATTCAGTTAGCGATTCTTGACCTTCATGATAACCGTCGTATTCTATATATGGTAAGGAATCTATTATTCCCCAACGACCGTCATAACCGAGTGTGTTTGACCATGTAGCAACGTATGATCTTGGTGCGAACAATGGAAGCATAGGAACTATCCGATCCATCATCAATTGTTGCCAATCATAGTAGTGTTGTTGTCTTTCTTCAAGATCAACTATGGTAACACCTTCTTTTTGCATGTTTTCGCTTTCATTTCCGTAGGGCATTAATGTGTCTATTCCGAACATGTTAAGTGAACCTTCTTCACCATAACAATCGTACATGTCTGGTGAGGCTCCACCGCCGGATAGACCGACAATACCTAGATCAAAGTCTCTTGTTAATAGCAGAGTTCCAATGAACACTGTCCATTCTTCGACTTTAACTTCTACTTCAATTCCGATCTCTCTAAGATATTGAGCTATGTACAAACCATAGTCAGGTCGTACTCCACCGCCGTTAGTCTTGAAGACTAGATTTGCGAGGGGTTCAACTGCTGCCTGTGATGTTTGCGCATTAAATGCACTCATAGCTAGTAAGCTAGAAAGAATGAGAAGTGTAAAAAACACTGTTTTCTTTTTCATTTAATATCACCAATATTTTATTATTTTCTCTTACGCAGTAATGCGTAACTAACTAGCCCGAGCATTGAGACACTTATAAGTATACCGAAGCCCATTCCAGTAGGACCTACTTCTTCACCAACGAATACTCTCATAACTGCTAAGTCATGACCTACTGCTGGAGAGGGTTCACCGTATAATTGTGCATAGTCATCAACCTTGTTACCAAACAGATTGAAGAATATGAAGTTTTGTCCTTTCTTCAAAGGTGCTTGAGTAGTTGACATATTGTTCCAGTCAGCGTTATTCACATACCACATGTATGTCAGTTCTCCCATTGTTTCCATACTTTCATAAACGGGCGATAGAAATTTAACAGATCCATTTATCAGTTGTATTGGAGTATTTGAAGCGTTATAATTTACATATACTTCTGTTACAGTGGGTGCTGCCTCGGTAGCATCAGGTACAGTTTGATAAACAGGGCTTGATGCTTCTGCTACAGGTCTTGGGTTATCCAACCATTCTGTCCAGCTATAATACTGTCCTAAGTCTTCAGAATCAACAGCGGTTGCTACTAATTCTACAGTATTGTATGAGTCCTCAATTAGAGGTGGGACATCTGTTCTGTCTTCTGCTACATAGAAGACAATTTGATCTTTTGCGTATTCCCAATGGAATTCAGTGTGATTTCCATTAGATACCATTTCTGCAGCAACAACAGTTAAATAATGCCATCCAACATCTAAATTTAGTCTGATTTCTTGATAATTTCCATTATCTTCATCAAGCCAAAAGTTAGACATACCTAGGTCATAATCGTCAAGCATCAGATTAAATGCACCAGCGAATCTGGTTACATTATACATAAAGAATTCTGGCTCAACGGTATAATTCCAAGTTGCGGGATTGTTTTCTACGTCACTGTACCAGTCATCTACTTGTTGACCATTACCTGTTGTGTACAGGTAAGCTACATATGCTATAGATACTACGTCATAGAAGAATGCAAAGTGAAGAACGTCTTCTGTTGTAAATACTTCATTATCTGAGATAAATCTTGTATCAAATTCAACATAAACTTCACCACTAGGGACGTAAGCTGAAGGGATATAGTCTATTGTTATTTCGACTTTATTATCACTTTGATCAGCATTAGTAAAAGCAACGATACTAACAGTTGATACTACAAAAAGGAATAGGAAAATTAGTCCTTTTTTATTCATTTTTTATTCACCTTAACTTACATTAAGTAAGTAAACGTCTCTACTAATTTGGTATATTTAAAGATTATGCCTAAAGCTCAACTCTCTACTGTTAGAACAAATTAAGGTTTAAATAATCAAAAATAGCTTTCCTCTTCTTTGCTTGTAAATACCCTCAAGAGTTAGTAATTCAAATGTTTTCAAGTGAGTTTTTTACTTCTTTCAGTGTTTTAGTTACTTCATTAAGTTTATTTTCTAAATCTTTAACAAGAGATATTAAGCCAGAAATTTTCTCCTTTTCACTCATTTCTCGGATATCATGTTTTATTTCAAGCTCTTCCTCTTGGTTTATATGTACGGTTTTCAAAGCCACTTCGTCCGAATCTTCACCAATTATCAGACTCTTACTCATATATTCAAAGAGTTCATTAATATTTTCACCTGTTAGAGCAGATGTTTCATACGTTTTCACGGGGAATTTTGCTCTTTCTTCAAATTGCCTTACTACTTTGTCCACATCTTCTTGTGTTATTGCCACATCATCTGTAAGATCTATTTTATTTCCTATTAGGTAAATTGTTTGTAAGGAGTTTTTAGCAAATTTTACAGCTTCTTCTCCCCACTTCAAGCAGTTCTCCAACGAGGATGGATTTGTCACATCAAATACAATTAGAGCACATTTACAACCATGATAGAAAGAAGATCGCATTCCATGGAAAATCGATTGACCAGCCAAATCCCATATAGTCAGGAGTACTAATTCCCCTTCTACATTGACTTTCTGAGCTGCAAAATCCGCCCCTAATGTTTTTAGGTAATCGGCTCTGAAAGATTTTCCCATGTATTTCCTTCTAATAGAGGTTTTCCCTACCTCGGGATCACCTATTAAGACTATTTTGTAAGCTCGTTTAGGTTCAATTGACATTTCTATCCCTATGCTGACTTCTTATTACTAATTTTTATTTCTTTTGCTTGTTTTTGAATATTAATTCTTATCCGACTATCTTTTTGTTATTTTATTGTTAATTCTGTAAACAGTTTTTGGTAAAATGTTCTTACAATTTCTAGACTAGATATCTCAACATATTCATTTGCTCCATGGACATTTCCCCCCAAAGGTCCGAATTCTAAAGAAGGTATGCCTAGGTAACTAAACCATCTACTATCTGTTGCTCCACCCATCTCTATTGGTTCTGATGATAGGTTCATTTCCTTTGCCACTTTCATACTTTTTTGGATTAGATGAGAATCCTTCGGCGTTTCGACTGGTCCAATGCTCCCTTTGATATTCAGTTCCGTTTCTATTTTTGAGGTTTCAACAAAATTCCTAAAATAATTTTCTATATCCTCATTGTTGTTACTCATAATCCTCAAATCCATATAACACAGGTGTGTTTCCTTCTCATTTCTATAATAATTGAATGTTAGATTTATACCATAATCACTCGGTGCGGAGGGTATGTCTACATCTTTGAACTTTGTAACAGAAGAGATGAAATTTGTCAAGTTCTCATCGTATGTACATACTTCTGAATTCTCTTCTTCAGGTATGATATAATCTATAGAAATTTCTGAAGGAAGCACATTGTTTTTTACGAAATTGCCCCTTATTTTGCTAACAAGATATGAGTTTTCTCTTACAAAATCTGATGCCACATCAATACAATGTGTATCTAAATCTCTCATAAAATACGCAGCATGCATGGTTCTATTACCAGCTATTTCTGTCTTGAAGACTTTTGTTTCCATTCTTCCTTTAATTCTTCGTTTTATTTCAGGCATGCTTAAGTTTATTGCATAGGAATTTCTTCGTCGGTTAACAATTTGCAGACCAATAGCATCCCCATTGATTATGTAATCAGGTACAATATCATTATCTCTAAAAATTTTCATTAAATTTCCTGCACCATACTTCCCTCCAGATTCTTCATCCAGATTTATAGCATAAACAACAGAACAATTGCTTTCTTCTTTAAAATACTGTGCTAAGCTCAACATAACCGAAACCGCGCCTTTCATATCGGCTGACCCACGTCCATATGCTTTATCTTCATCTACTATTAACGAGAAAGGATCTGTCTTCCAACCTGGTCCAGATGGTACAACATCACAATGTCCTATGAAAAGAATAGTTGGATTATCTCGTTTAAGATAAGAAACCAAGCTCCAATAGTCATTTTTCTCAAACAGTATGCTTTCATATCCAAAAGGACGTAATAATTCATCATTTATGTATTCTAGAATATCTTTGTCTGGCAATACTTTTTCTGTTGGGTTATTAGATGTATCATAACTTACTAGTTTTTGTAAAATTTCTAAAGGTTCTGGCATTTTGTTATAGTCCTCAACATCGTTTCGTTACATTAAATGAATCATTTTTGAACATTTTGTATTCTTTTGAGGTTTTGAGGTTTTGAAAAAGGAACAAAAAACATACTACAAAGTAATTGTAAGCAGTTCACTTTGATAAAATGATGTGAGTGTTTGGATTCTTGCTCCCAAATCTGAGATATAAGTGTAATTTACAACAATATATACTAAAGCACCATCTTCAAGTTCCCCATCATTTATGCTCAAATCACTTGCTTGAATATCAAAAGAAGCGTTAATGGAACCATAAGGAACCGCATATCCTGAAAATTCATCATTCCAGTTTTGAGGCGTATCAATTATTATCCAAGGGTTAGTATTGTCGATGGTATACCCCGTTGGTAAAATAAGATCAATATCATTGATGTATATTGTAGGTGAATCTATATCTAATGACAAGTAGATAGAGATTTTATCAAACAACGTATCTAAATCAGTATCTTCACTACTTATCAGAGCTAGAGTTAGATGAACATCCTTTGCAGTTACATTATCAGTATCCCAAGGGAGATCCGCAACATCTACGTTTAAAAGAATCACTCCAACAATTGCACTTGCGCCGATCACTAAAGAGATAATTATCACTACAGCCAAAACTTCCGAAATTGCTCTTTTTGATTTTCGTAGTTTTTTAAACATGGATATCACTTTAATAGATACTGAAAATAATATGTTAATTAGAGTTTATAAATGATTTTCTGCCGGTTTGTCTTTAGTGCAAATGAATCAATCTTCAATTACTGTCTTTAATCGATTGAATATTTTCTTGAAAAATTGAAAGACATTCTGAAAGATTGAAATTACGTCCTCTTTTAACATCTTATAACTTTTAGCTTCAAATAAGCTTTTGAATATCGAGGGGGGAAAGAGAACGCTTACAACCACAAATATAATCAGCAGATATAAGGGGTGCAAGAACCTTGATTTTGTTATTATTATAAAATTGATGTAATAGAAAAAAGTTGTTAATCCTAGAAATAGAACATAAAATAATGATTCTTGAAATATTGCTATCCAGTTTTTCTGAGTCTTTTCTTCGTTTTTCTTACCCTTCAAATCTTTGTGAATCACAGATGATGGTTCTTTTCTTAATTTCTCAATCCCAATACCAATGAATTTGTCTAAGTATACTATCATTATAAGTACAATAAATGGTGTAATGAAAGCGTCATAATACTTGAAAACCCCTCTAGAAAGAAACACATGAGAGATTAGAATTATCCAAGTAGTATGCAATGTGAACAAGGATTCATCATTTCCAATTTCCTTTCCTCTGAAATACGTAATTAATAAAGAAATCGTGTAAATTATAATAAACGGTATCATATAATCATTAATTATCTTGTAAAATTGTGCAAGTGATTCGCTTCCAAGATATAGAAAAGTGTGTGCTAATGTAACAGTGCTTCCTCGATATGCATTATCCAAACTCAATATAGCTAAAGGTTTTCCAGGACCAAAAAGTTTTGCAAAATATTCGTATGGAGATACAAACATCCAAGGAAGAGAGATAATGAATGAAGTTAGCAAAAAGGTAAAAAGAAAATCAACTAATGCTGTTCTTAGGTCTTTCTTTTTCCATATTATTAGAAACCAAGGAGCTAAAAAGAATAGAGGCATTTGTTTCGATAACCAAGCAACTGTAAGCATAAAAGCTGTTATTTTGTACCTCTCTCTCATAAAGAGAAGAAAAGCAATCATTGAAAACAAGGTCATTTGGGGGATGTTTAGATAGATGCTATCCACATAAAGAAGATTTATCGGCATTAGCATTAACGAAGAAGCACCCAAAAATCCAACAATGTGTTTTTTCACTTTTTTCTCTTTAAATGCTTTCAGAGAGATTATGATCAAATAAAGCATAACTACACATAATGAATCAAATACAATATGCGTCCATTTGACTGATTCTGAAACAAGGATAGTTCTACTCATATTAGGATTGAATAAACTAACAACTAAGGAGATCAGATATAGTCCATAGATAAAAATCGGTCCATAAGCATATCCGCCTAAAGGTCCTTCTCCTCCTGCATATGGGTTCCAGTTAAGAAATCGGAAATTGTAGAGATATGGCTCATAATAATAAGATGCATCAATATAAGCTTCGATTTCCCAGACTTCAATTAATACGTCATTTTCATCGTAAAACATCCAGAAGAATCCAAAATCTCGATTAGATGCACGTTGTTCCCAATATGCGTTTGATGCAAAATTTTTTAGGATTAATGATAGGGCGAATAAGAAAAGGCAAATAGACACGATGATAGAAACTTGTATGATGAATTTCTTTCTCAATTCCTTATTCGTGTTGAGACGATTTCTTAGTCCCGATGTATTCCTAGATTCCATCATTAATCACAGTAATTTTCTCTCAATAATTATTCTAATTCATTGAAAATTAATAAGTTTAGTGAATAAATGAGACATCATCACTTTATCTCATCAGAGTATTCAGCTTTTATTATCTGGTACCATTGTCTAACAGTATCAGCAAATTTTTCAAATGCAGCAAGAACATTTTCACTCTCCGTACATGAAATAAACTCTGATATTACTATTGTACCATACTCTTTCTCTAAAGATTGTCTAAAGTGTTCAACTTCTTTTGCTAAGGATGCAATCTCATCTTCATTTAGTAAGTCAACTTTGTTGCCGAGAATCATTATTGGAGGACACAGCTCATATGAATACACATCCAGGAAAGTATCTAACCAGCCTTGTATTTTTTCAAAAGTTGAGGGGTTGGTTGTATCATATACTAAGATTACACCAAAACAAGCTTTAGCATACAACCAATGGGGAGATTCTGGGGGTATATCTAGAATAACACTCTCGAAATCTATATTGAAAGTTTCTGAAGTGCGGACAATCTTCCCAAAAAACACTCCAGGAGCAGGTTGGTTTGGTGTTTCACCTGACAAAGTATACACAAACGATTGCTTTCCAACTCTTTCTTCACCCAATAGAATTATCCTTGCAGAAAACGATTGTATTATTCCTCCCTTTAGTTTCTTCTGGGGGATGACTGGTATTCTTGATACATCTAACACCCCCGCTCCTTCCTCCCAAGAAAGCTCACTATGGCTTGGAACTGTATATAAATACCACTTCCAAAACGTATCATGAATCTTATAAAGACATGATCGAATCAGTTCATGAGCAAAAAACACTCGTTTTCCCTCTTTTAGAAAACCTGTTCTGTCGTTTTGTTGGTGGAAATAATCCTTAACTTGGTTAGGTAATAAATTTATTTTTTCAGCTAGTTTCTCTTCTTTCAAGTACGAATTACCAAATAGATGTTCGTCCAGAATTTCGAGTAACTCCTCTTTCTGCATATAAAGAATCAATCCTTTTGGAGGGCATTTAAAGCATATTGCTTCATTTACAAGAAAGAAAAGATAATATTAAAATCTGCTTGTATTCTTAATTAGACTTTGGGGAAGGAATTGTCTTGAAGATTGAATATGATTTTTCAGCTGATTTAAATGAACTTGTTAGTAAATCAATTTCTTCATTATTTAGTCCTGCTTTTCTCAATTCTTCGATGAAACTTGCAGGGGCGATTATGAATCTCTTCCAATTGTCATCTCCACGCAATAACTTTTCCATCTTCCTGCGCATATTGAAAAGATATGGACGGTTTTTAAAATGGATGAGAGCTTTTCTGATTTCACCTCTTACAATTTCAGCATCTTCAAGAGGAACCCTTGTTTCATTGTCTTCTAAGAAATTTGTTATCTCTTTTAATATCTGAGGCTCAATCCCTTTTGTTGATGGAAATATACTATTCAATGCGATGTCGATGAATTCGTCAACGTCATCATGTTCATTAGCTATCATCAAAGAAAATCTCTATCCCTCAATCATAAGACCACATGAGATAGAGATACTATTGTAGACTTATACCGGGTATTACACTTAGAGGAGGAGAAAATAATTTATAAAAAAATCATTATACATATGCTTGATATTCATTGTAATTTTCTATTAATTCTAGCTTCATTGTTTTAAGCAATTTTATTGCTTCTATTGCACCTTTCTTATTCAAAGGCTGATTGTTATTTCCACATTGATAAGAGTAAGTACATCGAGGACACCCATCTATTGTTTTACAGGTACATCCTTCAAGAATTTTCAAGGATCTTTCAAAACCATCTTCTAACCGATCATATAGCAGTTTGACTAATCCACTCCCTCCTTTTGCAGCATCATAAACAAAAATAGCTCCTGAGCTACCCATAGAAATTCCGCCTATTTCCGCACTTCCTCCTCCCGTTAGCATAGAACTTGATTCAATCAAAACATGTTCAAGAGCATGGAAAGTTCCGCTCATTAGGATTTCTTCAGGTAAGTTAGGATATTCAGATAAAATCACTGTTGGGTGTGGTGCAGTGAAAACAAATCCTTTTGTTTGAAATGAATAAACAATAGGTTCTTCCAGTTCTTTAATCTCTTTCATTTTGTTAGTGTAAATCTCACTTATTTTGTATCCAATAACATTTTCAGTTATTTTTAAATCACAATAAGCAACTTCAGCCCCCAACACTTGTTTCCTTTCATTTATTTTTATTATAGTAGGAACAGCATAGCGCATTGCTGAGGTTTTTAGATTAAGCGCTTCGATTTTTTCTAACGTTATTTCTCCACCACCAAACCTAGAATCATATTTGAAAGATGTAGAACGATAGTGTTTTCCTCCAAGCAAATAAATCGCCCCAGGAAACAATTCTCTAGCAGCCATGGGCATGGATCTTTCACCCATTTTAATTCCTTTATCACTCTTGATTAAAACTGTGTCCCCGATTCCTCTGATAGAATATGATCGCAATAAACCAAGAACTTCTTTTTTATTTACTGGTCGATATAGATTTTCTGAGGTCCTTCGAATAAGGTTGTTTTCTTCAAGCATTTTAAGCATAGAAATGTGTTCAGGAAACTCTTTCTCTTGTAAGGGCTTTTCCAATATAGAAGCTAAGAGCTGATAATATGAAACAATTTCATTTTTTGGTTCAACATAACCTTTTCTTACATCATCGAAATATGTCTCGGGGTATAAACTGTAAAATGTG
>JAUWPI010000019.1 GCA_030611665.1 Candidatus Heimdallarchaeota archaeon | reverse complement strand
ACATACCTTGCTCCATTACCTCCTCCTCAGCCTTATTCCCCTTGCTGTATGGAACCGTAACCGCTTTGCTCCCTGCCCTTTGGTACAACATCAGGTGTATCACCACAGTTATTTGTTTTTCTGTCGCACTCTCTTTGCTCTAGAGGATGTGAGGTGGTAAAAGAAGTTCATGTTCAAGTACTGGTACATTTTTTTTGTGCTAAAATACTGTGGTGTTAAGTATACTTTGAAGGATTGTAGCTAAGCACCATGTCTGTGGTGATCCTCGGAGTTACATCCAATAAACAACCAAAAGCGAACCGTAAGCATTTTTGCAAGAAGATGTGGGCGGTGTAGGAGGGGATGTGACGTCCCCATGATATGCCATAGGCACTTCTAAAGAATTCGTACAAAATTCATGTCATACTCAATTAGTGGATTTAATATATATATATGAGCAGTTTTTGAAATAAATCAGCTTCGTTATTATTCATTATCTGTAACAATTTATTCCAAGTCCTCTTCTCAAACAAGAGAAGTAACGACAAACACTGAAATTAACAATAAGATATTAATACCTAATATAATCCATAATGTTCGTCTATTCCAATTAGAGATATATCTTCCATCAGTAAGACCAAAGGGAATTAAGTTGAAAATTAAATAGAACATGAAGAGGTAAGGTAGATTATATAACCCATAGAGGATGGAGCTGCTAAATATCTCAAAACCTATCGCAAAAAGCAGAAAGATTTGGCAAACCATCATCCATATTACTCCTGCTAATGCAGCTAAACCTTTTTCTCTTGTTTTTGAATCATTTTCCTTAAAAATTAAATAACTTGGAAATACAAGAAAGGGCAAAATGATACTTAGAAGACCAAGCAATATGCCTTGAACCCATAAAACATGACCGTGTCTGACTTTAAGTTTTTTTGCAATTAAGACATGCGCTATCTCATGTCCACCATAAATGAAAATTACACCAAAGAAAGTAGTTAGAAATGTCCAGAGAAAATCCGTCGAAAAGCCTATCGATTTATTTAATGCAGTTTCTACAATTATATTAATACTCATCAAAGTAGCAACAATTACTGTAGAAATAATAATGGTCAAATAGTTATGACGGAATTCCAACAAAGTAAAGAAAGCAGATCTCATAAGAAATCTATCCTTGGGTTGAAAATATCCTTCTCTTCTATCCTGCTTAGAAGGGTCATAAAATTGAACTTTTTGTGTGTGTTTCTCTCTCTTCTTCTCTTCTTTCTCTTTAGCTTTCTCTATCTCCATCTGTTTAATGGAAACTTTAGCTTGTTTATATTCGTCTGTTTGATATATTCCAATTCTTGGACAATCATGTTGTTCAGGCAATCTATGTTTTGCGCAAAAAGATTGACTACATAATTTACATTTAAAAGGTAATGATTCTTCCTCTTCACATCCAAGAAAGGAGCAGTTCTTCATTTTCATGTATTAGGTTAAGTGATTACTTAAACTATTTCCTTCACAACATATGATGTATACATACACCAGTATTGAGTAACTTGTCTCTAATCCTGCTAGATAACGGTTTTGACAGCTTCTGGAAAATGTTCCGTTGTTTCGATTTGCCAATTATCACAATATCTGGTTCATCTTTTCCAAAAATAAATCGAAGAGACGAGATAATCTTATAGCCTATTACAAATTTTGTTTTAATTATTTGTCCAAAAATTTTCGCATAATTATCCATATAATCTTTGAATATTTTTTCTTCCTTCTTGATTTCTTCTTCATTCCTAGCACCTCGTAAAGGAACAACCTCGGGGACTCTAGTGATATGATAAACTCTAATGCCTGCTCCTTTTTGAGAAGACGCAATTGCTGAAGCCCAGCGTATTAGAAATGGATCTCGTTTTGAATATGGAAGAAGAACTGCAACATTCTTTAGCTTCGAAGAAATTTTCTTGATTCTTGGTGGAAAAACTTGCAACACTTCTGTGTGAATCTCAGGTATAATAGTACTAGAAATACTTTTTACTGTTATTTTATCAAAAACTGTTGGTCTTCTTCTACTAGACATTATGACTAAATTGTGTTTATGTTTTTTCCAGTAATCAATAATAGTTTGTGTAACATCTTTTTTATTCTTGACAACTAAATCATGTTCTATTTTGTATTTTGCCAATTTTTTAAGGTAACTATCAATATTCTTGCCTGGATCTGATCCAACATGGAGAAGATCTAGATGTGCCCCATATTCATGAGCAATATAGAATGCCAGCTCTAATCCCATACATTCGAATTCTTTACCTCCAAAGGGAACTAGAATGCGGTCCAGATTAAGAAAAAACTCATCTTGATAATCAGGGTGTAAATGCTTAGATATACTTGCCATTCTCTTGTTCGATTCTGTAATACCTTCATCTAATATAAACATTATCCAAACTCAAGAATCAGATGTTTTCACGAAGGTCGACAATATCTTCAGCGGATGGTCCAGTGCCAATTAAGGACACTTTAACGTTTGTTTCTTCCTCAATGCGATCAATGAAATCTCTTGCTTCCTTTTTGATCTGGTTTATATTATTTGCTTTGGCAGTATCTGGAAATAAAATGTCAAATTTAGTTAGTGCAATCTGTGTTGCTCCATTCAACCGTACGGCTTTTCTAGCTAAATCATAATTAAAGGGAGCTGCTCTTCTCAGTCTGCCTGTAACCGCACCATATTCAGTCCAACCTCTTTTTTCTGTTTCCTCAACACTAAGTTCACCAGGGAGTTCCCCAGTTCCAACTCGGGTTACAAATGATTTCAAAACAACTATCACGTCTGTTACTTTGGTAGGTCCAACACCTAGATCAGAGCAGATCGCAGCTGCTGAAACATCCTTTGATGTAACATAAGGATAACTTCCATGGAACAGGGATAGTAGTATAGCTTGGCTTCCTTCAGCAATTACCTGTTTTCCTTCATTTAAAACGTCATCAATTTCTACGCTAACATCAGTTAAATAGGGCTTAAGTTCAGGAATATCTTTTGCAAGTTTCAATTTTCTCAATACTCTATCCACATTTGCAGGACCGCATCCACTTCCAGTTGATCCAATCTTTTCTTTAAGATGAGCATCAGTTGAATCAATTTCTATGTGATTGGGTTCTATAATTCCTGATTGAAAGTCGACACCTAGTCTCTCTTTAGTTTTAGTAACCTCAAGTTCCTTAATTAAAACTTGAGGATTGATTAGCACTCCAGCTCCAATAACAAGTCTGATTTTTGGGTTTATGAAACCTGAAGGAACAAGTCGAAGCTTGTATTCTTTTCCCTCAAATTCAATCGTGTGACCCGCATTAGGACCAACACCTGCACGTGCAACAATGGCAGGATCATCAGCTATTGCAAGATAAGATAGTATCTTCCCTTTCCCTTCATCTCCCCAAAAACCACCACAAACAATTGAAAATGACATACACGTGACAAATTAGGCGCTTATTGTTAAATATTGTTACAAAGACTGAGAAATTTAGAAAACCTAATAAACACCCTTTCAAGTGTTAACATACTTATGTCCATATATGGTGCTGTTAAAATAGTTTTATTGGGAGATTATGCTACTGGAAAAACTACCTTAAAACGTTCTTTCATGGGTTTGCATCTGGATGAAAAATATATGAGTACTTTAGGTGTAGATTTAGCTACTCACAAATACTTAGATGAAGATATGGAAATAACTTTTCAGATATGGGATATGGGCGGTCAGAAGGAGTTTAAAAATATTAGAATCAAGCAATATGCTGGAACTGAAGGTGGCCTTCTTGTTTTCGATAAGAGTAGACCTGAAACATTTGCAAATCTAACTGAATGGTTAGAGGAACTTAATTCTTCAATAGACTACAAAATTCCCTTATTGATTCTTGGAAATAAACACGATCTTCTTGAGTATGAACAAAATCAGCTTTTTGATGATCAATCCAAAAACTTTCTTAGTGAGTTTAAAAATAAATTTCAGAATATCGAACTCATAGAATACTTTTCAACATGCGCTTTAACTGGTGGCAATGTTTATGATGCTTTTCTTAGATTAGGTCGTGTTATTCTCAAAAAGAAAAGCAATGAAATGAAAATCTAAAAGAACACAAAAAGAAAGTATTAAAATAGGTGAGTTTCAAAATCGATAACGAGAGCTGGTTAATTGTATGGCTATTGGTGAAGAAATTCTAAGCATATTAACAATGTTGATACCAATTATAGGTTTCATCGGTTTGTATGTTGCATTTTATATTTGGGGAAAAATAGCAAATAAAAAGAAAAAGGAAGCATATTTTGATGACGTTTTAACTGCATTGGATCCCTACATTACAAACTATGCTAGAAAAGATCCAAACGATCGACAAGTAGAGATTAGGTGCCAGCTAAATGAGGATTTTATACTTAAAAGTGCATCAGTGTGGCTCATTCTCTTACCTAGAACTAGTTTTCCAACAATGCTAGTTGATGGGCTATTTTATAGAAATAAAGATTCATTTGGAATCGCAGCAAATTTCCAGGATAAGCCAAGAGTTGTTTTTGAAATGATACCATATCGTCTCAAATCAGCTATAAGAAAGGATTTTGATTACCTTGTTGAAATGGACGATGTTCCAACCCCTAATCCTGAACTCAATGGTAAATTCCTTATAAAGTCAAATAGAGCAAGAGCTGTAAAACAACTAATTAGCAGTAAAATGTTCACAAAAAGCTTAGAGGATTATCCAAAAGAATTACAATGGATTTCAGTAAGAACTGATGAACCTAATTTCGAAATGAAGTTTAATTTAACAAAGAAACCAGCAGATTTACTACATTTAACAAAGTTTGCTATGACAACTTTGAAGTTCTTTGCTAGAGTTACCGAGAAAACAAAAGACTTGCCTATTCCTGTTATTCTGAAGAAAGAAGTAAAGAAATTGGATGAAAAAGAGAAACAGAAGCAAGAGAAAGAGAAAGAAAAATACATGAAAGAAAGGGAGAAAAGAAGAGAAAAAGAAAGGAAAATCGAAGAAAGAGAAGCAAAGAAACGAGCGAAAAAAGAAGAAAGAGCAAGAAATAAAGGAAAATAAGCTCATTATTTCTGCTTTCTATTTTTATGATATCCTTTTTTGTTAAAAAACAACGTTTTGACAAATTATTTATATAAAAGACCTTTTAGCTTTCTTGTAATAAGTATTATTTACATCTATAACAATTATTGTATCTATTCTGCATCAAATTAAAGGAATGAAAATATTTGCCAAAAAGTACCATGAAAATTATAGTTGACAGTACATGTGATCTCCCAGAAGAATTAGCAAAGAAATATGATATCGATATTGTACCAGTTTATATCCATCATAATAATGAGATTATTGCTGATAGATTCGAAATTACCTCTTCTGAATTTTATGAAATTTTAAGGAATGCTGATAAATTACCAACGACTTCAGGATCAAGCCCAAAAGATTTTCTTGATAAAATTAATGAAAATATGAAAAATTATTCCTCAATATTCATAACTACTTTGTCTTCAAAACTCTCAGCTACATATCAATCAGCTAGCATAGTAGTTAAGAGAATTAAGGATACGAAAATCCATCTTGTAGATTCTAAATTTAGTTCAGGAGTATTAGCCTTTATCTCTTTAGCGGCTGCAAAATTGTCTAGGAAAGGTGTTCCTGAAGAAGAAATTATCAAGAAAGTTAAAGAAATACGAGATGAATCAATTCTATTAGGTTATGTGGATAACATTGAAAATCTAAAAAAATCAGGAAGAATCTCTCATATTAAATTCCTAATTGGTTCAATCATAAAATCTAAACCCCTACTTGAAATAAAGGATGGGATCTTTCATTCAATAGGTCAAGCAACTGGAAAGGATAAGGCAATCAATAAAGTTCTTACTTCAATCCTTGAGCGTATCAAAAAGAATCAGAAATATGATGTTATGATAACCCATGGAGATGACTCAGAAACGGCAGAAACTATATTAAAGCGTTTAGAAGGCAAATTCCCAATTGGAGAGAAAATTATTAACTTCCTCACTCCTGCGTTATCAGTTCATTTGGGTTTAGGAACAATAGTAGTATCATTATCCCCAAGCCCTTACTGATTGTTTAACTCTTTCAAATCTCCTTTGCTCTAAAAGCTAAAGCCTTCTCTATTACTCTATTAATGTAGTTTGGGATGTCTGAAGCCATTAATCCGTCTCCATAATCTTTGGCAGCTAATTCCCCAGCTGCTCCAGAAATATAGGTCCCCAAACATGATGCGAGAAATGGGTCGTCAATAACAGCTAGAAGAGCTCCAATAATGCCGGTGAGAACATCTCCGGTACCTCCAACAGACATCCCAGGATGACCTGTTTTGTTGATTTTAGTAACTTTTCCGTTAGATATAATGTCTTTTTGTCCTTTTAAAACAATTGTAGTTTTCCATTTAGTAGCTACTTCCGATACTATCTTAGCATCTTTATCGACATCTCCCGATAGTTGCTTCTTGAAAATCTTATGGAACTCACCTTTATGAGGAGTAAGAATAGTTTGATGGAATTTTAATAGAAATAAGTGTTCCTCTTCCATGGAACTTAAAGCACTAGCATCTATTACGACTTGCTTAGATTCTTTAGATTTAAGAAACTCTTGTAAAGTATCTTTTGTTATCTGGGAATCTATCATACCAGGACCAATTACATATGTGGAACCTTTTGTCCGATGGTGATTGAAAATGTCTTCAATGTCATTCGGAGTAATTTCACCTTCTGCTGCAGGGATTGTAATAAAATCAGGTGCATAAGACGAAACTGTCATTCTAATATCAAAAGGAGTAAGAATAAAAATCAAATCCGCACCTGTTCGAAAAGCTCCAAATCCTACCAAAGCTGGAGCACCTATATACTCCCTAGAACCAGCTATAACGGTTATAACGCCATTTTGTCTTTTATGGCTGTCGAGTTTTCTTTTGGGATAAAACCACTTCAGATCTCCTATGCCAACAATTTTTTCTGCATCTTCTGGAATACCTATATTTCTAACAACAATTTGAGCATTAGTAAAATCATCTTTGCGAACCTTATCTCGACCTAAGCAAATGATAAGATTAGGGTGTTTAACAAATTTCTCATTTTGTGATTCAGGATTGTATCCTGAAGGAATATCCAACGCAATAATCTTATCTTGGTTTCTAGTGTTAAGATACTCAACAGCTGTTTTTATTGGTTCTCTTAAATCTCCAGTAATTCCAATTCCTAAGAGAGCATCTAGAAAAACTACATTTTTCAGCATTATCTCGGGTATCTTGATGAAATCTTCTGGTTTGTGAACATAGAACCAATTCTCTTCTGGCAATGTCTTCTGAAGTATTTCATAATTCTTTTGAGAAGCCAAAGAATCAAACCTATCTTTATTGCCAAAAATGACAATGGAACAACTAAAACCTTGTTTTAACAGTAGTTTTGCAGCTACCATAGAATCTCCTCCATTATTACCATAACCTGAAAAAATGGTTATAGAGTTGAATGATTCTTTGTTGCAAAATTCAATGATTTCTTCTGCAACTACTTTACCAGCAATTTCCATCATTTCAAAAATTGTTTTGCCTTCTGCAAATACATTGTCTTCTAAAGCTCTAGTCATTCGAATTGTAAAGAATTCATGTTTATCTTTACTCATTGAGAAATAGTTGTTCTGTAGATTAATAACTCTTTTTCATTATGTAACAATGAAGAAAAAAGAAAAGTTTACACTTTTCCTAAATATTTCTTAGCTTTAAGATGTTCTTCTTCCAGTTCTGTTTCAAGGAAAGCAGTTAAGTCTAAACTTTGTTCAATTATTCCCTTTAGGTCAGAGAATGCCATTTCAAAAGAGTTCAAAGAATTCACAAGTAATCCCTCATCTGTTTTAACTTTTCCGAGAAAATTATAGGTTTTACTTAAATTTCGAATAATATTCTGTAGCATCTTCGAATTATTCTCTTCTTTTTCACAAAGTTTCAAAATTTTCTTTGGTGCCGTAAGAGGAAAATCCAAACCTTCTATATCTATCATAAGATCGACCATATCAGCATTTGTTTTGTCCATTCTGGTGAGAATTTGAAGGAATTCGGAAAGAGATGATTTAACTACTGTTGCGATTTCTTCATTCTTGCTTATTTTTATTGATTCATTTATACCTCCAATAATCTGAGGACCTAGGTCACCTAGTTTAACTATGTGTTCGTTCCATCTGAGATTTATTTCTCCCAGATTCTGTTTAAAAGATCCTGTTGCATGAGCGAGGGAGTCCGATTTTCTTAGTTCATAGTTCATGTTTATCACCTAGATATTCGAAAGGGGAAAAAAATACACTAATAAAAAACTTACAAAAAAACCTAGAACAATTCCCTTTCGGAAACATCATTTATACATTAAATACCAATTATAATAAACTTAACGCTAGTTTCAATAGACAAATTTGAAACCATTTATGGATTATTTTTGTATAAAAAGAATTTCTCTCAAAAACCGATTACTTAAAAATATCATGCGTTCAGAAATATTCAGAATGCCTTTCTCACTAAACTCCAATAACGTGAAAGGAAAAGCTCTTGATGTACAATTATACATTTCACAATGCGCAGTTTTAGCTCATAATCTATTATATGCAGCGGAACCCAAACCAGGTGGAGCTTCATTCAACTATGAATTAGCAGATACAAAAACAATGGATTTTCTTGCAGGGGGAAGTAGTTTATTTGCACCTATATTTGGACTTTCGAAGAGAGGGATTTTAGTTGCTGAAAATCATATGTGGTTCGAAGATGCAGAACTTGGATTGTATATCTTGAAAGCGTTAGAAAGAGCTATAACTTGGTCCAAATCTGAAACAAATACTATCTTCGGTACAATACTGATGTTTTCTCCAATAACTCTTGGAATTGCACACTGTTTCACAAATGAAGGCTTGAAAACTAACGTTAGGTTAAACTTAGATAACGTACTGAACATAACAGATCAATTTCTAAAAAACTCGACAACTGATGACTGTACATATCTAACAGAAGCTTTAACTAAATTTGTATCAGATAGAATTCTTCCTTCTGATAAAGTTGATGATGATTTTAACTCCTTTTTAGAAATTCATCAACATGAACGAACCAATTTGTATGAATTTACTAAATTCTACAAAGAAAGAGATGTGATTTTTCATGAATTATCGCATAAATATCATTCAACAATCAAATATGGCTATACAACCTTCGTGAAGGTTTATGAGGAAACAAACAATTTCAAGAAATCCATAATTCAAACATACACAACATTACTTGCAGAAAAGAAAGATACACATATAGCAAAGAGATTTGGTAATGAAGTTGCCACTAACATAAATAAAAAAGCTAAATCAATCATCAAACAAGGCGGAATTTTTACAGTTCAGGGAAAACAAAAAATAAATGAATTAGATTCCTATTTAAGAACCTCACATTCAAGAGTTATAAATCCTGGATCAACAGCTGATCTGACTGCAACTACGATTTTTCTAGCATTACTTCAGGGGTATCGTCCTTAATTAGCTTTTCTTGCTCAAACATTCTTTTTGTAGATTCAATTATGCTTACAGAAGTTTGTTTTGAATCAAATTCTAAAAAGGCAATTCTATTAACAAGTTTAATTATAACTGTTACTCCTTTGTTAATATTTAAAATCTGAACGTGAATAGGTACCTTATAGAGATACTCTAAACCCTTTTCAGCTGCGTTAAAAAGATCATAGAGATTTTTATGTCTTGAATTGATGGCTTGTTCTGGTGTGCCTAAAATCTCTTTTTTGCTGTAAATTTGAATCTTTTCAGGTTTGTAAAAATCATTGATAATATCTTTAAGTTGCTGTTGAGATTTGACTTTGAATTGTCTAAATCGCTGTACTGCCATTTCGTCTATTGCTGTTTCGATAACTATGAAAACAGATGGTAAAAGGATTGCTTGTACCAGATTACCTTCATGAGTGATATGAAAACATGTTCCTTTAGAGCATCTCTCTAAATATTCGCTGACTTTTCTGAAACTTTTTCCAAGAACTTGAAAAATTGTAAAACTGTCAATGTTATAATTCGGAGAATTTATTTTTACTATTAGTGGCTCGTTTTCTAGCGAATACAAACACCACGCCTTAAGTTTTTCTCCTTCTGGTGTATCAATTAAGCAGTTAGCAATTTCAACTCCATTTTGCAGTAGTATTTTCTTACATGTTTCTTGAAAATTTTGAAAAACAGAGACGTCTCCTCGGAAATTTTTAACTTCTTCTCGGTAGTTTTTAATGAAACTTCCAGTGATTTGATTACTCACGTACTCAGCATATTCTCCAGGCATTTCATCTGAAATCTGAAAGATAAGGATTACTGATTCAATTATTGTAAGAATATAAAGACTCTCTTCAAAATAAACTCTGGAAAGACGCTCTTTTTCTGTTTCTTCTGCAAATTTGAGAATTGCTGTGACTAATCCTGAGACAAGAACTTCGTCTCCTCTTGAATATTCTTCATAATCGAAAACTGGGAGACCGCCATCAGTAACAATTAAAATCCTTCTTATCAGCATATTACTCACTTGATCTTAATTTTTTCAATTGTGTTGAATATTTCTTGTTTTGAAGGTAAATCACTGATTACCTTCTGTTTCAATAATACTTTGTATATACTTTCTGTTAAGTCTTCTTTAGAAGTATATTCTACTTCCTTCTGAAGAAACATAAAATTATAATGGTAGAGGCTCAATAAATAACTTTGTAAACTGCCATGTTGAAGTTGTAAACCGAAATTGCTCTTTCCAATATTATATCTCTTAATCTTTTCAGATAATAAATAGTCTATCTTCTGTGAAGAAAGGAGAACCAATCTATTTAGAAAGTCAGAATTAATGTCGGAAAATATCTCCGGAGAACTTATAATTACAAATTTTCCTCGGCGTTTGTAACCTGCTAAAATTACTGGTTTCTTATCCATCAGAGCTAGTGGTATGTATTTTTTTATACCATTCTCTTTCAGAAAATCCTTGTTCTCATTGTAATCTATAACGTGAGTTTTTGTTATGGTTAGTTTTGCTCCAATCAAACGAGTATTAGAGGGGATTTTTGGTAAACCATATACATAATTTGGTTGAAATGTTATACCTAATTCATTAATCATTTCTTCAAAGAATCTACCCAGATCTTCCCAAGGTGGGGATGGCAAGGTTAGGATCAGTGTTCCGCCTATATCAACATATGAAATTAATTCGATATACATTTCTTGGGTGAGCTTTTTCTTTGGTAAAGTTATGAAAAGAACATGTGATTTTTCAAGAGTTTTTCTGTCTAATCCTATTGTTCCAACCTTTTTTTTCACAATATTGATTTCTACCTTAGCTATATCTGGATCTATCAATTTAGCTATCTGTTTAGCGGGTAGTTCCTCATTAAGCGTAGAATCGATGGAACATATTCTCATCTAAATTTTCTATAACTGTATCATTTAAAATCATTGTGTAAATTGTAATCGTCAAAATATAAGAAAAAAACTGTGAAGAACAGAAATTAGACACTATCCTATTCTTTTTCTTGATCCTTAACCTTTAAGATCCTTCTTAAATCTCTTCGAAGTTTTCTTGCAATATTATTTTCTGGTGTGTAATGAAGTGATTTTGTCACTTCTTCATATGCCAGTATGAAATTCTCCAAATTTTTTAAACTGATTGCTTGAAGTAGATGAGCTCTAGCTATCATATGTGGGACATTAATCTCCTTCTCCTCTGTTTCATCAAGAATCCTTCTTGTTAGATCGAGTACTTTATGATAATTTTCATCCTGGGTATTCATAATAGCAAGTTTAGATAACATGGCGAGATTTTCATGCTTATTTTCTATATAATCTTCTAAAATCGCGAAACTTCTTTCTCTTAACTCTACGGTATTATAATAATCAACAGCTTTGATTATCATTACTGGTTTCTCAAGTTTTCCAAAGGACATCGTATTGAAATAAGTATATACAAAAAGACCTGCTCCAAGAAGGAGAGCTACAAACTGAAAAATGACAATCAATATTTGATTATTGTTAAACGCAACAAAAAACGCTGTATTAAATGGAAAAGCTATAACTCCAATTGCAATTATTGAAGTGATGCTTATCCACACCCAAAATCTTAGACCATAGAGAAGAGAATACCGATTCTTCCTGATTGTTTCCTCATCTTCTCCCTCGATTAAATGAAAAACGTGTAGATCATCAGGTACAGTAACCTGTCCTGCAATTTCCAATATGGATACGATTATTAGCACAACAAAATTGTAAAACGTAATTACTCTCGCTAAATCATCGAATTGAACATAACCACTAAGGAGAAAGATATTTTGAATGATGATCGAAATCAGAGTATAATTTCTAATGGTTTTGATTAAAGATAAGTAAATCGATCTAGTTGATTGAACTTGTTTTGGAAGAGGACGTCTTCTAAATCTGACAATTCCCCATCCGAATAAGAATACTAGTATTGCAGGAAAGGAAAGAGCAGCTTGTGTTAGTGTTCCTGCAAGCACATCTGAAAACGAGAAAAGAAAAGCAAGGCCACCAAGTATGAGCATAAATAAGTCTTCATTGGACAACACCATGTCATAGTCATTTTCAAACATTGTTTCACCTTACAGTGATTGTTAAAGTTGAGATATTCATAAATATGACGAATTGACATGATTTAAAGACTAAATGAGATTAACTTTTATTTTTTGTCTGAGTTTTGTTTGGATTCTCAATCTGTTTTGCGAATTTATGTGCAGATTGTTTTAACTCACTTTTATCTAAAACCTCTGCTAAACGTTGGATTGCTTGAAGATGATGAACAAGAGAATCAAGCCAAGAATATATATCTCCTGGATATAGTTGAATATTATTTTCTTTCCGCATTTCTTCTGAGATTCTTGAGGGTGAATAACCTTTCTGTCGTAATTCAAAAATCATTTTAGAAAAATTAATTTCTCCACAATCACAAAACGGTTTATCAAGACATTTACATGTAAAGATATTTGATGTCCATTTTGAGAATGTTTCCAAAATCGCTTGTGTTGGGTTTCTGCTTCCCCAACTATTTCCTGAATAAAGTTCTAAAATAGTTCCAGAAAAAATATTAGTTGAAATAGTAGATTTTATTGATCTTTCTATCTCTCCATGAATTTTCGATGAGAGATGTGCTGATCTGAAAGGTTGAATTTTAACAGCTAATGTTAGAGCCAAATCATCAACAAGATGTTTTTTCTTAGAACGTTGTATCTCTTGAACTAATCGTATTGCATAAGATGGTGCAAGAAATGATAAAGAAACAGCTTTTCCAAGATCTGTTGGAAAAATTGTCTTGTTTTCTACATAAATCATTTTCATTTTTTTTAGAGCACTCATATTATCGCTCAAAGGAGTATTTCTCCCAAGAATATTGGCGAAAATCATCTTATCTTGAGAAATGTTGACATCCTTGAATGCAACCACAGTTGCTAGTATCTCCTCTTCTTCCTCAATAGTATCTAAAACTGGGTCGACATCTTCAATGGGTAGGGTTAACAGTTCAAAAGCAATTTGTTCTTCAGTTTCTTTTTGCCCAATGAAAATTTTTCTTCCTGGTTCTACTAATAAATAGGCTTTGCCTTTATCATGAAAACCTAATCTTCCAGCTCTTCCTAACATCTGGTGAAATTCTGCAACTGATAACCAATTAATCCCCATTGCTAGATTCTCGAAAATTACCATAGATGCAGGAAAATCTACTCCTGCTCCTAAAGCAATAGTTGTCACCACTGTAGAGAATTTACCTTTTTCAAACCCTCTTTCAACTATTTTTCTTTTTCTAAAAGTTAAACCAGCATGATAATAAGTTGAGAGAATTCCTTTACTTCTCAAATTCTTAGCTAGTTTCTCACAGTTCCTTCGGGAATTAGTGAAAACTAAAGTTTGCCCTTTGTAACCGGTACTTGATTTGATTTTCTCTTCTCTCTGACATAGTCTAAATAGTTTCTTGAATCGATCTGCTTCATTTTCAGTGATAATTGCATGTCTTTCGAGAGGGACAGGTCGAGCAGGATATAAAACAGTTTCAGCATCTAAATCTTCTGCTAGATCGTCTGGATTTCCTATTGTTGCAGATAAGTAAATAAATTGAGCACTTGGAAAAAGGGCTTTCAAACGAGCAATTAGACCATTTAACCTAAATCCTCTTCCTTCTGATACAAGCATCTGAACCTCATCCACAACAATAACCCCAATTTCTCCAATAGCTTTACTTCTTCCATCTCTAAGGAGAAAATCAAAAGCTTCGTAAGTAGCTACTATTATGTCCGAGTTTTTGATATCATCATCAATAATTGGTGCAAACTCACCCTCAACTTTTATTCGACTCATTCCAACTCTAACAGCTGTATTGAGACCTAGTTTCTTGTATCGTTTTTTAAATTGTTCATGTTTTTGATTGGTCAAAGCAACAAGTGGTGATAAATAAACAAACTTCTTATTTTGTAAAGCCTTGGTAATTCCAGCAAGTTCTCCAACCAAGGTTTTTCCAGAAGTTGTTCCAGCGACTACTAATAGGTTATTATTTCGAAGTAATCCTTTTTCGATGGACATCTCTTGAATCGGGAGTAAGGTTTTGATACCTTCAGAGATTAGCAAATCTCGGAATCTAGTTGGCACTCCTTTTACATTGTTTACTGCAAGACTTGTTTCTTGTCTCACAGGTTCAATGATATCAAACAAAGTTGAATCTGGATTTCTTATTGGATCCTGTCCATAACCAAAAGAGATGTTTTCTAAAACTACATCGAGATTTCCTTCTCGATCTGCTTGTTGTTGATAAAACTTTGTTAAACCTCCGGAAACTACTAGATTACTTCTTTGTAATTCTTGAGTTAACTCTTTTTTTGAACAGTAATCACAAATTCTTTGACCCTTATAGATTACTGAGTCTTTTCCCAAACTTGTCCACTTATATCTTCTATCTAGACAGGTTCTACAGAGAGTTGCTATTCTAGCTTTAGAGATTTTGAAGGTTTTACAGTACTCAAGAAATGCTTTGTTATTCCAAGGTGGATCAATATCTGGAATTATTATATACTCAGCCTCTCTAAGGTCCTCTGTAACTTCTCGGGGTTTCATATAAAAATTCGAATTTTTACCTAGTTTCAGGTATTTGTAAACTCTAAGGTATTCCTTTTCATATGTGAAATTCAGTCTTGTATGAGTAAAGAAGCTCTTTTCCTTTCCTTCTCTTAAGTTAAAATAGATAATATCAGTTGAGAGTTTTTCCTTATTCCAGTTAAACATAACTGCAATATAGGGTTTATGTAGCTTCATATTTATCACACATGGAATTTTTCTAGAAAAGATAAATAAGTTTAAGTTTTTTCTTTCTTTTCATCAATTTCCAGAGGTTTCAGAGCATTTCCACATTTTGTACAAAATTTTGCTGTAATCCTATTAATCGTTGCACAATCAGGACATTCTCTTTGCAACTGAAAACCGCAAAATTTGCAAAATTTACGAAATGGAACTTCATCTTGACAAGATGGGCAAACTAATGTTTTCTCCTTGGGTTTTTGAGGTAAAGGTTGTTGACTGTTTGGTTGATTTGCTGGTCTGGGAGGAGAACTCTGTCTCTGACCTGTAATAGCCCCCAATGTAGAGGGTCTTTGAGGTTCATAAGCTGGTAAAGGTTCAGAACTACCAGTGATTGTTATCTCTTTTCTTGATTCTGGATCAACTTCAAGAATATACTTTAATACTTCTGTTTCTTCAGGAACAACAATTTTCCTTTTTTGTTGTTTAAGCAGGGCTAATACAAAGAAATCCTTAACCTCTTTTTGATCAGAACCACAATGATCACATATTTTTGAGGTTTCCGGAATATCTTCCCAACATGCCAAACATTTCATGATACTCACTTTTACTATGTTTCTTATCTAACATGACCGCTTATAAAATTAGCTTTTGGAATAATTACTCATCGAAAAGATTTTAATCAAGCTAACTGAACAATATTTGAGATTAATGGCAAAGATGAAACTGATAAAATGTAAAGGCTGTGGAGAAGAATGGAAGCCACTTGATGTTCCAACTAAAAAAGAATGGATGATGAGAAGTCCTATGCCTGATAAAAAAGGAAATCTCACCTTTACTACAATGGCTACTTGGGATTGCCCAAAGTGCGGTAAAAGCCGAATTGGAGCCAAGGGGAAAACCAAAGGTGAGTTTAAAAAAGAGAATACTCCTAAATACAAAATTGAATATGCTCTTAATTCTGGAGAAAAATTTAATATAATTGATCTTGCTGAAACAATTGGGTTTGATGTTGATAGTATCAGGAAAATAATTCCAATGTATATTAAAAAGAAGAATATTAAAGGCAAAATTGATGGTGACTTCTTCATTCCTGGATAAATAGAACTAGATGACAAAATTTTTTAAAGCATAAGATTAGACACGATACAATCAGTAAGAAGGGACAATAATGGTCTATACAATTTATAACGGACTTATAACCGGTGGATGGCTTACATTTTTCTTAGTGCTATTTTCAATTTTGACTGTAGCTTCAATAATATGGTTTATTCTTTACATGGAAATGTCTCAAAGAAAAACTTGGAAATTAACTACTTTAATTGTAGTTATAACTAGTTTAATCACAGCTTTTGAGATTCAACTCATTTTACTACAGATTGGTATTATTATTTAGAGAATAGTTTCACTCTTATTTTCATATTTTTTCGAAAATTAGACTAATCTATCATTTTCTCCTTCGGCAATCATAATAATATTAAATAATCATGATAGTATAGAACAACAAAACACTAACTTTGAAGGTGTTTGAAAAAACTCAGTGGTGAATATGAATAAAGAAACTTTTCTGAAGTATCTTACCAAACAAGATTTACTTCCTCTTTTACCTAATGCCACTGAAAAAATCAAGAAATCTTCTGAAGAAGAAATTAAAAAATTGATTCTTAAAAACTTGAAAAGTAAAAAAATAACCGCAGCGAAAATACGAAAAGCTTGGACTCTGTCATTACGGAATATGTTTTTCGATGTTTTTCAAAAAGCCTTTCAGATTACACCTTCCAAGAAATTTGATACTACTACAAAAATCAAAAATGCTTTTCAAAAGAGCTTAGATTCTTCAATCCAAGAATCAGAACAGACAACATATTCAATTTATGCAGCAAAAATCAGCTTTAAACCATTACATTACGCTATTCTGTTAACTTTCGAAAAAGTAACAGATTTTAACAGTTATTTGCTTTTACCTTTAAATAAACAGATTATGCTTTCAGTCTTTCCTGAGCTTGGATTATCAATCTGTTGGTCACCTAATAAAGATGTGAACCACAAAATCCTAAAAGAAGCTCTCTCTTCAACATTCGAAAATGTGTCAGAAGTCAAGATAAATGCATTGTTTTTGAGAAAATATACTACTCAAGAAACTATAACAAAATTAGTGATCTCAACACCTCAAGAGATAGCTGGATTTGCTGGGTTAGACGTTATAGAATTTCGGGGACCTAATATTGTTATCGGTTTGTCTGGATTGAAGAGAAGACATGATGCAAATGTTGATGTTATAACTCGAGTTGGTCCTTTCACTGAAATAGAATCAGAATCAATAAATTTAATCTGCGGTAAAGGATTAAAAATCAAAAATTATGATGGAATAAGCCCTCTACTGAAAGTATTAAAACTGTGATAGGATTGGTTTAAAACACCTTTTTGATGTACTTTTCTAATCTGTAACTGCGACACCTAAACAATTATAATAAGACAAATAATTTTCAAATCACAATAAGATTAGGTTTTAATTAATGATAGAAGTTATACAAATAAGTCGTGGTGGAAGCGGAGGAGTAACGGGAGCAAAGATTCTGGCTGAAGCTGCAATAATGTTTGAAGAAGGACTTTATGCTCAAGCTATTCCAAAATATGGTTCTGAGAGAAGAGGAGCTATGGTCCAAGCTTATGTCAGATTTGATAATAAGCCAATAAGGATACACAGCCCTGTGTATGAAGCTAATCATGCTTTAATACTAGACTTAAGTCTTCTTGACAGAATTGATCTTAATTCAGTAGATAAAGAAGGTGTAATCATAATTAACTCTAAAAAAATCCCTGAAAATCTGAAGGGCAGTGGAAGGAAAGTTGCATATGTAGACGCAACAGGTATCTCACAAGAACTAGGATTAGTTTTAAGCGGGTTTACTTTAGTCAATATGACAATGCTTGGCGCCTTTGTTAAAGCAACAGACATTGTTAGTATAGACAATCTCGTGAAAGCAATAATTAGTTTCTGGGGTGAAAAACGAGCTCCAAAGAATGTTGAAGCTGCTAAGCGAGCTTATGAAGAAACAAAGGTGGTAATTGCATGACAAAAGGTCCGAGTTCCCCTATATTATTCCCAATTGAAGGTGCAGCAGGAAGAACAGGAGACTGGAGAACACAGAAACCTGTAGTAGATCCAGAACTGTGCATAAAATGTAACATTTGTTGGAAATTCTGTCCTGATAATGCTATATATAGAGCTGACAGAGACAAAGATCAAATTATAAAATTTGATTATGAATACTGCAAAGGATGTGGCATCTGTGCTAGTGAATGTCCGAGTAAAGCTATAACAATGGTATCGGAGGATGAATAAGATGGTAGTGAAACACGATAAAAAATCAATGACTGGAAATGATGCTGCATCTTATGCTGTACTTTATGCAAAACCAAAAGTTATATCAGCTTACCCCATCACACCTCAGACTACAATAATTGAAAAACTTAGTCAATACGTTGATGAAGGAAAACTTGATGCAGAATTTATTATTGTTGAGAGCGAACATTCTGCTCTTGCTGGATGTATGGGTGCAGCTTGGAGCGGTGTGAGAACATTCACAGCAACTTCTTCACAAGGTTTACTTTATATGGCTGAAAATGTTTTCTGGAGTGGTTATGGAAGACTTCCAATCGTAATGCCAGTTGTTAACCGATGTTTAGCACCAGGGTGGTCTATTTATCAAGACTTGCAAGACTCAATGGCATTCAGAGATGCTGGGTGGATTCAAATATATACAAAGAATAACCAGGAAGTTTTCGATACCGTACTTCAAGCATTCAGAATCTCAGAGGATAAAAGTATAGCATTACCATCCATGCCATGTTTAGATGGTTTTGTAATTAGTCATACAACTGCTCAAGTTGATCTTCCAAATGCTGAAGATTCTTTCAACTTTGTTGGAGAATATTCCGACCCAGTTATTGAAGTTGATACTGAAAAACCATGGATTTTTGGTGGTTTAGTAGGTCCAGAGAAATTTATCAAAGTTAGAACAGATTTGATGGAAGCAATGGAACGAGCAAAGAAAAAGATTGTTGATATGAACAAAGAATTTGGAGAATATTTTGGAAGAACCTATGGAAATGGTTTAATTGAAATATATGGAGACGATGTTGCTGACTTAACAATAGTTTCTATGGGAACCATAGCTGATGAAGCTCAAGATGCTGTAGATAAGCTAAAGGAAGAAGGATTAAGTGTCAATGAAATGAGAGTTAGAACTTTCAGACCTTTCCCTGAAAAAGACATTGTTGAGTTTGCCAAGAAGAACCACAAATTACTTGTGATAGATCGATCAGTAAGTTTTGGTCATGCTGGACAACTGCGAATTGAGATAGAGGCAGTTCTACAAAGAAATAAGGTAGATACTTCAGTTGAAGGAAGACTCATGGGGCTTGGCGGAGAAGACGTACCTTATCCGAAAATTGTTGCTGCTGCTAAGGAAGCATTAAGGAGTAAGATATAAATGAAAGTAACTCAAAAAGATTTATTGAATATACCTAAGAAAGCTCTCTTGAAAGGACATTTTGCATGCGCTGGATGTGGTTCTACACTTGCTTTTAGACATGCGATTGGTGCAATAGCTGATAAAGTGATTTTAGTTGTGCCAGCAAGTTGTGCAAGTGTTTATCAAGGTGGAGGAAAAGGAGCTGCTTTTAATGTTCCAACAATCAATACAGCTTTTGCAGCAAGTGATGCCGTAGCTTCTGGTGTTAGGCGTGCAATGAAAACGAAAGGGAAAGACGACCTTAAAATCGTTATATGGGGCGGAGATGGTTCAGGAGCTGATATAGGTATTGCTACAGAAATTGGTGCTTGTGACCGTCAAGAAGAAATTTTACATATCATTTACTCCAACAATGTCTATGGAAATACAGGCGGACAACGTAGTGGAGACACAATGATTGGAGCAAAAACTGCAACAACCCCCTATGGTAATACTACACCCAGAAAGATGGTTCCTTTCATCATGATGGCTAACAATGCTAGATACGTTGCTACTGCTAGCTCTGGTTATCTTGAGGATTTAGTTTACAAGGTTAAGAAAGCTGTCTCTATGACGGGCTTCAAACTTATACAGATAGATGCACCTTGTCCTCCAAATTGGAGATCAGATTCAGCTGATACAGTAAAAATAGCTCAACTTGCTGTGAAAACAGGTGTCTGGCCACTATTCGAATGGGACAGAGAAACTAATTTGGTTGAAATCAGTCGTCCGAGTAAGAAATACGAGGATATAACCAATCGAGTACCTTTAACTGAGTGGACAAAACTTCAAGGAAGATTGAAATCCATCACCGAAGATCAGCTCAAATCTTTGTTAGCTGATACAGAACGTCAATGGAATTTCATAAGAAAATTCATGTAAGGCATTTCTTTTCTTTTTTTACTCTTTTTCCATTTCTGGTTACCCTCATCGATGTTTTTAATAACTCTTTCACATCTATTTTTACTGACAAGATTGAAAGAGAAGAGTAAAGTGGATGAACTATACCAAATGATTTACGGATTTATTCAGAGCTCTATCCAGCTTAAGCGTTTACCCCGTCAGGGTTGGATAAGAGTTGGTATTTCTTTGTCTGATGTTGAAAGCATTGCTGATCACTCTTATAATACAGCTATGCTCTCACTTCTACTGAGTGACCTTCATAATGCTCTTCATCCAACCGATCCATTAAAAACTGAAAATGTTATGCGGATCGCAATAATTCATGATTTACCAGAATGTCAATATCAAGACTTTGACAAACAATTGGAAATACTGCTGGGAATAGATCAGTATACCGAATTTAAGAATCAAGTTCTTACAACTGCTAGCAATGAGTTACTCTCTTTAATTCTAGATGAAACCGTAAAAAACACTTGGAAAAACACATTTTCAGAATTGAGAGACAAAGATTCAAAAGAAGCTAAATTTGTTGCTTATGTTGATAAATTAGAGGTGCTCATTCAAGCTTTATCCTATGAGGCACTTGGTTATCATTCAACCTTGTTCGATGATTTCTGGAGAACATCTAAAGAGTATCTGTTAAATTGCCCTTTTGATGTTATTAATGATATAATCCCCGTTTTGGAAAGTGAAAGAAGTAGCTTAAATTAGTTTGATTAAAAAAACTAATGCACTTTCAATTGATGTATTGTGGAGAGAACTATGAATCAATTTATTAAAAACGTGGTGAACCTTAAATTAGTATATTACCTTGAAAAGATTTATTATACATAAGGCATTTGATTTACTGTCATAAGATATTGGTGATTAAAATTAGTGAAAACGACAAATACCATGAAATAGAGATTTCTCCTTATCATTTACCATTTTTGCGAGACCTTGGAATTAAAGTCGTTTCCATGATAGTTTTCGATATCATTTATGGACCTGTTTGCTATTTGAAAGAACTATCACGCTCAAATTTTGGAGACAAACTAAAAGATGTAAGTTCTCTTTCTGAAATTTATACCGGTTTTGCGCGGACTAATGCTGATGTTATTACTAGTTTAGAAGAAAGAATAGTTATTGGTAGATACATTGTAAGAGAAGAAGCTGTAGAGAACATCGTTGTCCTTCTTCTAGTATGTGTTCCAACGGCTAATCTTGATAAATTAACTAAACATGCAAGATCTCTTTCCGAAAGAGCTAAAGGAAAACCTCAATTACTTAATGAAGCATTGAAACTTCTTATAGAAACTGAAAAAACAGCTGTACAAAAAATACCTGTTTCAAGTCGTGATGGTCTCTTAACTAAAGGAATAGCCATTAATGATAAATCAGTAGTAACTGGAAATGAGTGTAACAATTTCTACGGTTTCTTGTTTGTTCAATATCACAGAGCAGAAATGGACGGTAGATTCTTTCCCAAAATGGTTGATGGGAAAAAAATAGATTTACCTCATCTTTTCAAATTTATTGATACTCAAAAGAATGAAGCTGAATTGAAAGAAGGTGACTTAATAAGCCTATATTACAAAGGTCTAGAACTACTAGTGTATCAGCATATCGAGAAAGATGCTATCTTAATAGGTGCTAAGAAACCTCAGAGCCGAATTAATTATAGTTATATTGATGAGTGGTTCAAAATATTATTTAGCTCTTACATCAATATCCCTGGGAATAGCAAAGAAGTATCAACCATAGAAGCAATAAAATACATGGACAAAAATGTCTCAAAGCAACCTAAAAAGTATATAATGGATGAAATAATGGACCTTATTATAAATGCAGAAGACGACTATCCTGAGTTATCAAAAAGTAAGAATATTCTAAGACAACAAGGATGGATTACTCTTCATAAGAACTATCAACTTTTCTTAGAAAATTTGGATTTGATTAATGGAGATCTATCTGTTTATGGATTGAGTCAAGATTTATCTGTTCCTGTTTCCGCAATAATAGAATTCATTATATTTCTTAAATCAAGAGGTTTCTTAGACGTTTATAGAAAAAAATAACACTTGTTTCACCTGTAAACTCTTTTGTTTTCTAAAAAAACTATAATAAGATTAAAAATACATTGTGTATTCATTAGCATATAATCTCCTATACTGCTAACTGGTGTACTTTATGAGAATGTACGAAGCCGAAGAATCATTATCTGATGAAAAAATCAACAAAAACTTAGACATATTATTGAAATTAGCAGCCTTAAAGGCATCTAAGATGTTTGAAAACCTAGACATTTACAGTATTCTTAATCGTCCTAGATCACCTGAAGAAATATTTCACATGTCCAATTTTAACACTTTAGACGAAGAGTTCGTTAGAATTTTTGATTTACTAACTTATAACGAATTATTAACAAAACAAGGAGAATTTTACGCTGAAAATCCTAGGAGAATATTTCTAGAAGAGTATATGGAGAACGATATAAAAGAATTTGATAATGAGTTAATTGCACATTTCAATGCATTGTTTGACCGTCTTGGGCCTATATATGAATCTATACTTAAAGGAGAGTCAAGTAAATTACAAGAGGTTGATTTAATCAATACGCTTGATTCCATATTAGGTTCAGAATTCTTCTTTCAACTACGAAGTTTATTCTTCAAAACAATATCTCAACGCATATCATTATTTTTCTCTAAAGACAAGCTAACTTTTCTTAATTGGGGAAATGGTTCCGGTTATGATGCTTTACACTTAGCTGATTTCTATAGGCACAACGTAAAAGTTATCAGTGTAGAGCCACCAAACTCTCTTAACAGGTGCCAAGTTCTACAGGATCTCTATGAAATCTATAATGTTGAGTTTATAGAATATGATGATTTCAAAGCAAATCAAATGGCAAATTCTGTTGATTTAGTTGTTGGAACAAGTTTCCTCTTCAAAGACGATTTAATGAAATTTATAGATGTGAGCAAAGTCGTTTTACACGATGAAGGTTATCTAGCTTTACCTCTGATTCGAAAACTTTCTCTATCCTTTGACTGGATTATGGGCGTTTTCAATCCTTATTACTACAATCTAGAAAGAAATTCATTTATCGCTAAATTGAAGCATTATAGCATTTCAAAATTAAAATATATTGGGCTAGATGAAAGCTTTATTTTGATGCAAAAAATATAGAAAAAGAAAAAAGTTACTTTTTCTTCTTTTCAATACCTATATCGGTTCTCCTAGCTAATTCAGGAACAATTTGTAGAAATGGTAGGATTGCATTAGCTATAGATGAGAAGGCATCTTCCTTACTACCAGTTATTATCATTTTATCAATCTCTAGATTCTGATAAATCTCTGGAAGTTTCTCAATTATCATTTCTTGGAATAGACGAGAATCTGACTTGTTTAAAGCTTCAATTCTTCTAAGAATACCTTCAGCTTCAGCCATTTTGGCTTCACGAATAACTGTAGCTTCACCTCGAGCTCTTGATTCAATTACGAATTGTTTAGCTTAAGCTAATTTCTTAATTCTATCAGCTTCAGCAGAAGCTTCGATCTTAATCTTTGTTTGATAAGTTTGAGCTTCGACTTCGGTTCTCCTTTTTTCTAGTTCTTGAACCTGAATGTCTTTTTCTTTCTCCTTAGAATCAACATCTAAACCAACTTCTTGTTGTTCAACACCGACTTTACGACTTACTTCAAGATCTCGTAATTTTGTTATTTCTTCCATTTCAGCGTTCTTCAATCTAGCAAGTTTCTCTTGTTCAATTTTCATTATGGCGCTGACATTTGATTTAAGATTAGGATCGATAATTTCAATCTCTCTGATTTCACATGATTCAATAATTAAACCCCAATCTCTTGTTAAAGTGTGTAACTCTTTTGTTACAGCTTCTATGATTGCTTGTCTATCTCTAATGATCTTTTCTAGTGCCATTTTTGCACAAGCAGTTCTTATGATACTTTCTGCTGCATTTTTGATGATTTTCTCTACATGTGCCTGTGAGGCTGTGTCCCATGAAGTACGTGAGAATGCTACTTCAGGATCAACTACACGCCAAAAGATAAACGCAGTGACACTTATTTCTTGAAATTCTCGTGAAACCACTTTTTCTTTAGCTTCTAAAAATGTGGACTGTGTTGTAACAGGTATCACTCTGACTTCATCTATAAGTGGAATAACTACAGCTTTTCCTCCTATACCTGCTTTGATAACCCTGCCGTTGCGGAAATGTATCATGTATGTGTCTGATGTAAATTTCCGATAACGACTTGCATAAAATAGCAAGAATAGTATAGCAATTCCAACGATTCCAATAACTATCCATACAATGACCATTGTTATTTCCATTCTTCTTCATACCCTCTGTTTTCTGTGAGTAAAAATAGTGATGGTCATTTTTTAATGTATCCAAATGTAAGTATCTAATAAAAGTATAATAAAAAATTGATTTTAAAAATAATTTAGAGGAAAAAAAACAAAAAAAACTATACAATATCAACAAGGTATACTCTGTTTTTTACAGCTACAATACGGACCTGTTCTTCTCGCTCAAATCTCTTGAAATGATCAAAGCTTTTTGCTTGTAGTTTCTGAAATCCCATACCTTCTCCAAGATCAACATGAATGATTCCTCCTTTTGAATCAACAGGAACATAAACTATTGCAATCTTGCCTACTAGCTGAACACCACGTTTAATTGGTTTAACAGTTGTAGCTGATATTCTCTTCCAAATGTTTGTAATAGCTAGTGATAATAGAAAAGGCGAGACAATTATTACAACTATTCTGAATATTCTTATTCCGATACTTTCTGAACTTATTTGAAGTGTAGACACACCTAAAATTCCGAACATAAGGAAATATGTAGACATTAGTAAAAATATAGGGGCTGTTGTATGAGTGACGTCCTTAAAACCATCTGCATGCACTTCGGTAATATCCCCATCATGACCACCAGATATATCTAGATCATCTCCAGAAATATCATGATCTATTGAGACATCGTGATCAACTGATATGTCATGATCTAACGAAATATCGTGATCACCAGAAATATCGTGATCACCTGATAGGTCATGGTCCATTGATACATCATGGTCACCTATACCTAAGGCATGAGCTAGACTTTCCAAGTTTAAAATAACTGATAATAAAATCAAAATTCCGCCTGATATAAGCAAACCTATTGCTAAATAATAAAGAATGCTCTCAAACCCATTAAGGAATGTATCAAATGCCATATGTTCCCCTGCTGTTTCTTCTATGTAAATCTAG
>JAUWPI010000013.1 GCA_030611665.1 Candidatus Heimdallarchaeota archaeon | reverse complement strand
TCCGTTCCACACATTAAAGTGTCTGGAGCTCAGCTCAGCTCTGATACCGTTCTTTCAACCGCAGGTTCTGCCAAAATAAGTGGTGGAAATATTCCTAAAGACATTAAATTTGCTGGATCTGCTAAAATCGCGAATGACTTGGTTTGTAGAAGTCTAAAAGCTGCAGGTTCCTTAAAAAGTGAAGGTAGCATTACAGCCCATGGGGATGTTAAGTGCTCAGGATCATTTTCCTGTGCTGGGTTCCTTCAAGCAACAGGGAACGTGAAATTTTCAGGTTCTGCTAGGGTTGGCGGTGAAGTAATTGTTGAAGGAAAAATAGGTGTATCAGGAAGTTTCAAATGTGGAGACAATTTACAGGCAGATCAAGGAGTATCTTTTTCAGGATCTTCAATAACAAAAGGAAACTTACTTTCGCAGGGAACTGTTCGAGCAAATGGAAAAATTGTTGTTGAGGGTAACTTGGTTGGGGCAGATGTTTTCATAAACAAAAATGTCCTTACTCATAAATTGAAAAGGAAGAGGAGCTCAAGTGTTGCAGGAACAGTGTTTGCTATTGATGAAGTAGACATTAGCAACACAGTTGTTGAACAAGATGTTAAAGGTAAAAACGTCACGATTGGTGCCTTTTCAGAAGTTAAAGGAACAGTCTACTTTGTTAACAATATTGACATTCATAAGAAAGCAAAACTAGCAAATGAACCAGTGCAAATACAGGAAGATCAGCTCAAATTGTAAGATCTTCTTTTTCATTTCCCTTAAAACAAAATCTTCTTTAATCTCTTTTCCTCTTTCCCATTGATAATTTATGTTAGGTAAACTTGGATCAGCTCTAAATAGCGCTATATCTAAAATTCTCAGAGGAGGTCCTCCCGACAAAGAAGTTATACTCGAGCTAAAGAATGCCATGTTAAAAGCATTATTAGAAGCGGATGTACAATTTGATTTAGCGGCCCATGTTGTAAACGAGGTTGAACGTAAATCGCTCGACAAAGATCTTGCTAAGGGATTATCTAGAAAAAACAGTGTTCTTTCAATTATTCACGAAGAGCTTACTAAATTTTTAGGTTCAAAGTTTTACCCTTTGACTCTTCATCCAGATAAACCCACAATAATTGAATTAGTAGGTATCCAAGGGTCTGGTAAAACCACCACAACAGCAAAACTTGCTAAATATATAAAGAAACGAGGTAAGAAAGTTGCTGTTGTAACTGCAGATAACTTCAGACCAGGGGCATATGAACAACTTAAACAGCTTTGTGATACAATTGAGGTTCCAGTTTATGGAGATCCAGAGAACAAAAATGCTGTAAAAATCGCTTCTGATGGTGTTCAAAAATTCCTTAATGAGAAGTATAATGTTATCATAGTAGATACTGCTGGTCGTCATAAAGAAGAAAAATCACTTCTTAAAGAGATGAAAGATATCGGCAACAAAGTAAAACCTGATGAAATTATCTTGGTTATTGATGGTAATCTTGGTCAAGCAGCCTATGACCAAGCACTAGCTTTTGCCCAAACAACGAATCTGGGATCAGTTATTGTAACAAAAATGGATGGTTCAGCTAAAGGAGGAGGCAGTCTTTCTGCAGCTACTGCAGCCAAAGTCCCAATTAAGTTCATATGTGATGGAGAAGACATTGATTCTATTGAAGAATTCAACCCTACTTCTTTTGTTGGAAGATTAATTGGTGTAGGGGATTTAGAAGGTCTTCTAAAAGAAGTGAGAGATTTGGAGATTCTCCCTTCAAAAGATGAAGCAATGAGCATGCTCAGTGGAAAGATTTCCTATCGTCAAATGATGGAAATGCTTGATAGTTTCAGTTCTATGGGATCGATGAAAAAAATGCTCTCGATGATTCCAGGTCTTGGAGCAAATATTAATGAAGATATGCTAAATCTTTCAAAAGACAATATGAAGAGATTCAAAGTAATTATATCTTCAATGACTGATCAAGAATTAGATGGAAAAGTCAAGCTTAGTAGTTCAAGAATCCAACGTGTTGCTCAAGGCAGTGGTAGAACTACCGCAGAAGTAAAAGAATTGATTAATCAGCACAAAACAGTTACCTCATTGGTTAAACGTATGAAAAAAGGGCGAAGAGGTGGACTGCAAATTCCTGGATTGCCACCAGGTCTCATGTAAAATACTCTTGTGTGATTTCTTAATGTCCCCTCATTCTTTTGTTTTTAACGCTCCACCCTTTTCATTGACAAAAGAAACTCTTTACTCTACAGAAGATTCTATTAAAGTGGAAGGGAAGTTTATCAAAGCAATATCTGATGCTTTCTTTCTTTCCAATGAATTCCGCAAATCACTTGATCTCTATTACTGTACAACTCACAAATCAAAACCATATATTGTAAAATTCAACGGTTCAAACTTACGTTACTTAGGACCAAGTTTTTTTTCAGCAGCTCATCTTCTACTCAGAGCCATAAAACACATAATTGACCCTACATCTAAATCAGGAAAGTTAACTCCAGGTTTGAATATTTTTGAAGAATCTTATGAGTGGATACTTGAAAAACACATAAAGGACAATTGCTTAAAGATAATAAGAACAGAAATGGTTAGCAATAATCATCAGAGAAAAATATGTGAAGCAAATGTGTTTTTATTTGGTTTTGATAATATCAACCTACTTAAAACATATGGAGAAGTATCATTGGGTCCCATCGATATAGATGAACAAGTTATACTGACAAATTATAATTTAGAGATGAAGGAAAAATGAAATTACATGAAAAAGCTCTAAAACTATTGAAGAATCACCCCCTATGTGATTATTGTTTGGGGAGGCAATTTTCTAACTTGGCAACAGGAACTACCAACTTAAACAGAGGAATAACAATAAAAGATTTTCTTGTACTGGAATTTTCTTCTAATCTTTCAGAAGAAAATGTGTCAGTTTTGCAATGTTTATCTCGTTCAGGATCGGCTTTAGCCAAGAAACTTCTCTTAAAAAACGAAATACAATCAGAAGAAACAATGGAATGTTATGTTTGCGAAGAATCATTAGAAACAATTGATGCCCTTACAGAATTAGTAATATCACAATCTGAAGGGTACGAGTTTCATACGTTTTTGATGGGAACTTTTATCCCAAAGGCAATTCAAGAGAGGGAAACTGAATTAAAGGCTCTAGTAGATGTTAAACAAACAGAATTACTAAAACAGGAGTTTAACAGGAATATTGGAAAAAAGATTTCAGGAAGAATACCGGTCAAAACAGATTTTAAGTCTCCAGATATTGTTTTTGAGGTTAATCCTTTTACTCAAAATATTAGTAAGAGAATTACGTCTTTGTATATTCATGGCAAATATAGAAAATTTCTTAGAATTCTACCACAAACAAGATGGCCTTGTAGAAAATGTAAGGGAAAAGGTTGCAAAGAATGTAATAACACGGGAAAAAAATATCCAGAATCTGTTGAAGAATTAATAGAAACGGAAGTAATAAGATTAGCAAAAGCAGACAAAGGAACTTTGCATGGTGGAGGTAGAGAGGACATAGATGCGCTTATGCTTGGCACAGGAAGACCTTTCGTTTTCGAAATTGTGAACCCTCATATTCGCTCTTTGGATCTTAATGATTTAGAAGAAAGAATAAATATCCATGTACAAGATAAAATTGAAGTGCAGAATCTGCGATGGTCATCAAGAAAAGAAGTTGTTCATGTAAAAAGTAGTGCAGAAAGAGCGATTAAGAAATATAGAGCACTTGTAGAGTTTTCAAATCCCATTACTGACGAAAATATGAAAAAGATAGAAAACGGGTTTCAAAACAAAGTGTTACAACAAAGAACACCCAATCGTGTATCACATAGACGTGCTGATAAAATACGAGAAAAGAAAGTTTATACAGTTGAATGTATAAGAAAAGGGGAAGCAAAAATAGAAATAGTTGTCGAATGTGATGGAGGGTGTTATGTCAAAGAATTAATTTCAGGAGACAAAGGAAGAACTAAGCCTAGTATTTCAGAAATTGTGATGAATCCTGCCATTTGTACTGAACTTGATGTAATAGAAATCGATGAAATTCCTTATATTCAAGAAGACTAAATTCTAATTAATACAACATTCCACAAATACAGAGAATGAAATAGAAATTATTTAATTTGTTATGGTATAGAACTAAAACGGATAACGAAAAGATTAAAAGTTGCATAGAGGCATTTTGCTCACTTATACTATAATACAATAATTGGTGTTTGATTATGCGTAAATCCAGAGGTTACCGACACGGTACACGACATCTTCTTCGAAAGAATGTAAGAGAACGCGGTATGCGTTCATTAGATTATATTTTGCATGATTTCAGCGAAGGTGATGTTGTTGATGTTATATTAGATTCTGCAGAACATAAGGGAATGCCACATAGACGATTTCATGGAAAAACAGGCCGAGTTCTAAGAAAGCAAGGTAAAGCTTATGTTGTTGTCATAAAGCAAGGTCGAGCGATGAAACAAATCACCGCAAGAAAAGAGCATTTAAGGTTAAGTCGTTCTGTTATCCAGACAACAGAATAAAGAAGTGATATTCATGCCAAGAGACGTTCTAGATAAGAAACCTTTAACTATTTCTGAAGCAATGAGAATTCTACAGCAGAGGAGTGAAGAATCCGAACTCTCATATTGGCAACGTGTTGCTTATGAGCATGCAATGCAAAATGCACGGATAGAACCAGAAGAATCGAGAGAGATTCTTGAAAAACTTCTAAAGAAATTTGATTTAACTGAACTTTCAGCATTTACTATTGCAAACATCTTACCTCCATCCCCTGAAGAGTTAAAAGATCTTCTTCAGAAAGAGCCAAAAATGTTAACAGAATCTGAAATCAGTAAAATGTTTGAAGTCATAAGACCTTATATTGTTAAATTTAATAAGGAAAAGTAGAATATCAAAAACTTTTGTTTTAAATATATATAGGAAAACCTTTTTTTGTGTTTGTACTTATTTATGGTGATAGTAATATGGTAACAGAAAGAAATCCTGAGAAAAACAGGCGACCAGATAAGTTTGGAAGTAGTGATGAATTCATTATTGGCCCTGTAATTCATGTAAGACAATCAAAAAAACTTGAAAGCAAAATTATAGTTTTAGATTATCTACCGGAAGGTAAGGGTTTTGGACAAACAAAACAAAGAGAACCGATAGTACAAGGTATTGGAACTACTTGGTTTAGCATCCTTGAGATAACAGCAGAAAGACGAGGAGGTTTCAAACAACTAGATGAATACAACGTTCCTAAAGGAATTGAGAGTGGTCCTTTAAAAAAGGTTAAACGACGAATTTCTATAAATGAATTAACAAACACTGGACATCAAATTCTAGATGAAGCTATTACCAACATTATTAATAAGAACGAAAAGCGTTTTGTTTCATTTTTTAATAAAGCTCAACCAATCACTAATCGTATTCACTCTCTACAACTTATTCCAGGTATTGGCAAGAAACTAATGTGGGAAATCATTGGTGATCGTAAAAGATTGCCTTTTCTTTCTTTTAGTGATATTGAAGAGCGTGTTAAGATATCCGATATTCGCAAGATGGTAATGAATAGAATCATGCAAGAATTAGAAGAAGAACAGAAGCATCGATTGTTTACTACTAGTTCTGAACCCAATCCAAGAAGGTAGACTCTATAGGGTTTGAGAAATGGAATGCTGGAAATCTTCATCTGAATTAAAATCGTACGTTATTAATAGTCTTAACCAATTAAATATCAAACCATCTCAACAAAAGGGTCAAAATTTTTTAGTTAATTCAAATATTATTAACTTTCAAGTCGCTCAAGCTAACATTTCTTCTAAAGATGTAATTTTAGAGATAGGGGGAGGATTGGGTAATTTAACTCGTTGCATAGTTAATAAAGCTAAGAAAATGTATGTGATTGAGGCAGATCGAACATTGGCAAATTTCCTAGATGATACTTATGGCTCTACATCGAATTTTGAAGTTATTACTGGTGATGCAGTAAAAGTAGATTTCCCAACATTCACCAAATGTATTTCAAACTTACCTTACCAAATATCCTCTCCAATTACTTTTAAGCTACTAAGACATAAATTTGATTTGGCTATTCTTATGTATCAAAAAGAATTTGCTCAAAGGTTTTTTGCTGAACCAGGATCTAGAGATTACTCTCGTTTATCTGTTATGATAAATCTAAAAGCTAAGTGTAAGTACCTCAAGACCATTAAACCATCGTCGTTTTTACCACCACCAAAAATCCAATCCTCACTAGTTGCCATCAAGAAGAAGAAGAAGAATGAAAAGCTAGTTGAAGATGAAACGGGTTTCAGCCAATTTGTTACTCTACTCTTCTCTCACAAGAAAAAAATCGTTAGGAGTGTTTTATCTAGTACACTAAAGAGAAAAGTGAAACAATCAAAGATACCAACAAATATTGCCTTAGAACCAGACAAGTATAATGAACGAAGAATATTCACTCTCTCCATAGAAGAGTTAATTTATCTTTACAATAATTTAAAAATGAAGATAGGCGAAGACCTGTGGTCAGATATAATTTCCCGGAGTGCAAAATAGAGTTAGACATACCAGAAGAAGTATATTTTCCAGCTGAGGACACTTTTTTTCTTATTAGAAATTTAAAACTAAACAATAATATTACATCAGTTTATGAGATTGGGGGAGGTTCTGGGATCATCTCTATTTTTCTTGCCAAAAACTTTGAAAAAACTAGATTTCTCGTATCAGACATATCATTGACTGCAACTAAAATGATTCAATCAAATTGTAAATTGAATGGTGTTAATAGTCAAATAGATGTAGTTTGTATGGATAAACTGAATGCTATACGGTGTCTCTCACCAGAAGTGATTATCTGGAATCCGCCATATCTTCCAAATGATTTGGAAACCCAAAAACTCCCAATTACGGATAAGTTGATGCTTATAGGGGGGAAAATAGGATATGAGGAGATTTATGAATTGATTATTTACCTTCAAAGCTCTAAAGCAAATACGTCACTTTATACCATTTTCTCATCAATTGCTTGGGATGAAGATAATTTCGAAGAAATCTCTGGAAAGGGAGTCCATCTTGAAATAATTAAAGAATTGAAACTGTTTTTTGAAAAACTATATTTAGTTAGATTTGATTTTGGTGAACATGGTGAATAAGGAAATCAAGGGTATAAATTGTAGTATCATATTAATTGAGCCAAAAGTCGAAGGCAACATCGGGGCAATTGCAAGAGTTTGTAACAACTTCAATGCAACTGAACTAGTCCTTATTTCCCCACAAGTGGATCATTTATCAGAGGAAGCAAGAAACAGAGCAAGACATTCTAAGCATTACTTGGAAAATGCAAAAGTGTTCTCTGATTTTCAAAACATAAAAGATCACTTCTCATTTTTAATTGGAACATCAGCAAAAGCAGGTAAAACATACAATGTTTATCGTCAGCCTGCTTTTTCATGGGAGTGGACGGACGAGAAATTTTTGTCGAGCAGTAAGATTGGTATTGTTTTTGGTCGAGAAGATCGGGGGTTATCTAATGAAGAATTGAGTTTGTGCGACTACCTTGTAAACATTCCAGTTCCAGGAGAACAAAAGGTTCTGAATATTTCACATGCTGTAGCAATAATACTTTATGAGGTATGGAAAAGGATCTATAACGTTGTAGATGCTTCAGAATTAGAGATAGTCTCTGTGAAAAGAGAGAGAGAGATGCTTTTTACACTGTTTGAATCATTAGTAAATGCCATTGATTATGAAGAATATCGTAAACCAAATGTCGTTCATGCATTTCGTAGTATAGTAAATAGAAGTTTTGCATCAAAAGAAGAAATACACACACTGATTGGGATGTTTAAAACAATTTTAGAACAAAACCAAAAAAGCAACGAGTGAAATCCAATATGAAACAGAAAGATCTTGAAATTCAATTAACACAATTCAAGAATTTCAAAGAACCTAAAATTCAGCTAGAACAATATCAAACCCCACCAAGATTAGTTGCAATGATAACATGGAGAGCTTTACAGTTGGGGGATATAAAAGATAAAGTTGTTGCAGATTTCTGTAGCGGTACCGGATTGTTTGCAATTGCAGCGAAGATCTTAGGTGCTAAGAAAGTTTATGCAATTGAGATAGATCCAGAAGCTCTAAAGGTTGCAAACGAAAATGTTGAGAAAACTGGTCTTGAGATTGAGTTCATCGAAAAAGATGTTAGAGAGATAAGAATAAATTTTGATACAGTTTTAATGAATAGTCCCTTTGGTGTAAAAGGCACCGTAAAAGATCAAGAATTTTTGCGTGCAGCTTTAAGTGTTTCAAAAGTTAGCTATTCGTTACATTTGTTTCAAGAAAAAAATGTTGAATTTCTGCGAAAATTTGTATTGAAAAATAATAAAATTATTGATGAAATGATAAAGGCAGAATTTGAAATACCAAAAATTTATCGTTTTCACAAGAAACGATATCATGTAATTGAAGTAGCAATATTAAGGTGTGTTTAATTCGTTTTTAATTAACTTTCTTCTATATGAAGAATATTTTTTTTCTTTTTCAATAGAAAATTTAGCAGGGCGAGGTGAAACTACTCGTCCTCCACAAGAAGGACATTTTTCCGTATTCAAAGTATATTTACTACATTCCACACATTTGAATATTGATTTAGTCATTCTATCTCAACCCATTTGGTTTAAAGAACCCTTACTGCGGCTTTGTATCCCTCTAAGGTTTGTTCCACTGTCTCAATTGCTTTAGATACTAATGCTTCAGCTAACACGTAATCACGGGCTGAAATAACGAATCTGTAGATGGGTGCTCCTCTGACATAAACTTCCATATCTAACTCTTCTTCTTCTGCTTCAACATCTTTTCGAGCATCTTTTGCCTTTTGTAGTGCTTCACGGATTAACACAATCCCATTACTTTCCCAGCATACAATCTCGACATCTCTTGTAATATTCACTTTTGGGATGGTAAGATTCTTTTTTGCTACTTGAGCTAAAACAGTTGCCCATTCTTCAGAAATACCGGCTTCAGTAAAAGCCGCTTCCCCTTTGAATAAAGATTCTTCTAATGCTTGATATAAACTACCATAATATTCCGAAGCAACATCTTCAACTTCACTTCTAGCTACTTCGAAATCTAGTTTTCTTTGCTTTGCACCCATTTCTAGAAGTGTGATAGCTGTTCTATAGTGCTTCCATTCTTCGACTTTCTTTCTTTTTAATCCATCAGAAACCCTTTTGATGCTTATGTCAATTTGGTGCTCTTTGACGCGCATAACACGTCCGACAACCTTTTTACCAATTCGCATGACGTTTCTGATGTTCCTAACCCATGTAGAACTAACTTCAGATACATGGCAATATGCTTGTAAATCCTCATACTCGTCTAAGTTTACATACACACCATGGCCAAAGATTTGTTTTACTGTACCTATTACTAAATCACCGTATTCAGGAAGGTTTCGTCTACTCATTAAAGCCAGTAATCTTTCTATAGCTTATATTTAAAAAGTTACTTAATGAATAGAAACAATCACAAAATAATGAAAGATTGTATTAGAACAATTGGAGTTGATGATGCAGCTTTTCAAAGAAAAGCATCTAAGAAGGCATTTGTTTTTGGCGTGATTGTCAGAGGGTATAATCTTGTCGAAGGGATATTAAGAACAATGGTTGAAGTTGATGGTTGGGATGCTACAGAAAAAATTGGTGAAATGATTGCATCCAGTAAATATGTCTCACAATTGAGAGCGATTATATTAGGCAGTTCTACCATAGCAGCGTTTAACATCATCGATTTAAGGAGGTTGTTTGACATTACAAATATACCTGTTATTACGATCTTACCTACACTTCCCAATGAAGAAGATGTAAAAAAAGCTCTTTCACATTTAGAGAATTGGAGAGAGAAACACAATGTTCTAAGTTCTAATCCAGCAATTGAGGAAATAGCATTCAAAAATCAGATTGGAAAGCAATACAAAAAATTCTTCCAACAGGTAGGGTTTACAAATACAGAACAAGTAAGAAAGGTTATTGAGATTTCAACACATTCTAGTTCGATTCCTGAATGTCTTAGGTTAGCTGATATGATAGGTCAAAGTTTCAAAAATTATAATATATGATGTCAAATTATTTTGTTAAACTAATACCATTTTTCTTGCAGTAATAGTTTATCAAATGTGAAAATGCTTTTGAACATAGTTTTCTCTCGTTTTCTTGATATAGATCAATATTATTACGAATGAAGCGTGAAAGGGTTGTTATCATTTCAGGAAGCACAAGTGAGTTTTTAATATACAAAAAACCAAGAAAAGCCTCTACAGCATCTCCTAGCTCCCCTGCATTTTTTCTTCCCCCAATATAGCTTCTTAAGGGAGAATTTCTGCAAGCTTCTGCGAGACTTTGATCCCAGACTTTTACACCTTGGAGATTTTTAGTTGCTTCATATATTGCAGAATTATAAAGAAAATTGACTAGCGAATCACCAAATTTGGCAAAATTGCTATCAAAAAGGATGTTTTCTAGTTTTAAGGGGAAGTTATTAGGTGCGTCCAAAAAGACCACCTCATTTACTCAATTTTAGCTTTGCACAAATCAATGAATTCCTTTGTATAAACACCAATGCGTTCGAGGGCATCGTTGATTGCTTGAACAGGATCTGAAGTTTTCGCCTTCATTCTGAGCTGGAATACAAGTGATTCGTAGAAAGATTCGTCTCTCCAATATCCTGCAAAATCTACTTTTTTATCATTTAAGAGTTCCTCACGTAGTAAGTTGAATAAAGTATGTGGGTCAGTACCTTTGATATTAAGCTTAAGATACCCGTCTTCATTTTTTAAAATTTTAATTTGCAATTTTTCTTCCTCAATTGTTTCTGTTATTATCGAATTTATATGTTTTATCAGTCTTGCGTTTTAAACTATTATTTATCTAATTAGATAAAAATCAGAAGATTTGCTACTTTTCTTAAAATCTTCATATTTGGTTATTATGTTATCTGAAGATAATTTTTCAATCAAATCTTCAATGCATTTTTCTGGAAGTTCTGTAATTGCTAATGTATCTCCCTGATACTTGAATAAACCATGTTCTAATCCTTGATTTATAATGAATGCGGGATTATAATCTGTACAATACGAGACAGTTAAAACCACCTTTTTCATAGTTTGTGATCTAACATTTAGAGGTATATTTTGAAGAATATCGAACAGTTCTTCGAGTACCTTTTGAACTAGGTTCATATCTGCTTTTGTGATTAATTCTTTACCTTCTTTATAGGATGGCATACCAGAATACTGTAGAACTGAACTTAAACTATCCAAAGAAATGATTTTTGTGCTTATTTGCTGAATTATTCGTAAATGATGAGAATAATAACCATCATTATCAGGAGTAACAGAATTTGAAATCATCTTTCCAAATGTTTTTACGGTTTCAACAGATTGTAACACAGTTTCTCTTTCTCCAAAAAGACGAACTCTTATCCCACCATGTTTATAGTTTAGGATAAACTCTACATGTTCTAACGCATTGGACAAAACCTCAATAAAGAATTGAAGATGGTCTTTATTTGAAAGACTTATGTGTACATCCTTTGTAGTTGCCTTAGTCAAAATAATCACCGGGAGAGCGTTTAATAATATTTAGAGTTTATATCCTAAATGTCCACTGCCAAAATCAATAGCTGTTTTTCTACTTTCAATGTTTGAACAACTAGAACATTTCAACTTATTTCTTCCAATTTTATTTAATTTTGCTCCGCATATAGAACAATTAGATTGTATGACTCCAAGTTGAGAACTGATTAAAGAGCCTTGCAAAGGTATGGTTTTTGAATCAATAATTTTTGCACGTATAACATCACCTAAACAGATTGCTTCATCAATTGTTTCCAAGTATTCTCGGGAAACACTTGAAATATGTATAACCATAGTATATGTTGGGTAAATTTCTTTATTTTCAATTGAAAATACTGACACAGTAATTACTTGACGTGAAACATTCACCACTTTACCAAGAATGATAGCATTATTTTTGGGAATGGGGGACATTTTAGCTTTAGGCATAACTGTTATTTCATGCTTTCCTAAATCTATTATTACAAGCCCTGCAACTGAAGAATAAATGTAATCGTCTGTTGAATAAGTACCAGGTCCTGCGATAAACTCTTCTGTTACTGCTAAACGTGTTCCTGGAAAAACCAGCTCATTAGAATCTTTTGTTCTATCAAAGATTTCACTATTTGCCATTCTTGTCACATTTGTCTGCTTTATTTAAGGAAATTATATGAGATAAAATATCTTTCCATTAATCACAAAGAAATGCAATTGTCTTCTGTCTTCTACTAATCAAAAACTATATAATGTAACTAACTTTGTTTTTTTTGATGGCAACTCCTGAATTTGGTACGATCAGTGCAACTCGAATGGAGCTACTGAATACAAGGGCCCGAATCCGTTTAGCTCAGAAAGGGCATGATCTCCTCAAAGAAAAGATGGATGCTTTAGTTATTGAATTATATGCCATCAAGGATGAAGTGCGTGTTGCGAGAAAGAAGTTTGAAGAAGAATTATTAATCGCATATCAATCGCTAGCTAAGGCAGAAATGATTGTAGGACCCGATAAAATCCGAGACCTTGCACAATACGCACCAGCAGTTTTAGAAATTAGAACACAAACCGTAAGTATAATGGGAGTAAAATCACCCAGATTTATAGTTGAAGAAGGAGAAAAAGACAGAGATGATATCTTTTACGGATTAGCCAGTTCGAGTGCTCAACTTGATAGAGCAATTGTTCATTTTCGCAAATCCTTGCGTACATTAATGGTTATAGCAGAAAAGATGACATTACTAGAAAAATTAGCTACTGAAATCAACAAAACAAAGAGAAGAGTTAACGCATTAAACTATATACTTATTCCAAAATTAAATGCAATTGCTACTTTTATTGCAAGCACACTTGAGGAACAAGAAAGAGAAACATTTTCAAGACTTAAGAGAGTAAAAGCAATTTTGGAAACAAAAAAGAAATAATGATCAAGTGAAATTTCTTTCTTCTATTAGTTTCACATCACAATTCAGTTCTCTTTATGCTCAGATGGTATGGTAACAGTAATAGAGTTTATTAACCATAATTTCATACTTAATAGACAGAGAAAGAAATAAAAAGATTATATCTAATAAAAATTTCTAGAGGCAAAGATATGACAATTACAGATTGGTTCAATAACCTATGGCCACCTAGTATGGCCGATTCAGGTCTTAAGATGCTTATATATATGTTAATAGTGTTTACCATTTTAAGCGCTATAGCAGTAGCCATTACAACAAAAGTCTACAAGAAAAAAGACTCACCAACTTTGCTAGATATGGATTTGGAAACGGATCGACCTGTACCATCTGATATTCCACCAGCAGAGAGGATTGCAATTTTAAAAATTGAGAAAGCTAAATTTTTAGGAGCGCAACGTGCATTATCAGACGCTCATAAAAAGAAGGAAATCGGTGAAAGCATATTCACAAGATTATCTGTTAGATATACATCAGATGTAAAGAAAATTGAAGATGAAATTGAGAAAACTGCAAGAGAAGCAGAAGTATCACAATTAGAACTAGAATTAAAGAAAATGCAAGGAGACTATCTCAGTAAAATTACAGGAGAAGAAATAATAGAAACCCCTGCCACTATTCCAACTACTGCTCCTCCAGCTCCTCCAACTAAACCTGTTAAGGAAAAGAAAGTTAAGAAGGAGAAAAAGAAAAAGAAAGCTGTTGCCACCCCTCCAACTCTACCAATGCCAACTTCGTCCCCTGCAGCTCCACCAAGCCCACCAATGCCACCATCAATTGGAAAAACTCCACCCCCAACTGCAATTCCATCACCACCAATGCCAACCGCACCTAAGTCTGGAGCAGGAACACCCTCAATTCCAGCACCTAGCATGCCAACACCCAAACCACCGGCACCAGCTGTATCACCATCCTCACCCCAAGAAGGAGGAGAAGGAGATTTGTTCGCAAAGAGCACTTCAATTGCAGCATTACGTAAAGAAATGTTGAAGGAATTAGATCGTCTTAAAAAATTCATGAGTGAACAACAATAATTTCACTCTTACCATATTAAAAACGAGAGGAAATTAAGCAAATTAAACCTCTCAACTCATTTTCATTTTACTTTCATTAACTACCTTTCTTAAAACAAAAGATTTTACAAGTAATTATCTCTAATGTCATTTAGAGTAAGTGATGTTGTAATGACAGAGAAGATTGATAATTCGAAGATAAATGCAGCGGTAAGAGTTGCCAAAGAGTTCATTTACGATGATTTTACAATTGGGATAGGAACAGGTAGCACTGTAAGGTTCTTTATTCAAGCTCTTTCTGAACTAGTTGACAAAGATGAGTTAGATATTCTTTGCATTCCTTCATCATTCGAAAGTCAAATTGAATTAGCGAAATCAGGATTACCAACGGGATCGCTGATTGAGGAATCAGAACCAGACATTTATGTAGATGGAGCAGATGTAATCACTAAGGATTTTGTACTTGTAAAAGGTGGAGGTGGAGCTTTGACAATGGAAAAAATCATGGCGCGAGCATCCCAAGAGTTTATTGTTATAGCAGATTATTCTAAATTTCCAAGAAAACTAAATAGTTTTCCTGTTCCAATTGAAGTTCTTCCTCAAGCCATAAATACCATAATTAAAAACATCTTCTATTTGGGTGGTGAATTTAAACTGCGATATGGGGCAGGGAAGATTGGTCCTGTTGTTTCTGATAATGGTAATATAATTGGAGATGTTCACTTCAAGAACACATATGATCCGTTCGTAATGGAAAGAAAGTTAACATTAATTCCTGGGGTGGTTGAAAACGGAATTTTTCCAGATGATGCCGATAGAATAATCATTGGACACCCAACTTCTTCTGATGTAATCTTCACGAGATCAGAAAAGGAAGAATCATAAAATAGCGCTAATTGTTGCTCCTTTTTTATGAGCATCCGATAATGCTCTTCCTGTTTCAGTATCTTTTCCGATACTGATTTCTCCAGATTTTCCTACAGTTAGTTGAAACACAACCTCACCATTTATTGCAATCAAAACATCCTCACCAATACAGGTTGAGGGGAAAACTACTGTCATTTTACTCTTTGTAGGATAAACATCCAAAATATATTCCGCTTCTTCGTTTTCTTGTTTCTCCCCAAAGGTTTTCACATCTATCGATAAACCAAGTTTTTGCTCTATTTCTTCAATCCTTTTTCCATTTTTTCCAATTACACGAGGTCTATCTTTATCTGAAACGAAGAGGGATAATGAATTTGGAGGCTCGAATTTATAATTGAAATCATAAATAGAATATTTCTTAAGCACTTTTCGTAATCTTTCGGGTGTTACAGACACGATTGGTTTACCACTTGTTGAACGTTTTGTAGATTTATGAATTGGAGAAACAACTATTTGCTCACCAAAAGTGTAGATTTCATATTCTGGTCTATTTGTTAGAAAATCTTTTACGAGAATCACTGGTCTGCTTAGATCCTTTTCAGTCATTCCTACCGGAACTTTAACTGTCATAGAAAGTGTGTAAGTTTTTGCAACGTCTCCTTTAGCAATAAAAATAATAGTGTCTATAATAGAAGGGATGATGCCCAAGTCTACTCTTCTAATAAATCGCTGAATACCATCTATTGCTTGTGTTGCATGCACTACTCCCAACAGACCAATCCCTGCCAAACGTAAGTCTGAATAAGTTTCAAAATCCTTTGTTTTTCTTAATTCATCATAAATAACATAATCAGGGCGCATGAGAAGAACTAAATCAGCTGAAGCAGAAATATCTCCTTCAAAACCAGACATTTGTGTTATCCTATTATCAACTTGTAAATCTCTAGGATTCTCAAATGTTTTTACAATTTTATCTTTGTCAGCATAAAACTCAGCAACTGCTGTAGCAAATGTGCTTTTTCCAGCGCCAGGAGGACCAGCAATAATAATCCCTTCAGCTTTTTTCTCAATTCTTTCAAGCAATTTGTAATCTAATTCATAATCTTCAAGTGCGAGTTTTAGAATTGGTCTTACTGCTGTTATTTCCATTGCATCACTAAAGGGAGGACGAATAATCACAATTCGGGTGTTCTTTAGTTGAATAACAGAAGTACCAAATCTGTCAGATTCTATGAAACTATCCTTTTCCCTTGTTGCTCTCTCTATAACGTCTTTAGCTAGTTCTTCTAGATATTCTCGAGTAAGGATCGCCTCATCTGACAAAATAACTAACTCAAAATCTCCAGGTTTTCCCTTTTTTCCTAATGGAGGATTATTCTCACGTAAATGGATTGACATCGTTTGTTCATCGAAATAATCTTCAATTTTCTTACCTATACTTTTTACAGCTTGTTTAAGATATACTACAACAAGACCTTCAGCTTTCCCGATTTCTGCCATCACTCTATCAGAAGTAACTAATATCGATTGGTGCTCTTGTGCTAATTCTCTAATCTGTGAATCTAATTCTCCTGCAGGTGCTCCCCGTATCTGATTACCTGTTGGCCTATATCCGTCAATAAGTATGTTATAACCATTCTTTGCACAGAAATCTCTCATCGATTGCAATTCTTCTAATGCAGCCATCCCGGTTGTTTTAGCTTGATTTGCCATATTTTCTATTTCAGCTAGAACAACAAGTGAAAGGACGATTGTTTCAACATCTTTTTGTGTTGAAAGATATTTCAAAAACTGACCATTTATTATTACGCTTGTATCGGGTGTGTATTTCATTACTTCAAATCTCCTTTTGTTTAGCAAGATCAGGGAATTCCAGCTCACTTACACTATAATAAGAAACATCCCCTAAGCTGTCAATAACTGCAAAAACTAATTGTTTACTAATTGACTTTGATTCAGAGACAATTTGATCAATGCTGTTTATGTCAAATAATACACCCTCTACCATAGGAACTACCAATGCTAAATGATTTGCATTTTTAGGTGTTGCACCCCTTTCGTAGAGTTCGAAGTAGTTATTGTTCTTCGAATGTCGTTTTATAACATATCCTCTTCCGCGTAAATCTTTATAGAGAATATAATGAACCAGAAAATTTTGGATGTTATTTGAGAAAAATGCTACTACCTCAGAAAGAGATAGAATATTATCATTTGATTCTACTACTTCAATTCTACCTCTTTCCAGTAGAATTGCTGTCTCATAAGGATCTAATTTCAAGTGATTCTTGTTTGTATATTGACCATACCAACCTTGACTGTATAGAGAATTACCTTCTTTCTCTACTATTAATGCAAAGTCTTTGTTCAATTTTGCTATTAGTACCATTCTTCTTCTAATAATATGAAAGAGAGGATAATATTAAAAATTGGCGTTAAAAGATTCTTTAGATTTAATGAAATTCAAAGAGAAACTTCAAGAATCACTGAAAGAGATAATACCCAAAGATTTACTAGATAAATTACCTTCTGGGTATGCTATTATTGGAGATATTGCAGTTTTTAGATACCTAAATCCGGAGATAGATAACTATAAAAAAATGATAGGGGAACATCTAATATTAATTGACCCTCAGGTTAAGATAGTTGTAGAACAAATAGATACAGTTTCCCCTTATCGAAAACCAGTCATAGTGCACGTTGCTGGAGAAAAAAGGACGAAAACCACCCACAAAGAGTTCAATACTATTTTCAATATAGATTTGGAAAAGATTACATTTTCTCCAGGGAATAAGAATGAAAGAAATCACTTAATTCAAACAGTGAAAGATAACGAAGTTATTTGTGATATGTTTGCTTGCATTGGAAACTTGTCCTTACCTATTGTCGTGAATAAACCATCTGTCAGAATTTATGGGGTGGAATGGAATCAAGTGGCGTTTGATTTTTTAAAACAAAATATTGATGTAAACAAAGTAAGTAATAGATATTTTCCAATCTACGGAGATAATAGAAATAGTACGCCAAAAAACTTTGCAACTAGGGTGCTAATGGGTTACTTTGATGTTGATTACAATCAGTTTCGATGTGCCATAGATGCAATAGAAAAACAAGGATGGATACACTATCACAGCATAACTCCTAGAGATAATTTAGAACAATCAATAGCGATTGTTGAACAAGCTAGAGATGGGTCTAGACACAAAATAAAAGTAAAAGAGATTAGGCTAATTAAAAAATTTTCACCAAGATTGCATCATTTATGTTTCGATATCTTTGTTGAGAAATATTAGAAATTATTATTGCTTGTTAATAACAATTTTTATTACTATTACAAACAATCTACATAACATGCCTAGATTAGAGAAACCAACGCTTTACGACATAAAACAATTAAGAGGAATAGCTGATTTTCAATTTGGTAAGGGTTCAGGCGATGCTCTATTTCCTGAAGATATAATGATCGAACGTTCAAGGGGAACAAAAAGGATAAAAATTATTTACTCAAATGGGGATAGATTATGCTCTTTTCGTGTTCGTGATGGTTTTCTTATACTTTCCATTTCTGGGGGAGAAAAATTACATAAGAGCAAACTAGGGCTGAGAGTAAAAATAATTGAAGAAGTGGAGCCTTTCATAAGAAAAGGTAAATCTGTTTTTGCAAAACACGTTTTAGAAGCTGATGAAAAAATATCCTCCAAAGAAGAAGTATTGATTATTAATCATCAGGACGAATTTATCGGAATCGGAACAGCAAAAATGCCTGGAAATCTAATGTTACAAATGAGTAGCGGAGTTGCAGTAGATACAAGAAAAGGAATAGGGGAAAAGAAATAGATCACTTATTTCTTTGTTTTTAGTTTTACAATAGCTCCAGCTAAATCACCGTTTTCTTCTTCTAGAGCTTTACGAACTTCTTCTTCTGATGCTCCTGTTTGTGCCATAACAAGTTCTACATCTGCTTCATTGATACTAACGCCGGCTACTGCTCCAGATTCGCTACCTCGAGGACGGTCATTCCCTGGACCTACCACTTGCCATGTATCTGAATCCATCATACCAGGGATAAAGGCTTTCCTAACAGAAGGATTATAGATTACTGTCTCCTTGTCTGCAAAGCGAATTATCACTTCTTCTACACCCTCTAAATCAATTTGTCTCATCCTCGCTTGCATTCTTTTAGCTTCACGAGGGGACATAGGTCTTTTTCCACCTATCACATATATTCACCATTATTTTTTAATTTTCAATTTTTTGTTCAGATATATCTTCTTTAGGAGCTCGGTTCTTCAGAAAGTTAATACCAATCCATACGGTTAACATTGTTAGAACAAAGATTGCAATAAATAATACAATTGCGATAGCCATATAGGATTTGAACAGAAACTGTTCATCTAACATCGGAAGGATAATGGTCCAAATAAGCATAAAAACCATCACACCTATAGAACTGATAATCATTACCACTCCAACAAATTTGTCGTTCATTGGTTTTACCTCTATTGAAGATAGAAAACTAAGTATATAGTTTTTTACATTTCGATGTCAATACCTAAAGCCATTTTGATCAGTGCTCGAACTTTATCCTCTGCACTATCATATGTTGCTTTCTTTCCTGGAACTTCTACGATTACAGGATAGGGATTAATTCTTATTCTTCTGATAACATCACCATTCGCTTTTGCCACTTCTTCAGTAATAATAAGAATAGCTATCTCAGGATCATCTGCGAGAGAACGCAAAATAGAACCAGCTTTTTCAGGTTCTTCAGTATAAACTTCTGATATTCCAGCTAATTTAAAGCCCATAGACGTTTCTTCATCGCCTACACTTACAATTTTTGTTCTTTGAGGAGTACTCATTGGAATCACTGGTAATATTTTACATAATTTCTTCTAAGATAAAGTCGATTGCTTTTTTCTCTTGTTTTTTTGCTTTAGCTTTTAACTCATTTTGCTCTTCTTCGAATAGATTAAGCATTTTGACGTATTCTCTATCGGTTTTATCTTTTGCACCAGACAAAATTTTAGTAGCTTCTTCTTTAGCTTGAATTTCGGTATCTCGAATTTTCAAAACTGTTTTCTTTTCTGCTTCCATTAAAGCATTTTGTTTAGCTGTTTCGGCATTCTTGATATCTTGTTCGCACTCTCTTTCTGTTTCTCTTATGGTTTTTAGAAAGTCAACGCTCATAGTAAAGACCATCTTTAATTCGTGTTGTTAAGATATTCCAGCGACGTAGTTTTTAAAAGATTTTGTTCTATCTCTATGTTTACTTATTTGATTCTTATTAGAAATAAATTTAGAAAACGTTATAACATGAGATTTATCCCGTTATGTAATGGATAGGGAATATTTCGGAACCAACGGGATAAGGGGCATTGTCGGTGATTTAATTACACCTTTGTTTATATCAAAGATGAGTTCTGCTTTAGCTTCGATGCTAAAGAATAAGGGGACCGTGGTCGTAGGTGCAGATCCCAGGCTAAGTAGCCCTTCTATCAAAAATAATGTTGTTTCATGTTTCCTTGCAAGTGGAATAGAAGTGATAGATTTAGGTGTGGTTCCAACTCCTTTGGTTCAGTTTGCAGTAAAACATTTACACGTAAACATGGGAGTAGTTGTTACAGCAAGTCACAACCCTCCTCAATTTAATGGCCTCAAAATCATAGATCATGATGGAATTGAAATCGATATAAGAAAACAACTTAAAGTTGAAGAAATTTTTGAGAAGGAGCAATTTACCTATGTTCCTTGGGATGAGAATGGTTCAGTCACAAGAATGAATCTTATACAAGAATATATTGATCAAATAATTCAATTAGTGAGTACAGATAACATACAAAAGAAAAAGATGTCTGTTGTAGTTGATTCTGGAAACGGAGCTGGGAGCGTCGTGACTCCAGAATTACTTCGACAACTAGGAGTAAGGGTAATTACGGTAAATGGTAACTTAGATGGAAGGTTCCCAGGAAGAGGATCAGAACCTACGCTAGAAAAACTAACTGAGATGAGTAAAATCACTTTGCAAAGCAAATGTAATTTCTCTGTAGCACATGACGGAGATGCGGATAGAGCAATATTTGGGGATGAAAAAGGTAATGTTTTCTTTGGAGATAAATCTATAGTTTTGTTTGAAAAATGGTTTATGAGTAACAATGAAAACAAACAATTTGTTACACCTGTCAGCTCGTCATCAGCAGTTGTTGATATCGCTGATGAAATGGGAGGAAAAGTAATCTGGACTCCGGTAGGTTGTATTTTTGTAAGTAGAGAAATGATATCCAAGAACATTTTACTAGGTGGAGAAGAGAATGGGGGGTTATTTTATGGACTACATCAAAGTGTACGAGATGGTGCGATGGCAGCAGCTCTGATGGCAAACATATTAGCAGAAACTGAAAAAACTTTTAGTGATTTGGTATTAGAATTGCCGAAATATTTTCAAAAGAAAGACAAACTATCTTGCCCAAATGAATTGAAAAAGAGTGTAATGGATCACATTGTTACAAACATCCCCGAAACAGTTGAACTCATAGATATAGATGGAGTGAAACTCATCTATGATGAAGGTTGGATATTAATTAGACCTTCTGGAACAGAACCCATTTTCAGAATATTTGTTGAAGCTAAGACTGAGAAAAAAGCAAATGAAATTATGACTAAAGGTATGAGGCTTGTTCAGAATGCATTACAACAATTAATCTAGAAGAAGTGAACCGATTTAATTCTCAAGCTAAAAGCATTTTTTTGCAAATAAGGAGATGTAATAAAACTTAAAAAAAGGAAGCTAATAGTTGAGTAGGAAAAAGATAGTAGGAACATAATCATGACTAGTTCTGAACAAATTGGGATTATTGATAGAATTGCGGGACCTGTAGTCCAGGCTTCTAATATGTTAGGATCAAAACTTTACGATGTGGCAAGAATAGGTGAAGAGAAGTTAGTAGGTGAGATTATCAGACTAAAAGACGACTTAGCTACAGTTCAAGTTTATGAGAGTACTGAAGGTTTAATGCCTGGAGAACCAGTTTATCTGACTAATGCACCGTTGTCGGTTGAATTAGGGCCCGGTCTTATTCGACAGATTTTTGATGGGATTCAAAGACCTTTACCAGTCATTAGAGAAAAATCAGGAGATTTTATTGCAAGAGGTATCGAGATCCCTGGTTTAGATCACAAGAAAATGTGGGATTTTGAACCTTCAGTAAAAATTGGAGACAAAGTTACAGGAGGAGATATTTTAGGTGAAATCCCCGAAACTCCAACAGTCGACTTTAAGCTTCTAGTCCCACCAAATATAAACGGAAAATTAGAGTTTATTGCCAAAAGAGGGGATTATACAGCGGATGATATTTCAGCAACTGTTATAACGCCTGGCGGGGATAAAGTAGATTTGAAGTTTTATCATGAATGGCCAGTTAGACTACCTAGACCATTTCATATAAGATTACCTTCAACTATTCCCTTAATAACTGGACAAAGAATTTTCGATACTTTTGTTCCAATTGCAAAGGGTGGAACGGGTGCAATTCCAGGTGGTTTTGGAACAGGAAAAACAGTTAGTCAGCATCAACTTGCAAAATGGTCTGATGCAAAAATAGTTGTTTACGTTGGCTGTGGGGAAAGAGGTAATGAAATGACTGATGTCCTCCGAGAGTTTCCAAAACTTGTAGACCCATACACTGGTGGTCCCTTGATGGATCGAACAGTATTAATTGCAAATACGTCTAATATGCCAGTTGCTGCTCGTGAAGCAAGTGTATATACTGGAGTCACTTTAGCTGAATTCTTCCGTGATATGGGTTATGATGTTGCAATGATGGCTGATAGTACCTCTAGATGGGCAGAAGCTATGAGAGAGATTTCAGGTCGTTTAGAGGAAATGCCTGGAGAAGAATCGTTCCCAGCTTATCTTGCTTCGAGAATTGCTCAATATTATGAGAGAGCAGGCAGAGTAATGACTCTAGGTTCAAATCCAAGAGAATCAAGTATCACCATTGTAGGAGCAGTCAGTCCTCCTGGTGGGGATTTCAGTGAGCCAGTAACACAGAACACATTACGTATAGTAAAAGTTTTTTGGGCCTTATCCAAAGATCTTGCAAGCAGAAGACATTTTCCAGCTATTGACTACTTATTAAGTTATACACTATATTGGTCTGCTTTAGAAGACTATTATACAAAAAATGTAAATAGTGAATTTCCAAAACTACGTGGTGAGGCATTAGCTCTACTACAAAAGGATAAGGAACTTCAAGACATTGTTGCTTTAGTAGGTCCTGATGCTTTACCTCCAAGTGAAAAAATAATTTTAGAGATAGCGAGAATGATTAAGGAAGATTTCTTGCAACAAAATGCATTCCATGAAATAGATAGTTTTTGTAGTCTTGAAAAACAATACCTCATGTTAAAAACCATACTTCGATTTTATGAGAAAGCATTAGATCTCTACGGAAAAGGAGCGATAGTTACTGATATCTTCAGTCACGATGCAGTAATCAAAATCGCGAGAATGAAGTATATTGACAGAAGCGAAATCGAAACTAGCTTAAATGAACTGATGAAAGAAATTGATGGTCTAGCACCTCAGCAATTTGGAATGGAGGAAGACAATTAATAGGTGATAATGATGACAATAAAAAAGACATACGAAGCAAGAGAATTCAAGACGGTAACTGAAGTTTCTGGACCCCTAATGTTTGTTGATTTGAAAGGTATGGGTGGTGTTTCATATGGGGAGATGGTTGAAATACAAACAACTGTGGGAGAAAGAAGAAGAGGACAAGTGTTAGATATTTCCAAGGATTTAGCAGTTATTCAATGCTTTGAAGGAACATCAGGTTTAGAGACAAAGGACACAATTTGCAGATTCTTAGGAGAAACAATGAGAATAGGTGTAAGTCAAGAAATGTTAGGGAGAGTCTTCAACGGAAGAGGTGTTCCAATTGATGGTGGTGGTGACATTGTTCCTGATAAGATATTGGACGTTAATGGAGCACCCATTAATCCTTCAGCAAGACAATATCCTAAAGAGTTTATTGAAACAGGCATCAGTACAATCGATACGCTTCTTACGCTTGTTAGAGGGCAAAAATTACCTTTATTCAGCGGTAGTGGTCTTCCCCACAACATGCTTGCTGCTCAAATTGCTCGTCAAGCTAAAGTTCTTGGTACTGACGAAGAATTTGCAGTTATCTTCTCAGCAATGGGAATCACTGCAGATGAAGCTCGTTTTTTTAGAGATGATTTTGAAGAAACTGGTGCATTGGATAAAGTAGTATTGTTCCTCAATTTAGCAGATGACCCAGCAATTGAACGTCTATTAACGCCTAGATTAGCACTTACAACAGCTGAACATCTAGCTTATGAACTCGGATACCATGTTCTAGTTATTCTTACAGATATTACTGCTTATGCGGAATCTCTTCGAGAAGTTGCGGCAGCAAGAAGCGAAGTGCCAAGCAGAAGAGGATATCCTGGTTACATGTATTCTGACTTCTCTACAATATATGAAAGAGCAGGTAGAATTTTTGATAGAAAAGGTTCTATCACCCAATTGCCAATTCTAACACTTCCTAATTATGACATTACACACCCAGTCCCCGACTTAACTGGATATATTACAGAAGGGCAAGTGTTTATAGATGTAGGACTCAATCGTAAAGGTCTTTATCCCCCCATTAATCCATTACCATCTCTTTCTAGATTGATGAAAGATACTATAGGTAAAGGATCAACAAGGGATGACCACAAATATGTTGCTGATCAACTTTATGCACTGTACGCTACAGGTCGAGACTTAAGAGATCTTGTTGCAGTGGTAGGGGATGAGTCTCTTACTGATACTGATAAAAAGATTCTTGAATTTGCAGTATTATTTGAACAGAAATTTATCAACCAAGATTATCACGAAGATAGATCCATCTTTGAATCACTTGACATTGGATGGGAACTTTTAAGTGTTTTTGATGACCCTTACAGAGTTCTAAAACGTATTCCAGCTGAATATATAGATAAGTTTCATCCAGATAAAAGAGATAAAAAAGTTGACTTCAATAGTGTAAACGCTTAGAGATTAGAGAAGTGGTTAACTAACCACACAAAAGGATATTCCATCCATCTCTCTAAATTCCTTTATTTCTGGAACATTATTTATTTTACTAAGCCTAACTGCAAAATTTACATCATCCTCAAAACCAAGTTCCACTAGTGCTTTACCATTAGGAGAGTTTTTCAATAGATGACGCACTTCCTGAAGGAAGGATAAATATGTCATATTCTTCTTTTTTTGCGATTTCAGCTACTTGTGTTATTACTGAATTAAGATTTAATAGTGATTCAAGAAAAATATTATTTTGAGCTTTCAAACCAGTAATAGCTTTAGCTCCACTAGAAGAGGTAAAAATGATATCTTTTCCTTTGAAACTTTTCCTCGAAAAAATAGAAGGTGTATTCCCATAGTCGAACCCTTCTATCATTATCCCTTTGCTTTCTCCAATTAAGAGAGCATCCGGAAGTATTAGTGCTTTCAATTTTTTTGCATTGTCTCCATTGTCTGTAACAAAAATTTTTGAAGCTCCTGAATTCTTCATAGTCACAATAGAACTAGTTGCTCGAAATGTATCTATAACAACAAAAACTGCTTTTTTCTTATTTTTTAATTTTGCAAAGGAGAAAGTGCTAATGACTCTTACTTTCATTATATTTTTCTAATAGAGTGGAAATTTATACTTTTCTTTGTCTAATAGACAGAATTGTGAAATGTCGGAATTTTTTTAACTGAAAAACCTAATATCAACAAAATAAAGGTAGGATGGTCTAGATTGGTAAGATTTTTGCTTCGGGAGTAAAGGATCCAGGGTTCAAATCCCTGTCCTGCCACCACTTTTCCTGTAACTAATCTTGTAACTCATTGCATTTCTTGTAAATTCCTCTTACATATGTTAGAAGATCGGGGTATTGTTTAGATTTCCATTTCTCATCTATATGGATTGCAACAACCTCGCCTAGAAATAGGTCATGGGATCCCAATTCAATTATCTGAATTACTTTGCATTCCAGACTAACAGGACATTCTTCGATGTGGGAAACATTAACTACTTTGCTCTGTCCTTTTGTAAAATTGCATTCTTTCCATTTATCTATGTTCTTTCCAGATTTTGTACCACAAATTTCAACCTTATCAAGCATATTTGTTGTTGGAATGTTGATGACAAATTCCATAGATTGTTTAATTATGTTGTGAGAATGCCTTTCCTTTCTTATTCCAAGTGAAATAATAGGAGGATTAGAACAACTATTACCAGCCCAAGATAAGGTAATTATTGATTCCTCTCCTAGATATTCAGATGACACTAGTAAAACAGGATTAGGATAAAGACCTGCCGAAACATTATCGAGTAACTTCTTCATGATATACGGCTAAGATTCTATAAAGATAAGTTTTTTTCACAATACCCTAAGCTTCACCTAATCTTTCGGTTGATTTCATCAACTCACCAATATTAGTGGGAGTAAAGAAACCATCAAAATCACCAAATCGTTGAATATATTCTATAATATGATTAGCAGTATCCGTGGGCAAAGTGAAAATCTGTTTTATTCCTTCCTCTTTACTACCAATTATTGAATCTGTGGTAAATTGAACACCCCTTTTTCTTTGGATTTCAACCACCTTATCTATGTCTTTTACGAGATATGCCAAATGATGAACTCTCCCACCAAATTTCTTTACATATTGTTCAACAACTGAATCCTCAGATAATCCTTCACTTACAACGATAACAGGGAGAGTATCATGTAATTTTATGGCGCTAGTTACAGCTTTCATGCTTGTTACTTTGAATGACTTATACTCCTTATAGGGAACAAGATTCGCTAATTCTACCATTGCTTTTTCTCCTTCACCCTTTTTTACGCGATATGCAACATGGTCAAGTTTTAGGATTAATTTGTCCAAACCAGTTTCTTCTATTTCTTTTTGAGTTTTTATTACTTCTGGAAACATGAGATTTCTACCTAATACGGGTTAACAAGAAATAATCTTTGAATAATAAAACTTTACTGAAAGAACAATTTATTTTAGAAGAAATGTCTGTTAACTATACAGATTTTTAAGTTTAAACATTATTTCTATTTTGAATACAATGCAACTTGAGGAAATAATGCGTGAATTCAAATCTAAATCTAATCCTGAATCAATTGAAGGGATGGCAAGATTTGGTATTACTCCTGACAAAACTTTCGGAATAAGGATACCAGAACTTAGAAAAATGGCAAAGAGAATAAAGAAAGACAGACAATTAGCTCACAAGTTATGGGAGTTAGGTTATCGGGAAACAATGATTTTAGCTAGTATGATTGATGTTCCAGAACAAGTGACTGAAGAACAACTAGAGAAATGGGTTAGAGATTTTGATTATTGGGAAATCTGTGATCAAACTATAATGAATCTCTTCGAAAAAACAGACTTTGCTTACACTAAAGCCTTTGAATGGAGTACTAGTGACGAAGAGTTCATCAAAAGAGCTGGTTATGTAATGATAGCAAGACTAGCTGTAAGCGATAAAAAGGCAGAAAATCAGTCCTTCATTCAGTTCTTTCCACTAATTGAAAAGGGTTCGACAGACTCTAGAATCATGGTAAAAAAGGCTGTTAACTGGGCATTGAGACAGATTGGAAAAAGAAATCTGAAACTCAACAAAGAAGCTATAAGAGTTGCAAAAGTAATAGCTCAGATAGATTCCGTAGCAGGAAAATGGATTGCTAGGGATGCATTAAGAGAATTAGAGAGTGAATCTGTTCAAAAACGTCTAAGTTAAGAGAGATTGGGTTTCTACTTCTCGCCCCTCATAATCTTTCGTGTTTTTTCTCGGATTTCTTCAAGTTCAGCTATTTTTTCCTTTAATACTTTAACTAACTGCTCGTTCTCAAAAGCTTCTAATCGTCCTTTGCATGTTTCACATTCAAAGTTATTATCCATTGCTTCTTGGAATGTTACACGTGGGCAATCGGGATTATCACAAGTGAAGAACATATTAGATTCTTCATAAATCAAACGGGTTTGGAGTTTCTCTAAAACTTCTAGTTGTTTTTTCTCTACAAAAATATCTATTCTCTCAGGATGTAGAGTCCAAAAATAAACAAACCAGCCTGTTGATTTATCTCTTATTCTTCTAAAAGTAGCTAACTGTAAATCATACAATTTGTATAACGATTTTCTCACTTGGTTAAGTCTCATATCCAGTTTTTCTGAAATCTCTTCATCTGTGGTTTCTTCATCTGCATTCAATAATACAAGAGTTACCTTCTTTACTTCTTCCCCAGCTATATCATCCACTACTTCAATGAGTGTTTGCCTTTGTCTTTCAGAGATATCAACTTTTGACGCCATTTTAGAATTACTGACGTCATCTCCTTTCTCCTTTCCAGTAATTTCGTCTTTTGACATGATGACCTCTCTTAAGTAGATATTTTGATAACAGCAGACAATAATGTTATGTATTTAAAGCTTCTTTAACTTTATCTTATTCGGGTAAATCGTTATTGAATTTACCTATGATGTAAATAAACACATGTATATCAACATATTTGAAAATTGAGCAAAACTCAAATAAAGACTGCCTAATTTACATCATCATGAACTTGGTGAAACAAAAAACAGATCAAGCCATAAATATTCTAAAAGAACTCGACATAGATGTTTGGTTAACTTATGTTAGAAAAACTTCAGAGATACATGATCCCAGTCTATATTTCCTTATGGAAGATTCATGGTTGACTTGGCAAACTGTTCTTTTAATAACAAAAACTGGAAAGAAGATAGTAATTTGTGGTCGTTATGATGTTCCAAACTTAGAGAAGATGGGTGTTTATGACACGATTATTGGTTACGATGAAAGCATTAGAACAGATTTAATAAGAATCTTAGAGGAAATAGACCCCAGCTCTATAGCAATAAACTATTCACTAGATAATGTAGCAGCAGATGGTTTAACTCATGGAATGTGGTTAAGATTAAACAAGTTTCTAGAGGGTACACTTTACCTTGAAAGACTAATTTCCTCTGAAAAATTGCTTGGTGCGTTAAGAGGGAGGAAAACAGATTTGGAAATTAATAAAATAAAAAAAGCGGTTGAAATAAGTGAAAATGGTCACAAAAAAGTTACCGAGTTTACTAAACTTGGAATGAGTGAAGAAGATATAGAAAAAATGTTACTGAAATTCACAAAAGAAAAAGGGGTCACCGTTTCATATCCTCCATTGATTCATGTAGGGGCCACAACCTCCATAGGACACGGAAAAGCTTCTTCAGATATTATAGTCAAAAGAGGGGATCTCATAAATGTCGATTATGGTGTGTTTTACGAAGGATACGCGTCAGATCTTCAGAGGATGAATTATGTATTAAGAGAAGGAGAAGTTATGCCACCCAAAGAGGTTGTAAGAGCTTTTGAAACAGTAGTAAAAGCAATAACAGCTAGTGCAAAAAAACTGAAACCTGGCAAGTATGGGTGGGAAATAGATAAAATAGCAAGAGATATTGTTATTGAAGCAGGATATAATGAGTTCATGCATGCACTAGGACATCAGATAGGGCGCAATGTTCACGATTCCGGTTGCCTTTTAGGGCCTAAATGGGAGAAATATGGCAATTCACCTCTCATGCTTGTTGAGGAAAACCAAACTTTCACCTTAGAACTTCATGTTTACGTTAAAAACCATGGATACGTTAGCATTGAAGAGGATGTTCTTGTTACTAAAAATGGTTGTGAGTTTCTTTCTGTTAGACAACTAGAATTACCTTTGTTGAAACTGTAGATAATATAGAATGAGTGTAGAAAAAAGAAAAAGAAGAAAGAGAAAGGAGAGATTTTTATCTTATCA
>JAUWPI010000184.1 GCA_030611665.1 Candidatus Heimdallarchaeota archaeon | reverse complement strand
GTAATTGATGGAACAGCTTTGGGAGCTGAAGTTACCTTATTTGATCCTAGGAAGAGAACGATTGCTACACCAACCATTAATAGCGTATCTAGCCAGTAACTTATTGTTCCAACAATATCTGCAATATCATCCATCCACATGAAATACAAGACGAATAATATAACAAAAAAGATCATTTGACTGAATCCATAAAATGGATACATCCAACTCTCCATTTTTCTATGTAAAGTTTTAAATGCCACATAAATTAGAGAAAAGGCAATTCCTCTTGCAAACAAAAGGAAGATAAAAATAAATAAGCCTTCTATCGACGTAAAGCTATACACAACCCATACAATTGGATAAACAATTAAACCAATACCAGCTAAAGTGAACTTAGAACTTCCTTCCTTATTTCCAAAATCAGCGAGTCCTCTCATAGAAAACATAACAATAGCAAGAAAGACTAATGCTATGACATTAACTATGAAATCAACCACTGATAATGCATAAGAAGTATAATTAAAATAATCTACTGAATCCATGATTGCTGATACTACAAAAAGTCCTGCAGCTACTTTAAGAAGCATGGAAGCTTGTTTTGTTTTATCTGAAGTATTTGTTATCATAATTCTTCCCTCAATTTTTTAAACCAACCTAATCGATACGTCAAATCTATTTATAGTTTATGCAATTTTTTTACTATTTAAGGAGCTCTTAGTATGTCAGAAATTTCTTATGCTATACTATTGTTATAATTCTTTATTCTTGATTTAACCCTCTTTAATGAAATCTAAAGCGGATTCTGCTTATTTCACTTTAAATTTCGCTAACCCTTCTTCTTCCATATTTTCACATAACATTCCTTAACATGATTCTGCAATATTCTACCTTCTAAACACCTTAAGCTAAAAAAACACACAGAATAGTAAAATTACTTTCATTGCCCTCTGCGTATGATTTATATTAAGAACCTTCACATGTTATATTAACTGGGGTTCAAATCAGTTGCACTATTTATCTACCTACAATAGGTAAGATACGTAGATGATTCAATGAGTGTTAAAACTCATCTTACTAGTGATAAGTGAATATATTGAAGATCCTTATAACATCGAAGAATGGTGAATTGCTATATCAGTACGATAGTTTTAGTGAAAACAAAATTCACGATAATGCTTTGGTAACTGGTTTAATTAGCGCAATTGTTGCACTTTCTAACGAAGTTGTAAACTCCTTCCCACGTGAAATAGAGTTTGAGGGTAAAATTCTCTATTTTTATACAGAAAATGAGTTGATTGTTGCTCTTCTTGTTAATATTGAAGCGCCATTCAATGGTGATATTCTTCCGCTCCTTCTCGCAGAATTCAAAAAAGTCCAACAGAAACACAATTTCAGTATTTATCAGGCTATTAAGTATGAAGAGGAAGTTTCAATCGAAATAAAATCTGCCCTTGCTGGATATTTGTCTAATATGCAAACCAATATGCTCAATGTTATAGAAAAAACTGATTTAACTGATTATAAATCCCTTATAAAGCTGAAAAATGTCGCGAAAGACGTAATGTTTGATGGGTCAAGAGAGTTTCTGTCGTTTGAAATTATATCTCGTTTAGTTCCTGAAGGTCTAGGTAAAGTACTTTATGGACTAATTGTAGGACTACCAGTTATAGTAGTAGGAAATCGAAACCTTGTTGAGCCAATGATACATTCCTTACGTCTTCTTTCTCCAACTAGGTTACTAAAAGTCAAACCATGGTCTTTCAAATATGAACAAGGATTTGACATTATTGGCACCAATGATTATGATAAACTTATACCTTCAAGTACTCTGATCATTGTTAACATTGATGAAGGGATTGTTTTTGGAGGACACTCATCGGCATATTTTGAAGATATAATTAGTCAGATTTCAAATCTGAAGGCTGTTGAAGCTTTTACATTTCTACGAACTGAGTTAGATTGGGTCTTCCAATCTCTGGAATCATTATCTATACGCAGTCACTCTAAAGATACTCTTCCTCTAGAAAAGCAAATGATACTTTTTGAATTACTTAAACGTCTTCACTAATTTACTTCTTTACAAAGAAAGAAGATTTATAATGTTCTATACAAATGAGCATTTAGTTCTATGAGTTCCTCTGAACAAGAAAAAGAAAAATCTAGATTGGATTGGATACGATTCAAGAAGCAATCTTTAGTAGGAAAAATCATTCTTGTGAGTACAGTTTGCTTTTTTGGTGTCTTGTTGCTTTTTAACTTCTTTACCTTGTTTTACGGAAGATGGACAGAGTTAGGGATTTATTCAGTTTGGATTATCTTTGGATGGATATTCTTTTCCGTATTGATCTACATTAGCTTTAAGATTATTTCAATGGTTATGACCAAAGATAACAAAGAGATAAAGGAACTGGAGGGTTTACCTCTCGAAGAAAAAGATACAGAATAAACGTGATTAAAATGACAATGTGGAACGTGCAACGTCAGCATAGCAAACTCTATTTGATTGTTATTGGTTCAATTTATGTATTACTGGTTGCATCAATTATAGTTCTTGCATCTATTGCAAATGACTGGGTATTCTGGATATTTGCTTCTTTAACAAACATAGCCATTATTGCAATCGGTGTGAAGCGTTTCATCAAATTGTTGAAACCAAAAGTAGTTAGTCCTCCCTTGGGAAAAGCTTTATCATTTGATCCAACAGCTCTAGAAAATGTAGCTGAAACAGAGAAAATTGAGAGTAATGAAGATGGAAAAAACAAATAAGGCTAGTGTTTCAAGAGTATCAACAATCTCAAGTTTTGTCATGTTGTTTGGAGTGTTTGGTTTAGTATTTCTACTCGCATTTATCGAATCAATAACGGTGGATTGGTTTCCCGAAATTTGGGGTGTTATTTTTATTTTGTTAACTTTTGTATTCAGTTTGATTTATATTGTCTGTCAAAAGATTCTTGGACGTACCAAGAAGAATAATCTTGAGGAAAAGGACTAAAACATTATTTAACCCTTCTTTTAGAACGTATTCGTATAGTCTTACCCAGCTTTAAATATTGTACAGTGTATTTTTTTTATAATGGATTCTTCCGACAATATACGGGATAGTAGGATATTTGAGAAATCTATCCCCTTGATACATCGATGTATGAAAGAAAAAGTTAGTATTTCTCTTCTTTTGTCAACACTAAAACTAATGAATATGGGACTGATTAAGGAAGTCGAAGATTTGAACAGTTTTTTGGAAAAAAGAATAGAATTAAACCCTAATCGTTTGCAAGATGCAGAAAAGATCAAGGGTATGATTGTTCATCGCTATTTTAAATGATTTTTCATTCTTTCATATAGAACTTTTGCTGCAAAAGCTGCTTCTCTTGGAGAAAGAAATATAGGTGCTTTCTCTTTCTCAGCAAATCCTTTTATCGCTTCAAGTATTGAACCACTCATGAATATTGGGAAGATGGGTTTTTTCCTGCCAGTCTCATTCCAGGCTTTTATTACTCCTTTGTAGTGTTCATCTGGCTTCATCTCTAGAAATGTAGGGATGACACAACACGGAACTACAATGTCAATATTTTGATCTTCTAACATCGCTTTGGTCACTTGATAATACCCTTCTCCATTTGCTCCAGCGATCATATCAAGTGGGTTGACCTTCTTTACTAAGGGAATCACATAGGGAGAGATTTTAAGTTTAAACTCCTCAGAGAATTCAACAAGTTCTAATCCCATCTCTTCAGAATGATCACTAAACAAAACAGCTAATCCTCCTGAATTAGTTAGCATTCCAATTTTTCCTCCTTGAGGTTCAGGGAGGAAAGAGAATGCCTTTATTGCTGCAATATACTCTCCCAAATTTTCACACAAAGTGGCTCCAGCTTGTTTAACTGCAGTTTTAAGAGAGTTATAATTAGTTGCGAGTGCACCAGTATGACTGCTAGCGCTTTTCATCCCTGCAGCTGTTCTTCCTCCTTTGAGAACTATTGTTGGTTTTTTAGATGAAACTTCAACAAGTTTATTGTAAAATGCTCTCCCATCGATGACATTTTCAAGGTAAACAGTAACTACCTTAGTATTCTCGTCATCAATGAAATACTCGAGTAAATCTGTAAGATTTACATCTATCATGTTTCCTAGATTGGCAAATTTAGAGAAACCCAAACCTTGCCACCACATTTCATAAAGAATTGCTGCGCCCACTGATCCTGATTGTGTTACCATGCTTACGTTGCCTTCAATAGGTGTTTGAACAAATGAAGCATTCATACCTAAGTCAACGTTTTGTATGCCAACACAATTGGGACCAATTAATCTCATTCCTGCATCCAAACTTTTGCGTTTTATCTCTTGTTCAATTCTTTTTCCTTCTTTGTTTAACTCCCCAAAGCCAGCTGAAACTACTATTACACGTTTAACTTTCTTCTCAATGCATTGATCGATAACAATAGGAACTGCTTTTGAAGGTACTAATATAATAGCAAGATCAATCTCTTTCTCAACTTCCAGTACAGATTGGTAACATTTTAAACCAAAAATCTCTGTAGCTTTAGGGTTGATTGGATAGATTTCTGCTTCCAACTTCTCATTTTCCAAAAGGTTTGCAGTTACAGCATTGCCGAATTTTTTAGGGTCGCTAGTAGCTCCAATAATAGCTATGGATTTAGGATAAAAGAATTGGTGAACCATATTAATCAATTAGAAGTTATTACTTAACTTTTATGTTTTTCTCTTCCATCTGAATTAGAACAATCTTATTTGAACCCCTTTTGTATAACGTATTCTGATAAATCAATGTTCAATACTTGAACTACTATACTT
>JAUWPI010000109.1 GCA_030611665.1 Candidatus Heimdallarchaeota archaeon | reverse complement strand
GTAAAAAAGCGTTTTGGTTAATTATTCACTTTATTTGTTGTCCTTTAAGAAGAAATAATAACCCCTAAAAGAGTAAAATCCGTAATGAATGAAGCTGAAGAGTCGATATATGATCTCGTTATGGAGACAGGACTTTCGTCTAACAATCTCAAATTAATCAGGGATAATATTGAAAATATCTCAAAAAGTTTTGTAGTTGATATTTTAGCAGAGAATGTGAATATCTACACTGATCTCAATCTCCTGATTGAATTTCTGCCAATAGTTTGGGAGGATAACAGAAACCCTAGTAAACATCTTCTAAATTATTTGGGAGGAATTATTCATAGATTGTTTTACCTTGCACGAGAGTATCCTTTAGGAAAGAAAATTCCAGATTATCTCAAAAACGAAATTGAAGACATTCATCGGGGCTTACACAAATGTCAAAAAATATGCACCTATCAAGAACTCAATGAAAAAGAATTTACAATTGAAAAAATAGATTCCTTTGATGACTTAATAGATATACTCGAACTCTACCCACGGTACCCCAGTAAACTATTTGAGATGTTTCAGATAGTAACAAATCTATTTTATCAATTTTCTCTAAATCCCAATCAAAAAATAGGGACTATTGATGAGCTAGGACTTTTTCTTTCAAGATGTTTAATCCTGTGGAAATTACAGAGTATGACTGATAAAGAATTAATTGCCTGTTTTGAAGGAGCTGAAAGGAAATACAAATCAGCGCTAAATTCAGATGAATTAGAGAATATTTTAGCTCTTGAATTACAAAATTACCAGTTTCTACAATTTGGTATAGATCGATTTCTTGTAAAAACTATTGTAAAAACATTTGAAAAGATGAGATGATAACTTATACCATCTTATTTTTTATCTGCCTTTTTGAGAACATAGGACTTTAATTCATCAGATATTTTTGATGCTCTTTTGAATTCAGGAGCAAGATAATTAAGTAAACTTCGCGGCAATTCTTTTCTCTCAAAGATATTCTTTAAAACTACATCAAGAACCTCTGATTTTAGGTTTGGGTTATGCAACATTTCTTTGAATGTTGAAATCTTCATACTCGAAGGTATATTTTCTTCTAACAATGTAATCGAAGACCATGCTTTGATTGTTGCATATACGCCCATGTCTGGTGTAAGAACATCCAGAGCCATGCGAAATCGCCATTTCTTTACTTCAATAGGCGATTCATCAATTGCAATTGCTTTTCCTAATTTCATAGCGTTTACTTGATTTGGTGTTAGAGCATAATCCTCTAACAATTGATGAATAGAATTACTATCGAAGGAGCTTACCTCTTTAACCACTTTAATCCCCATTTATTGAATAATTCAGTGCTTTTACACGAATTTCTTCCTATTTTCATATATCTTTTCTGATTATATATATCTATCTCTTTAAAGGCTTAGAACACCAATATTCGGGAAAAATAGAGAACTTCCTTCTAAAAACCCTACTTGTTGTTAAGATGACTTTCATGTGAAGGTTATATTGAAAAAAGATCGATAACCTTATTGCAAGGTTGTTTAAACGTTCTATGATAAATTTTATCTGAAAATTTGTTCTAGATTGGACAAATTTCAAACGACACGTTCTGAAGTATGAAAAAATAAAGTGTAAGACCGGGAAGATCCAAACTTACACTGTTTTTAAGTGTTTACAAATAAATAGTAAAAACCAAGTAGAGCGTATATAGCTGTACCTTTCCAAAGTACTTCTTCATCAACATTGAATTTTGGATGATGGTGAGGATATATTATGCCCTTATCTTCATTGTATAAACCTAAGGCTATGAAAGCTCCTTTTGTTTTATTAAGATAGAATGCAAAATCTTCTCCACCCATAGTTAAATCTACCTCTTGAACTTTATCTAAAGGTTTCAAGATGTCTATGACATCTTCGACGCTTTCCTTGTGGTTTATAGTTGCTGGATAGAAGATGCCATCAATTTCAAATTCTGTTTTTCCTTCGCATCTCCATGCTTGACTATAGCCTTTTACAATCTCTGTTATACGTTTAATGATAAATTCTCTTACTTCATTATTAAATGTGCGAAATGTTCCTTCCATGTGCGCTTCAGAAGGTATAATGTTATGTGCATCACTCCCTGAAATTACAGGAATCGATATAACCGCTTTTTCTAGTGGATCTATCTCTCTGCTAACTATTTTTTGTATGGCATTATAGATGTCAACTAATACTGCAGTTGGATCATAAGTTTGATGAGGTGAAGCTGCATGACCACCTTTACCTTTGATAGTAATTCTGAATTCATCAGCTGATGCAAGAAAAGGACCAACGCGTGTTCCAATTACTCCTGCATCTAATTCTCTCCATATGTGAATGCCAAAGATTGAATCAACATCATCTAAATGTCCCTCTTCTACAATTTTAGCTGCACCACCTCCACCTTCTTCAGCGGGTTGGAAGATTAGCTTAACTCTACCATTTACTTTATCTTTGTTCTCATAAAGGATTTTAGCTGCACCTAATAACATTGCAATATGAGTGTCGTGACCACAGGCATGCATCTTGCCTGGGATTATACTTTTATAGGGGACATCATTTTCCTCCTGAACATCAAGCGCATCAGTATCTGCTCGAAGAGCAACTGTTTTTCCATCGTTTGCACCTTTGAGAATTGCTATAACTCCCGTCTTTGCTGTTCTTATTGTTTCATAACCAATGCTATGTAACTCTGCTTCGATAAATTGAGCAGTGTTCTCTTCCTCATACTTTGTTTCAGGATGCATGTGGATATGCCTTCTTGTGTCGATGACATATTGTTCAAGTGATTTTGATTCATCTATTAATTTTTGTTTGAATTCAATAAGATCCATGAGAGCGTTCAGATAACAGAATATTTCTACTTTTCTATAATTCGATAATGAATCCGCTAATTACAAATATGTGAAATTACAATTACAAGAAAACCTATTAAAATGCTCTAAATGCTGAAATTACTCAAACCAGAGCACGTAATATTTATAAAATCCATATAGCATAGTCGTTTGAATTTCGATAAAAAAAGAGACATAACGAGATTGTTACTATTTTAGTACAATAAAAAACGTCTCTTTGGAGATAAGAAAATGAGTAATAATGAATATGATGTTGTTATAGTTGGTGCAGGTTGTGCTGGACCTGCAGCTGCAAAGAAGGCAGCTGAATTGGGACTCAAAGTTATTCTTTTTGAGAAGTCCCAAGTTCCAGGAGAAAAAAATGTTTCAGGAACATGTTTGAACGGAGCTGCTCTCATAGACCCCGATTTACATTACCTAATGGAGGGGCCTGTAGAAAGAGAAATTCGTGAAATGCGAACCTATCATATAAACAAGGATAGAACTACTGTTTTTCATGAAATACCTTCAGAAGGTCTTCTACTTCTTTCGATTAGAAGAGATCATTATGATGCATGGCATGTTGAAGAAGCTGCAAAAGCTGGAGCTGAAGTAAGGCTATCAACCACAATTTTAGACATAATTGAAGAAGATGGATATGTTAAAGGTGTTATCACAGATACAGGGGAAAAATTCTATGGTAAAGTGGTAATCGATGCTGCTGGAGTTAACTCTATTGTAGGAAGAAAAGCTGGTCTAATCCCTAAAAGAAAAGGCTCCAATATGATTCTTTATGTGACAGTGTGCGTTGAACTAGGTGAAGAAATTATTGATGAAAGATTTGGTGATTGTATTGAATACTACCTATCACCAGGAATTCAACATAAAACTTGGCCATGGATTTTTCCAAAGAAAGATACCGTTACCTTAGGAACCGGTGGGTACATGGATGAGCATCTTTTGAATGATGAGTTTCCAAACATCAATAAATATATGGAGAACTACATGAATCTACCTATTGTAAAGAAAAAATTGGAAGGTGGAAAGATCGTTGCTTGGGGACTTCACCTTGAATATGATGAAAAAATAGAGCAAAGGGTGAAAAATGGTTTAATTCTAACTGGAGAAGCAGGTGGATTTGTTATACCATTTCTTGGAGAAGGTATGGTTGAAGCATATTTCACAGGAATTTATGCTGCCCAAGCGGCTGCAAAAGCTATAGAAACAAATGATTTTTCAAAAGAGAAACTAGCAGAAACCTATGAAACATTGATAAGTGAAAACTTATTCATGCAAACCTTTAGACACATTGCTGCAGTGAATAAAGAAGCTATATTGACTAAAACTGATGAAGAAATAACCCAAATGATGCAACAAGTAATCATGGGTGGAGGTTTCATCTCAAACGCAGTTCATACTAATTGGATGAAAGGTGTCGAAGACCAAGATATGGAACGAATTCAAGATGCTTATGACTTCTTAGAATTGATGCAGCCATATGCTCAAGTAGATCCATATTTTGAGAATTTATACAATGAGAGGAAAAGAAAATGAAGTTCGAAATAAAAGTAGAGTATTATCCTGGAGACACTGGAGAATTCATCAAAGTTATTGAAGAGAATTGTACTGGTTGCGGTGAATGTGCTAAATTCTGTACAAGAGATGTTTGGCAACCTGATGGTGCAATCTTTCGTCCAGTAAATTTAAAGGATTGTGTTGAATGTGGTGCTTGTTGGAATGTCTGCGAATTTGATGCTGTCATCTTTAACGAACCTAAAGGTGGAACAGGCGTAAGATTCGAATATGGATAAAGGAGATAATAAAATGACAGACAAAGAAGAATTTCTCGAGCTATTAAAAAAACAAGCTGAAAAATACACTAATCCAAAAGTTGCTAGACACTTTAAGGGCTGGAATAAAACATTACAGTACCATTTTACAGATATTGATGAACATTATGTAATTGAGCTCATTGATGGTGTTCCACAACCTCTTGAAGAGAAAAAACTAGACAATCCAACTATTATGTATTCGATGAGTGTTGAGACATTTGTAGCTTTAAACAAAGGTGAAGTTTCTGGCTTTAAGCTTTATCAACAGAAAAAGCTCAAAGTCAAAGCAACAATGCCAGAGATGTTGAAATTACAAAAACTAGATAAACTCTAGTTCTTCTTTTTTCTTTTACAAATATTGATAGATAAGAATTCTTAAGTGCAATAAATAGTAGATAATTTTGAATATAATGTCAGAGTTACGTGGAGTTGTGGCTGGAATGGATTGCGCAAATTGCGTAGCCAAAGTACGAAAAAGCTTAGAGAATACTCCGGGTATCGAAGATGTTAAACTCAATCTGGTATCAACAAAGCTAATCGTTGAATATAACAGTGAACATACTTCCGAGAAAGATATTATTAAAATCATCAAAAAGGCAGGTTATGGATTCGACAGTTCATATGAGCAAAAATCATTCTTTAATCTAAAACACAACAAAAACTTGATTTTCTTCATTGTGGGAGCAGTTTTTTTAGTATCAGCGTTGATAATAGATTCTCTAAATGTACAACATTATCATCCACTGTTCTATATTCCTGTAATTGTTGTAGGAGGAATACCCGTTTATAAAAAAGCATTCAACTCTCTAAGAGCTAGAACATTTGATATCGATTTACTAATGGTGTTAGCAATAATTGGTGCAATGATTATCGGTCACTGGGAAGAAGCAGCAGAGATTATCGTCCTATTTACTTTAGCTGAATTATTGGAAGCTTTCTCAATGGATAAAGCAAGGCAATCAATACGGTCTTTAATGGATTTGACTCCTCCAACAGCAACAAGACTGTTAAAAGGCAAAAAACATGAAATTGTTCCCTTAGAAGATTTAGTTGTAGGAGATCGGGTGAGTGTTAAACCTGGAGGAAAAATACCCATAGATGGAAAAATAGACTGGGGCAATTCTAATGTTGATCAGAGTCCAATCACTGGAGAATCCCTACCGGTTGTAAAAGTTGTGGGAGATCAAGTTTTTTCTGGTTCAATAAATCTTGATGGTTACATAATTATCCGAGTTACAAAAATGCCACAAGAATCTACTGTAGCTAGAATAAGACAGCTAATTGAAGATGCAGAACAACAGAAGTCAAGAAGAGAATTGTTTATCCAGAAATTTGCAAAATACTATACACCTATAATGGTTAGTGTTGCATTGCTTGTCTTTCTTGTACCAGGTATATTTCTTAATATCCCAATAGATACGGAAATTCTTCGCTATTGGTTGTATCAAAGTTTAGTTATTTTGGTTATATCCTGCCCATGTGCACTAGTTCTTTCAACTCCTATCACAGTAGTTACTGCAATAACCCGTGCATCCAAACGTGGAGTATTAATCAAAGGAGGTAAATTTCTAGAAGCAATTTCTGATGTTGATACAGTTGTTATGGATAAAACAGGTACTTTATCCACAGGAAAATTGCGTGCCTATAAAGTAGAAGCTTTGGAAGGCTATTCTGAACAAGAAATAATAGAAATTGCTTATGGTCTAGAATACCATTCAGAGCATAAGATTGCTCAAGCAATAATAGACCTTGGGGAAAAGAACAATTCCAGATTGTTGGGTTATAAGGATATCAAAATTCTCCCAGGGATGGGGATTAAGGGTACTAGAAAAGGTACAAACTACTATCTCGGAAATGAAGCATTGGTTGATAAAGTCTTAACACTCGAATCATGCGATTTAGATTGTGAGGAATCAGAGAGTATCGTTAGTTATGTCTTAACTGATGAAAAAGTAATAGCACATATACATATGTCTGATGAACTACGATCAGAAACAAAAATGTCTATTGACGCTCTAAAAAGCATGGGAATAACAAATATTGTAATGCTCACAGGAGATAATGAGGAAGTAGCATCAAAAATTGCAGATGAATTGGGAATTGACTATAGAGCAGAATTACTTCCTGAAGAAAAAATGCAATATGTTAAAGAAGTGAAAGCGAAAGGTCAATCAATTGCAATGATTGGAGATGGAATAAACGATGCTCCTGCTTTAGCTCTTTCTGATGTTGGAATAGCTATGGGAGCGGCAGGTACAGCAATTGCAATTGAAACTTCTGATATTGTGCTTTCGTCAGATAATTTGTTCAGTCTTCCATATTTATTCAAACTTAGTAAAGAAACAAAAAGAACGATTCGAGTTAATATTTTTCTCTCACTCTTCATTAAACTCTCATTTTTTGTTTTATTGTTCCTAAGCGTTTCAATTGTTGCAATTGGAAGTTTCTTCGGTGATTCCTTACTGTGGTTAGCGGTTCTTATAGGAGATCTTGGTGCTTCTCTGATTGTTATTATTAATGCAATGACAGTTGGAAGAAAGAAATACAAACCAATAAATAAATTGCCAAGTAACTAAATTAATAAACATCTTAACAAAAATAAACTTGGTAAAATTAGCATGAGTGTCTCTCAAGAAAAATCTTCTAAGAACGTTATAGGCGTTGTGATTTTAGTTTTCGTTACTATTGCAGTGTTTACGCCCATTATGATTTTCTGGGTTAACACTCCACAAAATCACCGAGGTTTGTTTGGTGCAACATTACGCTATTACACTAAAGGAACTGAACGACTTTATTTTGAGGAGTATTCGAAATCTATGGCACAGGATATGAGAGAGATAGGGATTGATGTCACAGAATTACCTTTGGAATATGCGGTATTTTTAGAAAATATATTCAGAGACAAAGACTTCGATTTAGCTATAATCGAATTGGAAGGAACAACATCTCCGCATTTAGAGTATTTGTTCAAACAAGGAGCAAGCTTGAATATTTTCAAGTTTAACGACACTTATGATGAGGGATATACAACCGATTTGCTAAATAATATCTCAAAAACTACTGATTTTTATGAAAGAAAGAATATGTTCTATTCAGTTCAAACTCATTTAATGACCAATATCATGCCTATGGTTCCTCTTTTCACACCAGTTAGAACTTTTGTTTATTGGGATAACTTAAGATATTTTGATTCCAGGTTTGGGTTAGCTGATTCATTACCATATATGCAATTTAGTGGTATTCATCAAAGTCAAACAACTGTAGATGAATTGAACATTGGTGTTCTTGGGAAATGGATAGATTTTAACCCACTAACTGTTATTGAGAATGGAGAAAAATTGGTTTTATCTCTAATTATGGATAAACTTACTACTCTGGATGAAAAAGGAACTCCAACACCTTATGGACTCATTGATGATTGGGATTACGTTAATTCAACTTTTCTTAAATTACATGTTCGAACAGATGCAATTTGGCAAACTGACTGTGATGGATTTTATGAAAATGAACCCTTCACTGCTAAAGATGTTATTTTCACTCTTGATTTGATGCTTGATCAACACGCTAATTTGAATTATGAAAAACTGAAATGGATAGATTCTTACGAAATTGATACTATAAACAATAATTATGTCAATGTGTATATAGATTCAGATCCTTATACAATTGAAAAAGAACCCTATGCATTTGCAATGGAGGATTTGTCAGTATACCCTTATCCTGAACATTATCTTAATGTATCTTCTAGATGGGAAAAATTTGGTGAATTTCCCTTTGGTACTGGAAAATATGTTACTCTATAACAGAAAGTAATCCAAATTTAGCTCTGGTATTTGATAAACATACTAATTGGTTCAATGTTGGAGCTATAGATGGATCTTCAATATCTGTGGATTTTGATAAAATTGAATTACAGAAGTTTTCGGATGCATATTCCATGAGACTGGAGATGCAAGAAGGTGCTCTTGATATTGCGGACTTTGGTAAAGATCCAGCCGTTGAAGACTCTTTTGCGCCATTAGGTACATTCAGGACAGATTTTAAATTGGAAAACGCAATAGTTTTTCTAGCCTTTAATCTTGAGAATCAATATTTCGGAGGAGCTAATAATTTTGTTCCTACAGTTGATGCAGACACATCTAAAGCATTGGCAATAAGAAAGGCTATAGCAACTATTATAGACAAAACGAAAATCAATACTCAGTACCACAACGGCAGGTTCAATATTACAGATACTCCAATTCCTACTTATTTCAAAGATTATTATTATTCAAATGTTCCAAAGTATGAACGTAGCATTGATCAAGCTATAGACTTTCTGGAACTAGCAGGTTATAATTTTACATCCACTAATGGAGATCAAGCACCCTTTAATTTTATTAGTGCTGGTTTTGGAATAATAGTCGCATCAGTGTTTGCAATGATTATTTCTAGAAAGAAAAAGAAGTGATAAAAATGAAAATTATAAGTGAACTTACAGAAATAAACCTAAAGAATAAAGTTTTACTCCAAGCTTTTAGCGGAAGTGGAGCGATTGGAACACTACTCACAGCATTCTTAACAAAATCTTTAGAAATGGAGCAAGTAGCTGTTTTGCACCCAAAGAATGTTGCTCCTGTAGCAATTGTGAAGAAAGGGAAAATAGAGAACCCTATAAGGATTTTTCAGTCAGAACTATTCGCTTTAATGTCATGTGAAGTAAGTATACCTTACGAAGAATTACCTGAATTCTTAGAGACTCTTGTAGATTTCTATATCAAACAAGGTGTTTCATATATTATTCCTGTAGGTGGTCTTCCAGTTTTCCAAAATTCCAACGGAGAATCAAAATGTTTGGGCGTATCAGCTGATGATTCATCTCTAAAATTCTTGGAAGAGAAAGGAGTAGAGTTGCTAGAAGAGGGGATAATCTATGGGTCTGTTGTAGAAACAATGGAATTGTGCCAAGCTAAAGGTTTCAAGAACTGTTTTTCACTAATGGCTGAATGTGATCCTAGTGTACCCTCTTATCAACCAACAAAAGAAATTCTCAAAGCACTTGGAAAATTATTCGGGTTGAAATATGACGAAGAACAATATGAAGAAATTATCTTTGTGATAAAGAATAGAATAGAAGAAAGTTCTAGACTAATTAGAGAAGAGACAATCGATAAGACACGAGAAAGCCATCTTTGAAAGTCAAATTTTCATACATTTGCATCTTTTTCACATATTTTCTCTTGAATTTAGGTGGAAAGACATTGATTCTTTGACTAAAAAGCAGAAAAAAAAGTTGTGAAACGCTGGAAACAGTTAAAACTGTCAGAGAAGGGATTTTTGTCGAGTTTCAGTGACTATTACTCGGGTCAGAAAAAAGTTTAAATAGGTCGGAGTTTCTGTTCTATTAGTTAGGGTAGTTCAAACGAGGCAGATAAAGGGGAACTGCAAACTGAACAGGAAGCGTAATCCGATGCTTTAACCCCCACAAAGGGTGAACTCGGGAACAATGGTTGAACCCCTTTTTAAATGGTTTGAACTAGTATGAGTTGCGGCTCATATTTCAAAAACCCCCATTGGGCTTAGATAAAGACCTCCTAAGTCCGAAATCCCCCAGAACCAGACTTAGTCTGGAATCAGAAGGAAACTTCTGTCTGCCAGAACCCCAACCAAAAACCCAAAGCGTCGAGTAAGAATTCCTTCCTGTTCAGGCAGAAATCCCCTCTCAAGGGACTTTTTTTCAAAAAAAAAGGATTACTAAAAGCAACC
>JAUWPI010000147.1 GCA_030611665.1 Candidatus Heimdallarchaeota archaeon | reverse complement strand
AATCGACCCTTTTAGACAAGTATCTTCACATAATGCACAAAAACAACATTTACCTATATCTATTTGAGGATAGGTTTTTGGATATTTCTCTTTCAGTTCTGGAGGTGCTTCTATCATTTCTATTGCTAAATTTGGACAGATTCTTGCACAAGCTCCACATGAAATACATGTATCAATGTTAAAACTATGTTCTCCTCTATTCCGTTCTGGGATCTCTATTTTTTCAAAAGGAAAAAGTACTGTCATTGGTTTGGTGAAGACATTCTTGAACACTTCTTTAATTATACCTAACTTCATTTTTATCATCTCACCTGTCTACATCTGCTGGGCACTGATATAAGCTCCAATAAATTGCTGGAACATCAGCGTAATCTACATCTGTTAATAAATGTTCAACTATCGGAATCATATGGGTAAAAGAAGGTCCGCGAATTTTCACCCTATAGGGTGTTTTCTGGCCTGTAGCAACCATGTAAAAAGCACCTTCTCCACGTGAAACTTCATTACGAATATAGAGCTCTCCTTTAGCTTGTTGAAATTTTACTATAGGTTTGAGGGTAGGAGTTCTAACTTCACCTTTAGGTAATCGGTCAAGAGCTTGAGTGATTATCTTCATACTCTCTTCTATTTCCAGCATACCAACTTTGAAACGGGAATAAGCATCTCCTTCGTCCATAACTGGAATATTGAAGTCTAGTTCGTCATAAATCTCATATGGATCATCACGTCTAACATCTGTTGCAACGCCACTTCCTCGTAGTACTGGACCAGTTGCACCAAATTTAATGGCTTCCTCTTTTGTCAATACTCCAATCTCTTTGAAACGTGCTAACCAAGCTGGATTCTCTTTTAATGCGAACTTTCGCATATAGTCAATTTTTGGTAGAAGTTCACGTATCATATTTTCAGCTTTCGCAGGAAAATCTTTCCTAACTCCTCCAGGGCAAATGTATCCAGCTGGATATACTCTTCCACCAGTAATTAGATTTAGAACATCTAAGATATAATCCCTGTAACCTATAGAGATATTAAATCCAGTCATAAAACCTGTTCCTAAAGACAGCACAGCGTACCAAATGAAATGTGACTGAATTCTAGATAGTTCAGCCATTATTACTCGGATATACTTAGCTCTTTCAGGTATTTCATAACCCATCAGATAATCTACGGCTTCAGCATGAACCAAATTCCATTGTAAAGGTTCCAGAACACACACTCTATCTGACAGAACTGAGTTTTGCATCGGTTCCCTGTATTCCATCAATTTTTCAAATCCGCGGTGAAGGTACCCTGGATCTGCTGTTGCTTTGAGTACTCTTTCTCCCCGCATCTCTACTTTTATTGCAAAATTTCCTGATCCTGGATGAGCTGGACCAAAATTCATAGTAAAATCGCTATTTACTTCATGTTCATTTGTCTCAGTCATTTTCTCACCTCAAAGTACACTTTCTCTCTTGGATTTTTCTGGTCATACATTTCCTTCTTAACATATTCTCGCCAATCAAAATCCTTCAAAAATGGTGGGGGACCTTCCCAATCTTCAAGAAATAATGGCGTTAAATTCGGATTACCTTTGAAATCTACGCCAAATAATTCATGACATTCACGTTCACATGTTTCCGCATTACCACCCCAAATTGAATTTAATGAAGAAATTTTAGGTTTCTTTCTGTCGATTTTTGTTTTTATTGTTAATAGATGATTATGGGTATAAGACCATAGATGATATGTTACCTCAAGTTTTCCCTTATCTAGCCAATCTGTAACAGAGATGGTTGAAAGATGTTCAAAACCCAATTCATATGCTTTAGTACATGTTTCTACTATTAAATCGGGTTCAATATTCACCCATAACCTTCTCTCCGTTTGATAATTAACAGTAGCATCTAATATCGAGTTTAAATCTTCGATTAGCTTCTCTTCAATTGATTGCTTCTTATTTTGCCTACTTTTTTCACTCATCATAATCACTCATCTGGCAACTCATCTACATGCACCACAACTTTATGTACTGCATCGAATATTGCTTCAGGTCTTGGGGGACAACCAGGAATATACATAAAAACGGGAAGATAATCATCTATTCGTTTCACTGTGTTGTAAGAATCCCAATACATTCCTCCTGTCATAGTACAGCATCCAAGAGCAAAAACAAATTTCGGACTTGGCATTTGTTCATATATCTGTTGAGCTCTTTTCATTGATTTAGGTGTTTGATATCCTGCTATGAACAAGGCATCTGCTTTCCTCGGAGAATTCACAGCGACTAAACCAAAACGTTCCATATCCCACCTAGAACCTACAACTGGGACTATTTCAGTAAAACCACATGAATTAAACCAATTAAAAACCCAAACAGATTTAACGATTTTTTTCATCACTTTTTTCTTCGTAATCATAGTAATCACAATAGAAATTCATCCAACAAATAATATTGAATAATAACGCTTAATCACTTGTCCAGAAGAGATGACATATATATAATCTTTGGTGCAGAGTTAGGCATTAAGCTATAGTTTAAGCAGTTCAGAGATAAGTATAATGAATAGATTAATTTTATAGTAATATTAGAAAATAATGAAATTTCGGGTATAGGAAACACAATAATATTTCACAAAAACAGAAGGGGGATAAGCTTATAATTTTGATAAATTATTAAACAATATGCAACACATCTTTCTCTCTCCTCACTTGGATGATGCAGTTGTCAGCTGTGGAGGAACGATTGCCAAATTTGTATATCAAAGAGAAGATGTTCTCGTTGTAACTATCTTCACAAAAAATCCTGACATCAAGAAAATCCCTAAGAAGTTTCACAAATTTGCTATATATGACCAAAGAAAGAAGGAAGATCAAAAAGCTCTCAACCGATTGAGTGTTGATTATAAGTGGTTGGATATAGAGGAAAGAGCATATCGAGTACCTTTACTTAAGAAACCAACCGACATTTTCAAGATTAATCTCTCAGGTGGTTTGGAACAGTTCTCTAACATCACCGAGATTCAAGCTGAAATAGATAAACTTATTGAAAAATATCCAAAAGCGAAATTTTATTCACCTCTATCAATTGGGAATCATTATGATCATGTTGAAGTGTTTCTTGCTTCCTTAAAGTACATGGTTGATTATGCGATATTCGAGAAATTCCAATTCTATGTTGATTTCTATGGAATAATCAGTACTAGAATAAAAAATAAACACTATCTAGGAAAAAAGCTGATTACTCTAGGAACGAAGAAGCCTCAGACATCAAGTTTCAAGCTTTTTCTGATTACAACAGTTATGAATTCAATGATCTCAGGACAGTCTATAGAGAGTTTATTACCCTCAAAATACCTTGACATTGAATGGGTGTTAAAAACAAACTCGATTAAAGGTTATGAGAAACTCAAACTCTCTGCACTAGAATGTTATGAATCACAGATTAAACTTTTTGGTCAAAGAACAATACGAAAATTCTTTAAGAGATATCAAACCAATTGGGATAATTCTGAATTATTTCTGCAAGCAAAAATGTTCTAAAGCTTGAGAGTTTCAGTTATTGAAAATAGTGTAGTGTATAGTAGTATTTCCGATGATTTTATTAACCAAATATAAGAAAATAGGTTATGTCGAAAATCAACCTTCCAGAAATTGGTTTAGGTACATGGATGTTAAAACCGAAAGCTGCTTAACACTCCACGATTGAAGGTATCAATATGGGTTATCGGTTTATTGATACAGCTCAAGCTTATAGAAATGAGAAGGCTGTAGGGGAAGGTATAGCAGAAGTTATTAATTCAGGCAAAGTTAAGCGTGAGGAACTCATAGTTGCAACAAAGGTCTTTCCGGCAAATATTAGACCAAAGGCAGCTAGAAGAGCAATCTATAAATCACAAAAAAGTCTAAATTTAGAATATATTGATCTTATGTATGTACATTATCCTGCATTTGTACTTGGATACTCACATAAGAAAACACTAGGAGTGTTTAGTGAATTAGTTGACGAAGGAGTAATAAACAATATTGGAGTTTCCAATTTTACAATTAAAATGATGGAAGATGCAATTGAATCCTGTGATAAACCAATATTCGCAAATCAGATAGAGCATCATCCCTATCTACAACAAAAAGAGCTAATGGAATATCTCAAACAAAAAAATATTGCATTAATCTCATACTCACCTCTGGGTCGAGGTAAAGTTTTAGATAATATACTAATTAAAAATATTGCAGAGAAGAACAAGATGAGCTCTGCACAAGTTTGTTTATCTTGGTTGATAAGTAAAGGGGCTTACCCTATCCCAAAAGCATCAAGTTTTGATCATTTGAAAGATAATTTAGCTGCAGGTAAACTTATACTACCTTCAGAGGACATTCAACAAATAGATGAGATATCCATTAGCAAGAGGTATATTCATCCTCCAGTTGTATCACCGAAAGAGTGGTCAAAATAGTATTAAAATGAGGATATATTCTGATCCTTTTAGATTATCCACTCATCTGTATATTTTTAACAAAGCTTAAGGATTTTTAAACAACTTATTTTTCACAGAGATATACTTGAGACTGATACATAGTTTCAAAATGAACTGGATGGCAAAAGTATGGCAAAATCACTACAACTTCAACAGGCGAAATTCGTTTAATTTGTTGTATATTCTTTTTCTCTTCTTTTGGAATAGGAATAGGTTTATTAATAACATGTAGATTACCTACATATCACGATAGGTGAAATAAAATGGCAACTCCAATAGTTCTAACATTGATAAATTTCCTACACGAATTATTCACTATAATTTGGATAGGAGGAATGCTTCTTTTAGTATTAGTTATTCTGCCTATATTAAAGAAGCAATTTGAAAAAGAGAAAGTTAATCAGATTGATAAGATGATTAAAAAAAGATTGAGCATATTCACTTATGTTTCAATAGTTGTTCTTATGGTTACAGGACTGTTAATAACAAGATTAGCAGACCCGATTATATTTACTGGCTTCATTTCCTTTGAGAGTTCTTATGCAACATTAGTATCCATCAAGCACATTCTATTCATATTAATGGCACTAATTGCTATCTTTAGAAGTGCAATATTAGATAGGATTAAAGGAATGGAAAATAAAGCAAGGAACAAATTAGGGAAAATCCTATTATTAGTAAATATCATCTTTGCAATTGCTGTGTTATTCCTCAGTTCTTACCTAGGAGTAATAGCACTTCTGTAAATAATGGGTAAAATTATTAATACCCTTCCTTCTTTTTATTTAATAGAATTGAGAGTGAGATAATGAGTGAAAATAGTAAGGAGAACATCTTGGAATCAGTCCCCATAGTTAGAACGCTTCTACTTTTTCTCTTAAGAGACAATCCCAAATCTTCCGGATACAAATTAATAAATTTAGTTAATGATTTTACAGATGGACGGATTGAGCTCAAAACAGGTACTCTTTATCCAGAATTGAAAAGAATGGTAGAAGAAGGATTATTAATTCAAGAGGAACAGGTCACAGGGAAAAGAATAGCTTATCTTTACTGTTTAAATGAAAAGGGAGATACGGAGCTTAAGAAACTTATCAGAGCTATTAAAATCAAAAAGGAAGTTTTGTTAGATCGTTTGATTAAATAAAACAATAATTCAACTTCAGAAAATAGCTAGTGAGATACCATAAATCAAAGCTGATAATGCAGCTGCAATAGGGAATGTTATCACCCAGCTTATAATCATCTTTGTGAAAGCCTTTTTATTTGGACGCTCACCTTTTACCATTCCTGCACCTACTACTGCGAAAATTAGTACATGGCTTCCGGAAATTGGAAAACCGAAAATAGTTGCTAAGAAAAGTGTAATGCTTGTTGCCAACTCTATACTAATAGCATCAGAAGGTCTCATCGCTATAAGACTGTTTCCAACGTATTTTATAACAATCCTACCAACGAGTACGATCCCTAAAGCTAAAACAACTCCTGTTGTAAGGGTCAGTAATGTTATTAGCGTACCCTCTGTTAATTGACCAGAATCAATCAAACCATACATTATACCCAAAGCATTGGCGGAATCATTGCCACCTCGAGAAACTTGTGTAAATCCTACTACTAATATCAATACGTACCCTAAGATTCTTTCTAGTTTTTCTAAACGTTCTAGTCCTTTCATATGTTTTGCTATAATCTTATCTAGTAAAAATTTAAGCAAAAATGCTCCAAAGAATCCCATCAACGGAGATATAATCCAACCTAACGCAACTTGTCCCATTGTCGACCAATCCAATGAAGTTAAAAAACTTTGGCCAGGTTGGAAGCTCCAAACAATAACTACTCCAAAAACAGCTCCTACAACTGAGTGAGTTGTAGAGATAGGCACTCCTATAAGCGAAGTAACTACTAACCATATTGTTGTGCTTATGATAATTGCAATAAGCATGCTTACGCTATATTCCACATTAGGTCCTAGAAGGTTTTCACCTATGGTTCGACCAACTTTATCGGATAGGAAATAAACTCCAATAAAGGATAAAATAGCAGCAAGGGCAATAACATATTTAGTTTTAAGAACACGACTTCCAACTAGTGTGGCCATAGTTTCATCATTAGCACCTATTCCAAAAGATAGGATTACCATCAATACTAAAATGATTATAACTATAGGTTCCATTCACTCTACTCCATTGTTTGTCAAATCATGGTGCATATTTGTTGATAAGTATGAAAATACGGTCAGCGAAAATTTCTGCTCTATCAGCAGTTTCCATCAAATATTTGATTAAAGTCTCCGTATATCTAAAAGCTAGAAAATCTTCTTGATAATCATAGTTCATCTTCTGGAGAGCCCATTGTTTTTCGCGAACATTTCTTCTCAAATTAGTTATTTCAGTAATATGACTCCTTGCTTTCTCAAAATCATCTAAAACAGCTATTACCATCTCATGAACTTCAATACCAATTTGCATATTCAAATCAGCTAGTTCCTTTATCCCTTCTTTAAGAGGGTCTTTTATATTAATTTGATAAAGCAGTAATTTTCTAACAACGATTTCGATTTTATCTGTAATTTTATCTATGTTTTCTATAATTAAAATTCGATCAGTTCTAGAAAAAACCATTGTTTCTCGGGAAAATATTCTTTCAAAAAGCTCTTCCTTTACTCTGTCTTGCTTTTTCTCAGTTGCAGTCGTAATTTCAGATTCTTTTTTAGCAAGATCAAAGTTTCCATCTACATATGCTAGAACAGCATTCTTCATTGTTTCAAAAGCATCTTTGGTTAAACTACTAGTCTCAATAAACAACTCTCTAATGCTTTTGACATTCTTTTTCCTTGAAAAAATCTCAACCACCTTAGCAATTCACTCTTGTGTAACGATATTAAGTTTTCTTTTTGTT
>JAUWPI010000061.1 GCA_030611665.1 Candidatus Heimdallarchaeota archaeon | reverse complement strand
AGCAATTGGGATATATGAAGAGCTTTTAATGTCTGGTAAATCAGTTCAGAAGTACTTAAGAAAAATAACTTCAATCCTTACTGTTTTACATGATGATAAGAGACTTGTTAAAATACTAAAGATGGTATCCTCCTATCTTCCATGGGATGAAACTACTCTATGGAATAAGATAGGTGATTTACTTATGAAGGCTAAAGATTATCTTGGAGCAAGTGAAGCGTTTAGAAAAGTGGTTTCTTTTGATGCTGATGACCCTAGGATACAATTCAATTTAGGTCTTGCATATCAAGAATTAAGCCTTTTCAAGAAAGCTGAAGAAACATATAGAAAAGTACTAGAATTAAATCCTAACGATCACGCTGCACTCAATAATCTTGGAAATGTATTAAAAGAGTTAAAGCGATATGATGAAGCTATTGACGCTTATCAAACAACTATTGATATAGAACCAAAGAAAGCCATTTCTTGGGCTAATCTAGGTATTCTTTACGAAGAACTGAAATTGAAAAATGAAGCAAAGGAGTGCTATCAGAAAGCTAAGGATATTGCATTAAAAAACAAAGATTACAAATCAGCTGCCCAATTTGAAGAATGGGAAAACTCGCTATGAACTCTGAAGACAAAATAAATATCCCAGATTGGAAGATAGCTCAAAAATCTATAGCTCAGTTTCTATCAGATAATAGTTTTGATGTATGGGAAGAAAGATCTATAGGGAACAAAAGAATAGATGTATTGGCCAAACGTGAGTATAAGGGAAAAATATCATATCTTGTTTTTGAGGTGAAGCATTATCAAAATGTTACTTCTAGTGTAGAAGAAAAATTTGTTCAACAATTAGAAGAATATGTACAAACTCTTATTTTGAGAGAGACACAAAGGAAATCAAACAAACAAATTTTTGAACATTATGTGTTCATCGGATATCTGATACTATCAAAAGATTATGGTATTTTTCTGAATAGAAGAAAAAATTGGCGGAAAAAACCGTTTTTTACAGAGAATGTTGAGTTAAGTAAAATATGGAAAAGAAATGTTCACTTTTATTGTTCTTCTCCCAAATTCATTAGAAAAAACTTGGAATCACATGGAATTTCTTTCTATACACAATCTAAGATATTAGATTTTTTGACGCGTAATAGCAATAATCATAAAAATCCCAAGTTATAATCATATAATAGATGAGTACTAATCTATCATCGCTAAAAGAACAGATGTATGCAATACATATCATCAATCAAGGTATAAGTTTACATAGTGAAAAATTCTCTGATTTCCTTAATATAGATGATGTTTTGGTTTTTGGGTTTATTTCTGCTCTTCACAGTTACACTTACTCAATTGGTGATGAAGAAGTTCTCTCGATGGACTTTGGCAAAACGAAATTCTTGTTTAAATCTCTTCATGATGATAAATTATTAGTTGTTATAATGAAGAAAGTTTTACCTCAAGAGCAAGAACAAGCTATGCTCAACGAATTAGCTACAAGATATGAGTTAATAGTAACTGATAGAGATATTTCTGAAATTCAATCTCTAATCGACGTTAAAGAGAGATTAATACCTCTTGAATTAGTTGTTGAAATGAGGAGAAAAAAAGAATCGAAAACATCATCAGATTCGATTAACGACGAAATACTTATTCCTCCTCCACCTATTGCCTTAGCAATACCAAAGGTGAAAGTGGAGCAATTCTATTTGGAGGTTTTGATTAGTGAAGAATTTCTTACAGAGACAGTTAAGGATCAAATAAAGAAAGCTCTGAGCAACTTCTTTTTGGGTTACAAAAAACTATTAGCAGGACTATTTGTTATTGCTAAAAAAAACACTCTTGTTCCCTTCGCTTTTAGCAGAAAACCAATAGATGAAGTATATCCCTTGATACAGAATGTTCTAGCTAATCCTGCTATTCGAGATAAAACACTAGACACTGATCAGGACTCTCCTCAGAAGATTGAGATAGACAACCAAGAACTCTGGGTTCTTACAAGTACAGCAAGCAAACATGCTGCTCGTACTGTGTTGTTCAGCCTATCAGAAGATGAACTTAACTCAATGATTCCACATTTGAGTAGAATTATGCACTTTCTCAAGAAAATAATCTGATTTATTGCTACTTTTTATATTAATGTCCCTTTTAAATTTAAGTGAATATTAGTCAGAATAAATTATTAAGCACGCGAAATATTTAAATCACAAACAAAGATAAGATTGATAAAGGGTAAACAGTTAAACATTCTTTAGAGAATCGGTGGATAAAATGAGCTTATCAGGACAACAGATAGAAAAAATGCTACATGAATTTGAATCAAATACTGAAGGAGTGCTTGGTTGTTCAATAATATATGCTAAAGACGCATTGTTATTAGCTGAATCCTCACAAAAGTTTGAACGATTGGTTATTCAATGGTTAAGTGAAAAAATGTTATCTTTAGCAAAAGAATCGCTCGAGCAACTCATGAAGGAATTTACTTTGATGAGTGTAACCATTGAGGAAAAAGATCATTTCATATATCTGAGGCCAATTGGAGAATTATATTATGCAGTGATAATTACAACGAAAGAAGAAAACAGAGGTCTCTTAGAGCACAATATAAAGAGATTATTGCAACAACTTGCACCAATAATGGTTGAATAATCTCTATACTAAAGGTTGAAAATTATGGATGTTACAACGTTAAAAATATTAGCAAAAATGGCTAATGGAGAAGAAGGACCAAATATCAGATTCCAATTTGTTTCTTCTAATAGTGATGAAGTTATTTGTTCATCCAGCACGTTAGAGGAACTTTACGATTGTGTTATTAAGATTGATCCAGATGTTTTGCATAAACATGTATGTGCATGCGAAGGCTCAGACGAGATTATCCATGCAAAAGATCTCGCTTTTTACGTTCATTATGTATTTGGTGACATAGAACTATCCATGAAATTGTATAGCGCAGCTGAAAGATTCCAAGACGATCCTGAGAAGCTAAAACTTGAAATTGGGAATCTATTTTTTACTAGACTTCTAAATTTCAGTGAAATAGCTTTAATTCCAGATTAAGGTGATAATCACAATTCTTTTTTATAATTTCTTTTTGTTAGTTATTATTCTCAAATAACTAGGTGTAATATATTGAAGATTAAATGTCCAAAATGTAAAGGTAAAGGGACTGTAATTACCGAAAAGATGAATTGTCCAACATGTTTAGGGATTGGAAAAACATCCTTTTCGTTAGGAAGTGGAGATGAAGGTCAACCTTGTGAAAAATGCAATGGAAAAGGAAAAGTAATTATGCAGTCAAAATGCCCGACATGTGATGGTTCAAAATTCGTTTTTTTCTGCAAACAATGTAATAAGATGATGAAAAATCAAACTTCTTCAGGTTTGTGCTTGACTTGTCAAAATAAAAAAGATCCTGTGGTATACTCACTTAAACCTCCGATGGATGCCCAACTAGTAAGAAAAGAGATGCATCTTTTATCAAGAGTTGAAAGTGTGAAAAAGATGGGTGTTTTCGTAAAAGTTGCTCCAGATACTAATGTATTAATCCGTTCAAATGATGTAACACAAGACTATGCTTGGGATATTGGGGAGGAGGTAATTGTTAAGATATCTTACATCAATGATAAAGGAAAATTCTTCGGTATTCCTGTCCATTTCAAGAAATACGTGATTGAACCATTAAGAGGAAAAGTTAGGAAACTTCAGATTGAAGATTTAAAAACTAATATGATGGGTTCATTTATTGGATTAACAGCAAAAATTGTCTCAATTATGCAGACTCCAGGTCCAACCAGATTCAATTTAGTGGATCCTACAGGTTCAATAAGCGGAGCTGCTTTCATAAAACCTGGTGAAAGGGCATTCCCTGAATTTGAGGAAGATATGGTTGTTTCTGTATTTGGTGAAATTAATACTCATCGTGATATTATTCAGATTGAAATTCGTGATATGGACCAATTAGACTCTGATGAAAGTAACGTCCTAATCGATGAAATTGAAAAAGCGATTGACAAAAAAGCTACACCTAAGAAAATTGATTTTTCAATCAAAAGCCCGATACTCGATAAGTTGCGACCTGGTTTAACAGATGCAGCTAAACGAATAAAACGGGCTATTTTAACTGGGCAACCAATACACATTCGAAATCACGCTGATGCGGATGGAACTGTTGCTGGGTTCGCAGTGCAATTAGCTATTAAGAAACTAATGGAGAAAGAAGGATATGATTCTGATACTATACGTACAAGATTGAAAAGACTTCCAAACAAACCTCCTTTTTATGATGCTATAGATGTTACAAAGGATTTGGATTTTGCTCTAGCGGATCAAGTTAGGTTTGGTGACAAACTGCCATTGTTTGTGTGTTTAGATTTTGGGTCTAGTACAGAATCGTTATTCCCCTATCTACAGATAAAAGCTTTAGATCTAGAAATAATCGTTATAGACCATCATTTTCCTGACAAAGAAATACAAGAGTTGGTTGATATTCATGTTAACCCTTACTTTGTTGGTGGAGGTTATGAACTTTCAGCTGGAATGTTAGGTGTTGAACTTGCAAGAATAATCTGTCCTGATATTCATGAAGAAATCATTCATTTACCTGCAATTGCGGGATTGATGGATAGGGTAGAAGGTAAAGAAATTATTGAATACATTAAACTTGCAGAGAAAAAAGGTTATTCTGTTGATGATTTAAGAAGGATTGGTTTAGCGATTGATTTTGAGGTTTATCAGCTAAGGTTTTCTGAAGGATATAATACTATGAAAATACTTTTTGGAATTGAAACTAATCAAGAATGGCATTCTAGAATGTATAATCTAATTGGAAACGAAGCTAAGAAATTGCTTGAAACTTCTGTTAAAGACTCATTACCTCATTGTAAGAAGAAAGTATTAGCTAATGGAACGCTTTTGGTTACTATAGATGTTGAATTATATGCCCATCGTTTTACATTTCCAAATCCCGGGAAATTAACCGGACTGATATTTGACCATTTTTGTTCTAAAAATGAGGATAAAGCAGTTGTGACTCTAGGAGAAGGACCAGATTTTCTCATACTTCGCTCTAAAGGATTACTCATCAACTTCCCCAATGTTGTAAAATTGATGCGAAAAGAGATACCTGAAGCTGGAGTTGAAGGTGGAGGGCATGAAGTTGTAGGTTCTCTGAAGTTTTACGAAGGAGAACGAAAGAAGGTGAAAACATTCTTTGTAGAACATATGACTAAATTGAAAACTAATATAGAAAAAGCAGAATGAAGAGAAATTAACTCTTCTTTTTCTTACCTTTTCTTCTAAAAACTTTATTGAATCCTTTCGTTACTCCTTTTTTGCTTGCTGAATATGCTCCACCTATCGCTCCTGCTACTTTCTTCGAAGGATCAACAAACACTTTCTTTGCAGTAGATTTAGCCCCGGCCTTTACACCCTGTTTTATGAGCATATTAGCATATTGTTTCCAAGAATCTTCTCCTTTTCTTACTCTTTCTATCCTTTCAACTAGTTCTTTATACGGTGGCAGAAACTCGAAACGGTACAAGGTTGGGGAGCCATATTTCCTGAAATCTTCAGACCATAAATAACTAAACAAGAAGAACACCAATAAACAAGTAAGTAGGATTACTGAGAATTTATCTTTTATACCAACTAATTCATCCTTTGTTAGGAAGAACTCACTAAAAATATCTGTGTCTGTTAAAACTTGAAGATAGGTCACGTGATAGCTTAGAATCAATCCCATCACCGACATGAGTATCCCTAGTGGTCCAATAAATCTAGGAATATTGAGAAGGGCCCATTTTTCCTCTTCCTCCTCATCTATCTTTTCGATAACCACTTCTCCTATTTCTATCGATTTATTCTCCTTTTCTTTTTGCTCAACAATTATTTCCTTTGTTGCATCTTTTTCTATTTTTTTAATTTTCTTTGCATAGTTTGAAACAGTATAGAAAATGAAAAACAATGCAACTAATACACTACCAATATTGTCGCTAGGTAATGAATTTTGATAAGTGTAAAAAGTTAGTTTCCAAAGCGTAAAGGAAGCTATAGCATAGAAGAAGGATAAAATTGTGTAAAACACATCATCTCTCTTACCTAATTTGAAAACAATAACGTTAACTAATATGATAGCTATTAGAGAAAAACCGGAGGCTATAATCAAAGAAAGATTGAACGGATTAATTGATCTGAAGATAAGATATCCTGTCATACCAGCGTTAACTACTGAAAGAATGACAACAACACCTCCAAATAACACAGATCCTTCATCAGCTTTCTTCCCAAGAAACATTACACTCCCGAATATTCGATTTCCCCAGAAATTTCTCGATAAGGAGAATGTTAGAAATATAGATACTAAAATCCAACCAAGATACCCTATTGCTGCAATATATGGTGATATAATTGGGAAGAAATACAATAGTGCAGCCATACCTGCAGCTGATATGAAAGCAGGAGCTCCCCAATATTTTACTGGATATTTTGCAAACAGTATACCAAAGAATACATATGTAACAGCAAAAGATAGTTCAACCACAATTAAAATAGAACCTATTTCCTTTAGAAGAAGGTCAGTAGAATCTTTAGTTATTAGATAGAATACTGTTGAAGTAACAGCTATTAGAGAGAATGCAAAAGTGTAAAAGATATATTTCTTACTAAAAAGGATTCTAAAACCGCTGGTGAATATATTCTTAACATACTGATAAAATGCTTTCTCAACATATGACATGATAAGGTAATATTACAAAGATAAATAAAAAACTTCGCATAGCAAATTTCAAATTTAGAAGAAATCCCCTTTATTTTCTAAGTTGGTGCTCCAATGAATTTATGAATAAGGAGAAGATTGTTTTTTGAATACTATGGATTCTAAAACTAAGCCTTTAGACACGTTCAATACTTTTCTTTTTGATGGTGACGGAGTTATTTACAAAGAAAATAGCCCTCTTCCCGGAGGAATAGAATTTATAAAGTTGCTACAAAAAAGAGAAAAAAAGGTTTTTGTACTCACAAATAACAGCACAAAAACGAGGGATGAATTTAAAGCGAAATTTTCTGCTTTAGGTTTAAATCTACCGCTTGAAAGCATTCTTTCTTCTGCATACCTAACAGCTCATTACTTATCTACAGAAAAATCATCTGCTCGAGTATATGTGATAGGGGAGGAAGGTCTTAAGAAGGAGTTTGTCAATTTCGGAGTAGAAGTTATAAACAGAAATGAGGAGACAAATGAAGAAGACATATTTTCTCTGAACATGGATAACATAGATTATGTTGTGACAGGGATGGATAGAGGGTTAAATTATGTTAAAATCTCCCGAGCAGTCAATATTTTAATGTCTTACAAAGAAACTAAATTTATTGCTACAAATGCTGATTTTACCTTTCCAACAGTTCATGGTCTTATACCGGGAGGTGGAGCAATGATAAAAATTCTTGAGGAATTATCAGGAAGAAAAGTAGAAAAAATAATTGGCAAACCCAACTCAGAAATGTTTGAAATCGCAATGGAACTCTCACAAACCAATAAAGAGCAAATGATTATGTTTGGTGATAGATTGGAAACTGATATTCTAGGAGCGAATTTAGCTGGAATAAAAACTTGTCTTGTTCTCTCTGGCGTAACCTCCATGAAGGATTTGGTAGATCTTAAGGATGATAATAGTCCAGATTTGATTATGAATAGTCTTCAAGATGCATATGATTCTTTTCTTTAATACTATCCTAGGACAATAAAAATAAGAAGTCGATAATATTTACTGTCAATCCCCCTACATTTATAAATATTTAATACTACATTCTTACGTGAGTTATCTAAAGAAAGTTAAATACCATATTACTTGCTTAATCCTGATAAGTTGTTGCATTTTCTCTTACAGTTCAATTATGAATGTTCAATCATCTAATCCAGTAAGTGTAAAAGAAAATAAATTGTCCTTAAATGATATATTTGGAGAAGTAAAATTTTTTAAACAATTCACAACAGCAAACCATGACGCTGAATTCAGGGTGGTAGTAAAGATATCTCCAACTGTAACAGAGTTTAATTTTGAAAAATTTGGACATAGTATAACTCATTTTCATTCTTTTCAAGGCTTAGCTATATCAATTTCCAAAGAAAACTTACTTCATCTCATTCAAAGACAAACGATTAGAGAAATTTGGAACAATTCTTTAGTCTATGTGGCAAATACGGTCAATGAGCTCTTGATTAATGACACAAGATCCTTATGCAATTTCAATGAAAAAATAGGTTCAGATTCTTTGTGGAATTTGACTCTATACGGAGATGATGTAAGAATAGCCATCTTGGATACAGGATTGAATGTAAGTCATCCAGCTTTGAACCAGACAATGACACAACAAAGTAGGATAGTTGGTAAATGGAATTTTCTTCAAAGAAATGAAGATGTCCTCGATGACAATGGACATGGAACAGAGGTAGCAGGTATAATAGGAAGTAATGGATTATTTGACTACATGCAAGGTGTAGCGCCTAATAGTAAATTTCTGATAGGGAAGATTTTAGATTATAATGCAGTTGGAACTGTAGAAACTCTAATTCAGGGAATTGATTGGGCTATAAAAAATGATGCTGACGTCATCAATTTATCAGTAGGAAAAGTAGTTTCAAATTTGACCTCTCCAGAAGTAGAAGCAGTAAATTTTGCCGTAGAAAGCGGTGTTATCGTGTGTGTATCAGCAGGTAATGCTCGTGGAATAGAAGAGTTTGGCTACAATGATCTTCACACAATTCTAAGTCCTGGAATTGCCTCTAAAGCAATTACAGTTGGTGCGATAGATAATAATGATGTCCTTTATGAACACAGTAGTGCTGGACCAGTTGCAATTAATTTTAACATCGAAACTTCTGAATATTTGTATGATTCAATACCTAAAACCACAACTTGGTTAAAACCAGATATTGTAGCACCGGGGGTTCTTCTTAACACTACATCTACAAATGGAAAAGATTGGAATGTGGTCTCAGGTACTAGTTATGCAACAGCTGTTGTTTCCGGATTATGTCTCCTTCTAATTCAACAATATTATGACGCTGATCCTTCCTTAGTGAAAGCTTCATTAATTAAAACTTGTATTCCAATTTCGCTGAATGCTGTTTCTCCTTTCTTACAAAATATTAACGTACCAATCTCTCCATATTTCCAAGGTTCTGGTTTAGTGAATTCTTCTGGGGCTTTATCATATATTGCTACTCATGGAGATTTTACATTAACAAGTTCATTAATCCCTTACTTGGACAATTACTATTTTAAGAATACAGAAACAAGTTTCAATATCCAGTTATATATACACCAAACACTTGATAATATAGAAGTAATAATATCTGAAAATTTAGCAGATATGCTATATGTTTCTCCTCTTCCCACTCCATTAGTTGTTGGTCAATATGATCTCACGATAACCATAAATACTGAACAAGCTCTAACCGGTTTTCATCAAGGTTCCTTAATGTTTGAAAGTCCTGATTCAATCCAAGCAATTAATGCTGCATTTAATGTGAAAAAAGCTTATGGGAGAATATTGCTTGATTACCGAGAAGAAGGTAATAATATCAGATATTCCTTAAATGGTAATCTACACAATATTATTTCTACATCAAAGAAATATGGGCTAATCCCTATCATTAATTCACAAGATATACACTACTCCACATTTAGCACGATGAATCTCAATGAATTTGAAGTGATTGCATTAATCAATTCGAAGAATACATTACTAAACCCAATCTCAAACTCAGATATAATCGCTCTTTCTGATTACATTAATCCAGAAGGAGCATATTCAGGAGGAGCTTTTATTGTTTTACCTTCAAGAAACAGTGATTTTAACATTATAAATGAAATACTTTCTGAAGTTAATATAACCTATTACCAAGATTTTTCAGTAGATGTTAGTTTAGATGTTTCTTCATCATTTAATGTTTTACTTACAGATCCTTATCTCTTAGATGATCTTTATCTTCCATACCCAGTTTTAATAAATGTAACCAATACAAACTATAACCCTTACAGTGATAAATTGGTTTACGGTAACCAACATTATTCAAATGGTTCTATCTTGGTAGGGGGAAATACTCTAGACATGTTTCTGGATTCTCCTTATCTATATTCATTATATGAACCTGAATACTCAGAAATTTTTATGAGCGCATATTATGGTGATAATTATCAACTACTTGAAAACATGATAAGTTCAACAGTGGTTAGAGGTTTAACATTCAACTATTCTCTTGAGTCCTCAGAGATTTCGATAAAGGATAATATAATGCTGACCATTAACACTGCTAATACGTTTAAAACCATGCCAAATTGGGCGTTTTACATGACACTTTCAAATGAATATGGTACACATGTTAAAGTAAACACATTTGAGTCCTATGAAAATGGAACAACTATTTTCAATATAAAAGTCGAAGATATGTACATCTCAGCTGGTTCGTACACCCTGAAAATTCATTCATTATCAGGTACAAAATCCTTGGGAATTAAAATTATAGCATCTGTTTCATTAGGACCGATAATAATAAGTACATCACTAGTTCTATGCAGTGTTTTCTTGATTATGTTCAGAAAGAAAATTAAGAAGTAAGTACCTGATAAACCTTCTTTGCATGTCTTCCAAGAACATTCATTGCTAAAGCTAAACTATAAATATCTTTAGAAGCCGCTAATACAATAAATCTATCCAAATTTTGGAGAATAACAAATCCTTCAGTCCCTTTTATTATTACTTGATCAAGGCTTCCACACTTGATTTGCCCAACTGTTTGTTGTCCAGCTGAATTCAGCGCGGAAGCTAAAGCAGACATGATTACTTGGTCTGTACCTTTTTCTGCAAAAAAAGCTAATTCCTGACCCTCTGAGCTAACCACAGCAATTGCACCCAGACTACACTCCTTTGAAATTTCCCTTAATATTCCAAGCAAACTATTCTTTTTTTCGGGAGCTAAATCTCCAATCATGAAAACAATAAAACATCTAAAACTAAAAAAGTTTCTCCTAGTTCTAAATTAAACGATTTCTGTGGGTTTTGCACACTGGAGTATAGACCTCTTCACTTGTGCCTTTATTCTTGTAGCTCCATTTATTGTAAGAATATGCAGGTTTACCACAAATATAACACGAACGCTCATCTTTGAGGTGTATTTTCTTTCTAGACATTCTATTCCAATAGTCTTTGAAATCTTCAAAATCATCAGTATACTTCTTATGAAATCTTTTAGCTTCATCATCTTCACTTGGTTTTTTACCTAATATGAACAGAATGTAGCTCCAGACTATTATTGCGAGTATATTTCCAAAAGACTTTATGGGTATATGATGATAACCACTTAGTTTAATTGTACTAGAAGTGTGCCCCGTGGTATAATCTATCATTAGATCTTTTCTGTGAGAGCTTTGACCTACATCAATACCATACTTTTTGGATATAGCGACAAGTCGTTTACTGAGTTCTTCAAATAACCAACCTACAGTTTTTTGACTACCTTTTCTTCTTACGTTTAGAAATTTTATTTCAATAATCGGAAAAGAAATCGTAATAAAAGTTTCATTTACGGAACTATTTGCCTTTCTAACTAGATACTCATAGATTTCAGATGGAAAGGTTATTTTCTCTCTTTCAGCTGACAACTTATTCACTTATGGGTAGTGATATACTAAAGAAATAGATATTTTCCCCCCTAAAAATGTAGCGCTAAATTATTTCTTTTTAATAGTTTCCTCAATGAACTTGCTTAGTTTTCCTCGATTTGCACCTATTAGAGAACTGTATGGTTTACCTTCCTTGAATATTATAAACGTAGGTAGACTTGCCACCATATATTTTTGTGCAAATGTGTATTCTTCATCCATATTCATTCTGACAAATCTCATACTCTGTCCATGTTTCTCAGATAATTGCTCAAAGAGAGGTTCTATACTCTTACATGGTCCGCACCATGGAGCCCAAGTATCAACAATTATTGGTCTAGATTCGCTTTTCAAAATTTCATTGAATTCGTCATTAGTTATATTAGAAACTTTACCCATACTTTTCCCCTTTACTCATTAGATAGCTTTGTTCGAGATTTATTTCACTAATATTTATCTGTTACTTTTATATTAGGAAATTTGTCAAATTATAAATTTATGTAAAACATTTTTATTAATAAACCTCGAAGAAGTAAACTTTTAAGGTTAATAATGCTTTTTAATCAGAAAAGGTTTATTATGCAAGGAGCAATCTAAAATATGATTTCACGTCCTTACGATGAAATAAAACTTCTGATAGAAAATTATCTCAAGAAAGAATTTTCTACAAAATCTGATTTGATTTGGTCAAAACCTCCCTCGGTGGAATTAGGTGATATTAGTTTTCCTCTTTTTAATATTGCAAAAGAGCTAAAAATTAAACCTGAAGAACTGAGTGAGAAAATTATCGCAGAAATCAGCTTTCCAGACATTGTTGAGAAAGTAAATCTACAAGGAGGTTTTCTTAATCTGACATTCAACAGAAGTATTTTTGTTACTCAAGTCCTTCAAACAATTTTGGAGCAAACTAAATATGGTCAAAATTCCAGTTTGAGCTCTGAAAGAATAATCGTTGAGCATACTTCAAGCAATCCAACCGGTCCCCTTCATATCGGTAATTTCAGGGGTTCAGTTTTAGGGGATGTTCTTGGAAGACTTTTTTCATTCCTAGGAGCAGCTGTTAATGTACGATACTATGTAAATGATCTAGGAAGACAGATAGCTCCATTAGTAATTGGATATTTTCTTTTGAAAGAAGCAAAATATAAAATTGAAGAAAAAGGTGATTTATGGCTCGGTAAGGTATATGCTAGTATGTACACATTTCTAGAAATACAGCAACTCAAGCAGAAGCTAAGCATGCTAGGTTGGAAAATTAAAGACAGTAGTGTATCACTCTATAGGTTAGATGATACAGATCTCAAGACCGTACCTGAATTCTTGAATAGCTTGCCAAAAGAAAATGAAGAAAAAGACAATACCCACAAATGGTTTATGAAATTAACAAGAATCCAGAGCTCACTTATTGAAAGAATTCCAGAAGTGTATGAAAAACTAAATAAATTGACATCTTCAAAAATAGAAAATTTAGAGTCTACTACAAATCAGTATGTTAAGAACTATCAAGAAGGTAAGGATAAATTAATTGTTGAAAAGTTTAGAGAAGTTACAAAAATAGCTTTAGACGGACATGTGGAGACCTTAAACCTATTTGCAATATTTCATGATGATTTTGATTGGGAATCAGATGTTGCTTGGTCAGGTGAAGTTCAAACCATGTTAGCTGAATTGGAAGATAAGAAATACTTAAGGCATGATGAAAAAGCTCGTCTTCTAAAAAATGACATAATTGCTGAAGAATTAGGATACAAAACAAAGTATTCGATAAGTTATGAAATTCCTGATACTATAATAATAAACTCAGAAGGTATCACACTTTATCCATGCCGAGATATTGTTTATCATCTCCATAAACTTGAGAAATTTAATGCCTCACAATGCTATAATGTTATTGCTAAAATGCAACAATTACCTCAATTATCAGTCAGGTTAGCACTTTATGGTTTAAATCGAACAGATACTGCAGATAGAATCCATCACTTTGATTATGAATATGTATCTCTCATTGGAAGAAAGATGGCTGGAAGGGAATTTGATTATGTGACACCAGATGAGTTGTTCGTTTTAGCTCAAGAGGAAATCAAAACAATCATTGAAGAGAGGAATTACTCTGAAGAAGAGCAACAAAATATTGCAAATAAAATTGCCGCAAGTAGTATCAAATATCATATTCTTAAAATGGACCCCCAAAAGTCTGTAGCTTTTGATGTAAAGAAAGCTGTTGATCCGAATGAAAATTCAGGGTCTTTTCTGCAATATTCCTATGCAAGAGCATTAAGCATTCTTAGTAGATCTTCCAAGCATGATATAAATGTTCAAAAGATTCTTGAATCGACTGAAAAAGAAAATCTAATAATAGAAAAACAAGCAGAATGGGAACTGGTTAAACTTATGGAAGAACTACCCTCAATCCTGATTAAAGCAGCGAAGTCACTAAGACCAGATTCTGTAGCCAACTTCTCATACTCACTTGCCTCATCATTTCACAAATTCTATGACGCATGTCCAGTATTAAAAGCAGAAACACCCGAATTAATTAAGTCTAGAGTGAGAATAGTATTTTCAATAAGTAAATGCTTAGAAAGCTTGTTTGAAGTAATGGGTATTGAAGCATTAGAGAAAATGTAAGAGGAAAATATATGCTAAGTGATGAGATAATCTATGGTGGTTTCGATTTAACTTTTGTAGATATCAACATTCGTCCATTGGACGCAAATGATAATCTAATTAATAAACTTCCAGATTTAGGGTCTCATCATACTAAGACTGATATAGAATTCATACCAGGTGGTAATGGGTTTAATTTCTGTCGTACACTTGCGAATTTTGGTAGGAAAGTGACGTTTGTAGGTGCTTCTTCAGATTTCTTTGAGAATCTTGTTTCGATGAATAAAATACCTCTGAAAATAGAACCCATTGAACATGCTCAAGTAAATTACACATCAATTCTTAATCTAAATGATGGGGAAATACAGTTCAATTCAACAAAGAACAATCTATCACCTGAACACTTGACCGAACACTTAGTATCCATCTATCGTGCAAGTAAACTGAAACATATCAGTAATATAGCGCTGAACAGTACTTCCATTGAATGGATTAGTTCCTTGCTTCTTTGTTTAGTTGATCAAGAACATCCATATATTTTCGATTCGAAAATAGATATTAATTCAAAGATTAACCTTTTTCATGATATTGATTTTGAGGGAATAATGTTCATTGATCCTTCTGACATTAGCCATTATGAAAGGCTTTCAGATCTCGTTAAATTACTAAAAATCACAGCAAAATTAAGTGGAGAAAAATATCTCTCTCTAAATGAACATGAGTTGTTAACATTGAAAAATTATCTTAAGAAATCACCTCAAGAGATAGCAGATTTTCTAAAAATTCCTATAATTTTTCATACTTCTGATTATGTTAAATTCTATGGAAAAGAAAATTATGAACTAAAAACAAAAAATATTGTACATAAGAAAACTTTTGTTGGGGCTGGTGATTGCTTCAATGGATCTTTTCTACACCAGATCTTAAATTCAAGTTCTGTGGTGGATTCATTAGAATTTGCAATAGAAAGTGCATCCTATTTGATTGAAACAAGTCAGTACCCTACACAATCCACAATATACTAACTGAAAACAATAACCTTGACTATGAGTACAACAGTTAAACTAATAAAATTAAATTGGAAGTTTGAATAAGACATGTCACTAGAAGTTGAAGATTCTGACGCTTATAAAAAGATAGACAAGAGAATTGCTTTACTAGAACTTTTAAAACAGTATTATGGCTCTGGAGGTAATCTCTATGATTTTGATTCCGGAGAAATCCCTGTCCGTCAATTAATTGCCTTCATGTCTGATGAAGGATATCCTAGACGACTAGTTGAGGCTGAACATGTTCTAAAGAGAGTTGACACTGAAATCATTGAACTAGAATCTAAGAAAAAGAACATGAGATTACAGGAGATGGAAGATCGTCATCTAAACTCCTTGATGATAATAACTTCATGGACTAAGCTCATTAACACTCCAACTAAAGGAATTTATCTGAATCGTCCTGTAGTTGATATTCGACGAGATACAATCATTATGTTAACCGATGAGACTCAAACATTTAAGGAAATTACAGATGAAAGAATTTCAGTAATTTTTGGTCCAGGGATTTATTATACGGAGTTTGCAGTCGATAAAGGACACTACTTAGAAGATTATTTTGAAATAAATGGTGTTTGTTTACCCTTAGATATTTTAGGTAAAATATACACAGCAGAGAAAATTTATCGCTCAGATAAAATAGATGCTACGATTACAGAGGTGTCAACAATTCTCCCATTCCACATCATTGAACAAGCTGAAACAGTTCAAACAT
>JAUWPI010000029.1 GCA_030611665.1 Candidatus Heimdallarchaeota archaeon | reverse complement strand
CTCTTGTTCATTTTTGAAAGGCTTTATTTCATTTGCTTTTTTCAATATTGGTTCTGTTAGTTTTTCATCATTCCAGAATTTCTTGTTCTTGTAGATAGGTTCATTTACAATATAAGTAGACTTCTGGATTCCCTCTGAATCACAAAAGGAAAATCTTTGTAAAAGAGCTTCACTGTCTTGATACTTGTTATAGAAGGTGTTAATTGATCCTTCTTCATAAAAACGTGTAGCAATTGCTTGGGTGTTTACCTTATGTACTGGGTTTGCTATTGTTGCCTTAATATCATTTGACGTTTCATTTAGCAGTTCGATAATATCTAGAGAAACAAAGTCCTCATGTTTAGTTGTATTTTCAATTATTTGTTCGTAATGATAAAATAGGTTATTGCCGCTCAGTGGTTTAAAAGGAGAGACTTTCATAGAAGAATCATTCTCAAAGAATCTTACCATATCCTTTGCTATAGTAGTTTTTCCTGAATTATATTCAAGCAATCCACCTATAAAAACAATAAATACCATCTGGATAACCAATTGAATTAGTTCTTTCTCTGTTGATATATCTTTCGAAAAAGGATTAGAAGAGCAACAATTTTTTGATGGATGCTAGCTTTTAATAGCTTTTAAGTTAGATAATAATACAGTTATAAGCTGATTTTTGTGGAATATTGTTAGAATGAGGATGCAAAATGAATACTGAACAAACAAAAGTAACTATTACTCTTGGTGGTGGATGTTTCTGGTGTATAGAAGCTATCTATCAAGAATTGAAGGGAGTGATAGAGGTGGTATCAGGTTATTCAGGGGGAAAGGTAAAAAACCCTAGTTATGAGCAAGTGTGTTCTGGAACAACAGGACATGCAGAAGTGATACAGATAACCTTTAACCCAGAAATAATCCCTTTCAAGAAAATCTTAAATGTTTTCTTTTCTACTCATGACCCAACAACGGTAAATCGACAAGGTAATGATGTTGGAACACAATATAGATCCGTTATATTTTATCATACATCAGAACAAAATCAAATAGCTCTAGAGGTAATAAAAGAGCTAGATGATGCTGGAACTTTGAAAGAGCCTATTGTGACAGAAGTAGCTCCTTTCAGAGAGTTTTACGAAGCAGAAAATTATCATCAGGATTATTTCAAACTTAATGCTTCTCAACCATATTGTAAAGTAATTATACAACCAAAAGTGGAAAAATTCAGGAAAAATTACGCAGACAATCTAAAAGATGTCAAACTAAAACTATGAAAAATAGTATGTGTCAAAACTATGAAATGCACATATCTACTGGCAAACATATGTTACAAGACTTGTTTGGGTCAGTTTTTTCCCCATTCTTTTCAAAGTAGTTTCTCCTTCCTTAAACTGATCTATGAGCCATTGTTTGATGCAATAATCTTTATCCACGGCAGATTTAGGTATCCAAATTGGTTCGATGGATAAACCATCAACTATACCATAATAGTATTTTAACGAATCAACTAAGATATAATTAAGTTTGAATTCTGAAAGAGCATCATCAGTTTTTACTTGTACATTAAGCATGTATCTCCCATGATATAGTATTATTTGTTTATATAAACGCAACAAGTTTCAAATTATGTTGGAAAAAATAGAGAAGAGCAGCTGGAGGAACTACAGGCGCACCAAAGTTTAATGTTCAAAAAGTTGTATGTGCAGATAACTTATAAAAAAAAAGAAAGATAGAATATGTCTATTTTGAATTGCTGATCATATAGAAAATTCCACCAATAAATACAAGAATGCCTCCAGTACCTCCAGTTATTAAACCAAAGATTATAAGAGTAATTCCTAATTCCAAAGGTTTTGGAATTAAAGGTTTCATTCCAATCTGTTTTATTAGCCATTTCCATATTAAGAAAAGGATTAAAATGCCAAATAGTAGAGAGAAGAGTGCACTAAGCCACCAGACTCCAGTTAGAGCGAAAAATGACATTCCTCCAAAGATTCCAAGTCCTGAAGACAATTGAGAAAAGAATGTTAATATTCCTTGTACTATTAGTATGAATGCACCGATAAGTGCATCCCAATACCCAGCAAATTCCCATTTAGATTCAGTTTGTGTTTGGGTTGTTGTTGTTGTCATGTTCTAAATCGCGTTTCAGTAGAATATAAAACTATACATTCACTTGGAAGATATTTTGATAGAACTTCCTTAAGTTAAAAAGAAATCTGAAAAACATGACGAAAGATTCATAGTATGCGAGGTATTGTCACTTTGCTAAAACAGACCATTAATAAATAACGTAGAATGTAAGTAGATGGAGCGGAGACGGAGATTTGAACTCCAATAGACGAATAGAGAAACAAATCTGTAAAAGAGATTTAACTAGAATTATGTTTTCTCAAAATATTTCTTGTAGAGTGATAAAATAGTACTATTATTTGAGAGTTCTGTAGTTAACTTCAAAAGAGTTCTAGTAATATTTCGACTAATAATTGACGCTTTATTGGCATCCTTATGGTCCACAGGTTTCAATTCATGAATAGCTTTATTTCTAATCTCTCTTAAGTGATCAAATTTTTTTCTCACATCATCGCTGATTGTATTGGATAACTCAAGAATTTCTAACCTCACTGAAACTGAGGAATATGTTTTATCACCTTTTAATCGTTTCTTTCTTTTTCCAGTAATATTTCGTCTATTTAGAATTGCTTTTTCCCATAAATAATCAATATAAATCTCAATAATCGCCCAACTGAGTATGAAAGATTCAAAATATCTTCTATTATTATAACTTGTAAAAGATTGAACAGCGGTTCTAAGAAACAAGAATAGCATGACAACTTCTTTATTGTCATCACATGACAATAAATCCGTTAGTTGAATAGATCCTAAGAAATTTTGAGTAGATATAATGTTGCGAGTTTTAACAAATTCTTCAAAATTTAAATATTCGTATCTCTTTGAAAACTGTTTTCCACTATACTCGAAATCCCTATGAGTTTCGGTAAGACGATTTAATTCAGGAACAAATGTTGTATAACTGAAATCATTCAAGCTATAGATAGGTAGATTTTGGAGAAGTAATAAGCCAAAAATTTCATCTAAAAATGATTGAGCGATAAAGATTCGATCGATACTTTCTTGACTAAAAGGTTCAACATCACCATTTGATAAGGTTATACCTATATATCCATCTTGACTAACGATCCCCTTGTATTTTTTATACTCAAAAAAAATCTGCTCACCCATAAACTCTATCATTCTTTGACCTTTTAGCTTATCTTTAAATTGCTGTTCTGGAATGTTTCCAATCCATATTGGGGGTTTAATAAAACCAGCGATGCAATCCATACGAGAAAATTGTTTGAATGTTGGAAATTCAAGATCCAATTCATGTCTAATATCATCCAAAACCCCATCTTTATCTACCTCATGGCATTTTCCTTTGCAAATTATGAGATAGTCTGGAGCTGTTAAAGCAGAACTTGAGACAAAATTTGATTCATCAATCTCTTTAAATTCTTCATAACATTTTCTAATTCTAAATTCCACACTCTTTCTATATCTTTCACCTTTTTTACTCTCAGTAATCGCAGAGAACAACTTATCATCTAGTAGTTTTTCTAACTCAAGAACATCATCTTCATTATCTAAACTATAAATCCCATAGAAAGTTATTCTTTTATCTTCAATCTCTAAATTGTGAGACTTAACTATAAGCTGAAAATCAACATTCTTTTTTGATTTTAACCAAAGTATCGTAATTTGACAGGGTTCAAAAAAATTTGTAGCAAAAATCCTTTTCTCTAGATTTTTATGGGTTCTAAATCTTGATCTAAATTCATCTATAATATCAATGAACCATTGTTTGGTCAATTCCATATCAGATTGCATCAAAATATTAATTGTAAGATACTAATAAAATTCTATCCATTGATATTTCAAATCAAGTTCTTCCATTGTAGTTCTTACACTTTAGATACGCCACTAATATCTGAATTTACTGTACTTCAACCCTTGTAATCAGTATTGTTATGGGAACACCCAACAAGTAACATTAGGCGATTTAAAGCGTTTAAAAAACTTCATAGTATGCAAGGCATAACCGCTTTGCTAACAAGCAAAAAAGCAACGGAAATAGGTTGGAGCGGAGTGGGAGAGTCGAACTCCCTTCAAGAGTTTTGCAGACTTTCTTATAAATATAAATGTGTGAATAGATTAAAGAATTCTTCAAAGCCCTTTTGCGATCCTTCAAACAAACTATAAAATTTGATAAGAATACGAATTTCTTCTACTTTTTTGTTACCGTTCTTATCTATCACAATTTGTTTTTCTGTGAAAGGAGTCTCGAAAGTATATCCCCTTACTTGTGTTCCTGTTCCTCTTATAGAAGTCAATTTAGCACCAAGATGTGACTTTTGGACTAGTTCATAATGAACAACACCAATCCTAATCCACCTAAAGATATGTAATTCCCTCGCTAAATCACCTGGAATTACTTCTTTTTCTTCAGCCAAGTTTATTAGATTATTTAGGGTTAAATCACGTATGTTTTTAATTTTGACTACAGAATTTTTTCCTGTTCTATTACTGTTCATTAAAATTGCGTCTTTGGGCCATTTATCTCTTATATGTTCTATTTTTATGTTCTTAAATAGCAAGGTTGTTAAAGCTGTTTCTAGGATAACTATCGAGCCCCTAAACGCCCCATGTATGAAGCATGTCTTTGCCTCTTTGTATAAAGGCCGACACTCTCTTGGGATTAAACCTATCTGAAAATCAGCATTGATTTCTTGGTTTTTTACCCAAATTAAACGTTGATGATGGTTTCTAGTTTGAGCAATTTCCATTTTTCTGAAGTTTTCGATTTCTTCAAAGAATCCTTCCTTCCACTCCATTGCAAGTAATTCAGTTGTATTCCGATATTAAAAGTTAATTCAGCCATTTATGCGAAAAATGCGTTTTAATGTCATATTTATATAGTAAAATGACCATAATTTAGTAGAAAAAAATGTGCAATTTGAAGCAAGGGAAAGTGGAGTTATTAATTCTAATTATTTTGTCTGGCAGTTTATTGTACATTTTACCTGCTAAAAGTTTGGAACATAGTTATGATAACACAAATTCAGCATTTGTGTTAAATAATCCTGAAACACAAGAATTCGTAAATCAGAAGATCGTATCTCATACACTTGAAAATTCAACAATAAAAGTGTGGAACCTGTATAAAGGGTATTCAAAAGCAATATCAATTGGTACAGAAAATCTTACTAACATATTTGGATTAATTGTACCAAACTATAATTTTCTAAGTTCATCAGTCAACGCTTTTCTAAATCTTTCGATTTCCATTGAATTCAAGGCGGAAACCACCCTTTATCATTCATCGCCTTTATTTAACGATACACACTTCTCATTAGGAAAATCAGCAAACATGATGACAAACTTATATTTTGCTCTTGAAGGAGGTTATGAAATTGTTGGAAGCATTGGAAATAAAGTGTTTTCAGACGAATTCTATTTTTTCAAAGATGGTGATTGGAGTTACCAAATTCCAACAGAGCAATGGGAAATTTCTCTTTTCAAAATACCGATATTAGGTGATTATCTGAGCAGGTTCCTTAGATTTGATTTTGGTTTTAATATCGATGCTGGAGATTTTACCTCTTCATTTCACGGTTTTATAAGTTTGGAACCAAAAATAATTTGCCAAACAAGCTATGTTTCTGAAACATTTATTGATAGAAAGAGTGCAGGAAAATGTGTTCTTGATACACCTGGAGAGGTGAAAATCGTAGACATAATGTTTCAAGAGGCAAAAGGGCAAAATAATATTACTCTAGAAGAAAGACTAGATTGTGTATTGGAATCACGGTTAGCACTTGATTGTAATTTTGGTTATGATTACTACGCAGAACTTGATCTTTCAAACCTTTTATTTGAACTATATCCAAGTATATCTTTTGAAGATGAATTTTCTCGCAGCATAGAATCAAAAAGTGTTATCATAAACTTAGGTGGAGTAGAGTTCCAACCTTACACAATAGAGATTAGGAATTATGAAGAACCTTACATGTCAAAGAACCTTCTTGAAAAAACAATTATTGAAACACCTTTCAGTTTCCCTACCTTCAATTTATCATTATCCAACGGTTTCAGTGTTTTCCTACCTTTTCCACTTGATACAAATGTAAGTTTAGAGTTAAGTCTTGAACTAACGTTCGCCATTGAAGGTAAACATAGGATCCAGTTAATTGCACCTCGTTGTGCAAACATTAACGATACAATAGATTTATTGCTTGTTCCTCTTTCAACGGAATCGCAAATAACGGGAGATTTGAATCTAAATCTTTACTTCTCAATACCATTTATACTATTTGAAAATATTACCTTATCTAGGCATAGTTCGTTCGTTGAATCCATGAACATTCCTTTAGGAATAGAAGAAAATGATCCCCGAGGTTTCATGAGCAGTTTTCTACCTCAAATATATGATGAAACATCTGTTGCCATAAATTTAGGACCATCATTTGAACATTCCCAGCTAGTTTTAGATTTAGCTCCAATCGTGTTATCAGATCAGCTAATGACATTTAACCTCAGTTCATCAGATTTTAGTCAAAACGAAGGGGTAATCTTAAGGTCTTCAGAAAGCAAGCTAACTACTCTTACAATAACAAATGGTTCAATTTATGACCAACTTCAAGCCAATTTTACAGGGGATGGCTTACTTCAAACAAACTCATCATTACAACCAAAATTGTATTTCAAAGCTGACTTGCTAGGAAAAACAATCACAGTTCCTTTACCTATTGGTTCGTTACTTATAATGCCGATATCTTCTCACAACTTGAGTGGAACACTGATAACTAAATCAATACAAATCCCCACATTTTTTATAGACAAAGATACAACACCACCAGTCATTGTAGGATTTCAAAGTGTGTGGTATATTGAAGATTTATCTGTAACAAACGTCTTAGATTTAACACTAAAAGAAACACAATCTGGATTAAAGGAACCAATAATTAATGGAAATGGAGCTCAAATTAGTTCCAATTTTAATGAGAGTATGATAACACTAATTCTCTTCTCTAATGGGCTAGATAGAGAATCAGAAAGAAGGTGGAGCAATATAATATCTATTAATCTAGAGGATAATAAGGGAAATTCAAACTCATATGAAATCCATGTTTATTTTGAAATTCCCTACGATTCACCAGAGTACACAAGCTCTACCTCTGATTTTGATGAGAATGTTATTTATGGAATTTTAGCCGTAATAGGTGTGGGGGGGTTAGTGGTCTGGTTATTCAGAAAAAAATAAGTTTGATTTTTCACAATTTGGGCACAATTCTTGAGTATCTGTAAATTCTAGTGTAAATTCTGCATCACAGAAACAACAAACAATCTTCTTTCTAGTTTCAGGATTATCCAAAAACAGCTTATCAGTACTATTTTTCTTACGTTCAACATTATTCAACTCATTTGGTTCTAATTCATCGTCTTTTGCAATTAATTTGTTCGTATCAAGTGTTATATAGGTAGAATTTGAAAGCTTAGCATTTTCATTGCTAATTCTTACAAAGATCATGAATATTAAGAATACTAGAGAGAGAATGATAAAATTTGAAATAATCCATACTGATTCATTTGATTGAATGTTTTCCCCAATGAAAATTTGTGTCAATATCCCTGTAGTAGGAACTACAATAATTAACAATATACAAGCGTGCTTTCCTAGATTTGCTATAAATTTGTAATATATTGAAGTGGAACTATTTATTATAATAATAAAAACTACGAACACCGAAGCAAAGTTACAAATTGCATAAATGTTGAAGGAAACGTTCCCTAAGAGAACTAATTCTAAAGATTCTGGTCCTTGTATTGCTATTGTATCAAAGATTTCAAACAGTTTATTGAAAACAAAATATTTTGAAACAATGTATGCTAGAGAGAGAATAATTAATAGAGATCTTTGAAATTTATCTATATTTATCCCAAAGAAACTCTCGACTTGCACCACATCATTTTCTACTTTGACTGTGTATGAACCATCTTTTGCTTTCCTTCTTTTCTTATTTTTAGTATAAACCTGAAAATGCCTAATGAAACCTATGAGAGTAATAGCATCTAACCAAGCAAAGATATTGATAACAGCTTTTTTTGAAATCACGTTTAAACTAACATTGTCATCAAAAATAGACGGAGTATCAGGTGGTTCAATTATATAATTCCCTGCCTTTGTACTATTTAAATCATATTTGGCTTGTTTTACAGTAACAAACAGATCATCGCTATATACAGTCAGAGTTAATTCGCTCTTATAATGTCCTCTTGGTAAGCCTATTGATTCTTCTTCGCTGAATATAAGCTGATAAGCAATTGTCCCCTCAAAGATTTGATATAGGTTACCGAACTTGAACTCTATCTCAACTAGTTCCAGTGCTTCTTCATCTTCATTTACTAATTCTATAAGCAAAGATACATTACAATTCAAATAATATGAATCGATGTAAAAAACATCAAAATAAGTAAGTGTAAGTACCCCTTCAGAAGGAACAGAGTAGGTTGTTTCATCTACAAATACTCTTTCCAAACTCTGATTCTCAGATAAGTGAGGTATCGTATCAATCTCAATCGTGCATGTATCTAGTAGGTAAAAGATACCAATATCATCAGTTTCCCCAGCTACCCAAAGAGTTAGGGAGTCGCTATATGTTGTTGTATAAGTCACAAGTTCAAGAAGTTGATCAGTTGCAGTAAAAGTAGTTGCATCTATTGCTCCTGAAGAGATTTTCTTCTGACCTGAATATAATTCGTAGATTATTGGAGAATTAAATAATCCGTAGTAGCCATAACAAAGATCGATATCTAGTATCTGTTCTTGTTCAGTGTTAAAGGGTTTGAAGGTAGATAAATCAAAGACATGGTCTAGGATTTGATTTTCGGAAACACACCAATCATAGGTATTTTCTGGAATAAGATTATCATAACTAAAACTACAAGCCATTACCTCAATCTCAGAGATCCTAATTACACCCAAACCCAAACCTACAAAGAAATCTATATCAATAACGTTTAACCCTTCACTAACTGGAATGATGAAGGATTTTAGCGTGGTTTCTCCGGGAGAAAAATCCTCTGCAAGCATGAAAATATTGTTTCTTTTAATCTCAAAATATCTTTCAAATGCTGAAAAATCATTAGTAATAAAAGATAAAGTAAGATTAATTTTCTCTACATCAGCTGAACAGTAAAAGGCTGTACTAACGCTCCTTTCCTCTGTAGAAGATAAACCAACACGGAAATCCAAACGGCAAGGAATAGAAGGAAGGAAAGAAATTGTATCATTTAGATGAGGAACCTCTACAGGAGATATTTCAGTAGAACTATAAATGGTGAAACAACCAGTTTGATGATCGAGAGATGTCTGTCCTTCACAGATTATTGTCAAATTAAGAGATCCAGAATACGTTTCTGAGCAAGTAAATCCCTGGGAAAGATTATAAAGAGAACCATCTTGAAATAATCGGTCAATTATGAATTCAACTTCAAAGAAGTCTGAAACGAAAGAAACGCTAATCCCCTCACTGGATGTTGCGTAACCAGTGGTATCAAAAAAGATAGTGATAGAATTCAATAAATCAAGTTCTAATAATGGGAGAAATAAGTTAAATTCTTGTGAGTAAGGTGTAGAAGTATAATTGAAAATAAGAGTTTGAGATATAAGAGATGAATATTCTGGGGGGGTATACTCTACCACAGTTGAACCACACCCCACTAGAGAAATACTAGATAAAGCGATTAACGTTATCAGAATGATTAATATTGTTTCTAGCTTCTTAATTTTCAATCTATCTTAGATATCCGCAAATTCATTTATAAACGAGGATAAAATGATTCTGACAAAAATAATTTTGAATTTACTATTTCTCCTTTTTACTTTTGCTGGGTTTAAATAGATTCTTAGAGAACAACTTATGAGTAAAATGAGAATATGGAGCATATTCAAAGGTTTGAAGAATAAGAAAAGAGGAGGACCCATCTTAGAAGAGATTCTGCTTATTGGTATAGCCATACTTGTTTTTGCTTTTGCTCTAGGACTTGTCCTGAGTTTAATAGATTGGACTAAGCTTTCTATCGGAGATCTTTTCCCATAATAATGAGCAGATTATAGAGGGGATTTATTTAAGAAAAGTTTGTGTGTTTTTATATTATAATGTCATCCTTATATTGGAGCTAGCAAAACAAAATCTACATAATTCTCAAATTAGTAGTTTTTCTTGTTAGCTCCTTTCTCCAACTTTTTCTTTTTATACGTGTTTATATACGAAATTAAAGATAATAAGGTGAATGACTGCGGGTTCTTCTCAAGTACTGAAACAAAAAAATATAGTTGTGCGCACATACCAGATGGGTGTCAAGTTTCCAGGAACTAGAGAGGAACGAAGAGCATTAGAACGAGAAGCTAACCAACGGATTAAAGGCTTACAAGTTCAACAAGAAGATATAATCAGAGAGAAGAAAGCCGTACAAAGAGCCTTGAACTTAGTCAGATCAGATTATCGTAAGAACCCTAAATATGCTATTTATGAAATATCTAAGGTTACCAAAAACTCAAGAAATATAGCTGTAAGTGCTTACAGCATCCTATTCACTGCATCAAAAATCACTGTAGATAAAGAAAGAAAAGTTGCAGATTTCTTTAGCTTGATTCTGAACATGCCTGAACGAGCTATAGAATGGTTTGTCTTTGGTCGTAGCCCTATTTTAGAGAACTACTTGGTTAAAAAATGGGGGGTTTCTCGTATTTATATAATCAATTTCATCCACGGATTACGGAGACAGTTTGATAAAATCTGCCCGTCCAATCTAAAGTATAATTCCAGTTTACCTCTTCTATCTCAAAAAGAAGTAGAGAAGTCTATTGGTACTTGCTACAAGAAGAAGTGTAGAGATTTAACTGTGCCTGAGCTAATGAAAAAGACAGAGAACTTTGTTTTGATTCTCCAAACACTTCAAGCAAATACGGACATTATAGCTCCTTTTCTCACTTCTTGGATAAACACTGTTCATTCTTCTCGGTGGATGAGTATGGAAAAACTACGGGATAACGTAGCAGAAGCATTGGGTAATAAGAACAGAAGTCTATTTTCTGCTTTAAGGACGATTATAGTCTTCGCACTCTTTCCAGATATAGGAAAGACTGTACATGATTTGATAAAAAAAGCCCAACCAGAGAAATTGATAAACCCACCATTTAAACGAAGAAAGAAAGGAAGAAGACCCATATTGTTACTGATGGGGGATAGACATATTGTCATGAGACCAGGAAATGCAAGTTATATGACCTTCTTAGCTAGAGCGGACGGGAAATTTGACCTTAGTTTCCTTCTAAAAAATCATCCAAGGATAACAGGGGAACTGATTTTTCCAAAAAGAGTAAGAGAATATCTAATAAATGGGGCGAAAATCAGATGTCTAAGTATAAGAAGCGATCCACCTCCTGGATACAAGGTACGTGTTTATGTATATCTTGAAGGACCTGAAGAAATTTTTCTAAATTATAATTTAGTAAAAGAGTTTATGAAAGTCATCAAATCGCCCAAAACTGATTTTGTTGGCTTAGATGTAAACCGTATAGGTAATCATATGTTAGCTCTTTCAAATGAGGTGAAATTACCAAAAAACTACAAGGTTCTTTTTGAAAGATATAGAGTGTTAGATACGAAGAAAATACCAGAATTACACCACAATTTAACATTTAAAGCAAAAAAGAAGAAAGCAGTAAGTTATTATAAAACAAAAGGAGAACTCAATCGAATTCACAAACGAAAAAAGAACATAGTAAAAGAGATAAGAAACCTTATCCCCCATTTTCTTGCTGCTGTTATGATTAAGAGTCGATGTAAGATATTCTTCATGGAAGATATAGAAATTGACCCTAGAGGTAAAAGGGGTGCACTCGCAAAAGCAATTCGAAGCATGCCTAAAAGTGCAAATATTTTTGAAAAAGCAGTAAAAATGGCATCAATTGTACTGGGGTATAATATCAAGCTTGAAAGAGTCAATTCAAGGGGAACAAGTAGATATCATCATAGTTGTGGAGGAACAATTGACAGAGATCCCAGAAATCATTATGACATTGCACCTTGTAAAAAATGTGGCAAAAAGGTAAATTCACATACAAATGCAGCAAAAAATATCGTAGAAAAAGGTCTGATAAAATTAAAATTACAAAATCGCTCCTCTCCGCATACGAGGAGTATGGGGACACCCAATAAGCAAAACTAACATATTATATGTTAGAAAGCTTCATAGTATGCGACGCATAGCCGCTTTGTTAACACATGTTACAAGAAAAAATTTACGTAGAATGTAAGTAGATGGAGCGGAGACGGAGATTTGAACTCCGGTGAACGGTTTTGCAGACCGTGGCATAACGGCTTTGCTATCTCCGCTTGTGTTGTTTTTACTATTTTTCCTTTCCTTCTTTTTCTAAAAAACCTTTCTATCTTTTAGATGTTAATTTTTCTTAGCTTCTCTTCTTCATTTCTTCTTCTTCTCATTTTTCAGTATTCTAGTTTATATTTTTTCTTTAAAATCGAAAGAGATATTTGCTTTCCTTTTCTTTGTCATTTATGCCTTCTGATATTAAAGTTTCCTGGGACTGGATAGGGGAGCATTTTCGTGTTAAAATCCTCTGTTCTTTAGCAGGTGTTGCTACACAAATTTTAGTTAATGATATTGCTACTGGCTCCAACATTTTAATGGATGTAGGAGATGGTATCCTTCGAGATCTTATCTCTCTTCCTCGAACTCTTTATGATAACATTGACACTATACTAATTTCTCATGGTCATTTCGATCACGTCGGGAGCATCTTTTCTCTTCTAGCTTTCTTTAGAATGCTTAATCGAAAGAAAAGACTGAGTATAATATCTCCGCCTAAAGTCACAGAGCTTCAAGGTTTGGTTAGAACCTTTCATGAAAGTTATGAAAACAGCACTCCTTTTGAGTATGAAATCATAGAGATTGATTCAGAGCTAAGTGTTCAAGATATTATTATCAAATCTTTTCCAGTTAAACATCGAGGTTCCCTTATTGGTGGTGATGAACTCCCTAAAATTCCTGCTATAGGTTTCATTATTCGTAAGAAAGAAGAAATTATTGTTTATACTGGCGATACGGGTTATTTTGAATCACTCAAATCTCACATCACTGGTGCAGATTTAGCTATTATAGAAGGTACACATGAAGGAGAACCCTCTGTTTATCATCTCTCAGTTACCCAAGCAAAGGAATTAGGGAAATTAGCAAAAAATCACCTCATCATACATAGAATTCCAGAAATACATGATTAGGGAGGATAATTTCAAGGCATTCCTAAGAGATGTTCTTGAATATAATACCAAGGAATATCTTCAATTTCTGCTCGTTTTAAGTTGTCTTTTAATTTCTGAGTTAAAGGATAAAACATGTATGCTATTTTTTCAAGCAGGAAGAAACCTGAATCTATCAAAGATTTTGAAGTTGGTGAAGATTTCGAAACTATAGAAATAACTGCGGGTATGGTATGTTCTTTGAGAATCTCAATTGACTGGAGAACAAGGTTTCTCATCAACTGTTTCTGCTGTTTTCTATTTTCAACTTTTGCAAAAATATCTGAGATGATTCCCACAAATGGGTTGATTTTAGCGAAAGATGGCTGAAATATACTAACACGACATCCAGCAATTATTTCATCGTTTAACATAACCATTAGAGCTATTGGAAAGTTTTCATTTATAGAACAATTTTTTATCCATTCCCATTTTTCATGGGTTAAAGAAGTATATCCAAAATTATCATTGAAACAGTTTTTCATACTGGTTAAGAAAGAATCAATATCGGATTCATCAGCAAATTTTACTGGTAAGTTTGATTTTTTATGAAAAATAGTTCGTGTTTTGGAGAGGGGTAATGAAAAAACAAGCAGTTTATAGGGTAATTCGAAACCAGACCATGTAGCAGCATAATCTGTCATTCTAACCGCGACTGAAGCTTGTTCTACTTCTTGAAAGCCAATTTTTGAATATATGTCTCTCGCATAATATTTAGGATCTGCAGATAGAAATAGACCATCCAAACCATTCTCCTTTGCATAATCTATTGACTGGTTCATCATTGTTTTTGCAAGCCCTTTTCCCCTGTGATTAGGGTGTGTAACAACATAATCAATAGCCAATAAATCCAATTCTTCCTTTTGAAATCTTAACTTCCTTCTTGTTAATGTTGTATTGGCTATTATATTATTTTCTTTTTTTATAATGATAGAGCCCTCAAAATCAATCCCTGGTCTCTGAAAAATCGACTTTTCAAAAAATGCTGTATCATATCTTGTTTTGAAACATATGTTGATAAGAGAGGACATTTCTGACAAATCCTTCAGATTATAACTACAAATCTTCATTATACTAACAAGAATCTTTGCTTTAATAAAAATCTCGTTAAAATGTTGTTGAATTCTAATACAAATAACATTTGAAAAAGTAAGGCACATGTTTTTATATTAATAAAAATCATTGTAGGCTGATAATATGTCCGATAAAAAGAAATCTCCAAAAAAGTCTGATAAAGGGTCAGATAAAGGGGTAGTTCTCTTTGAAGACAATATTAAGAAGCATACAATAGAAGAGAAAGACACCAACAAAACTGAAGTTCAAAGTACTGAATCTCAACAAACTAGCGCTTATATGATAAAACTAGTTTTGATTGGTGATTCTGCCGTTGGCAAAACTTCAATTCGAAATAATTATTTGGGTTTAGGGTTTGAAAAAGAGCATTTAACAACACTGGGAGCTGATTTTGCAGCAACTACAAAAACCGTAGACAACATCCAAATCAAGTATCAAATCTGGGATCTAGCTGGGCAACCTATGTTTAAAAACGTTCGTCCTCGATTTTTTAAGGGATGTTTTGGAGCCTTAGCAGTATTTGATATTACAAAAAAAGAAACCTTTCACAATCTTACTAGTTGGATTCAAGAACTGTATAAATATAGTGGGAGAGGTGTAGTTCCAGTTATTATTCTTTCAAACAAGATGGATCTCGAAGATCATGTTGTCACAGTTGAAGATGCCCAAGAGTTCATTGAAGAGCTCAACAAGAAAACAAAAGAGCACAAAATCAAAAACTTCTTTCTTGAAACATCTGCAAAAACTGGAAAAAACATTGATGAAGCATTTCGAATTCTTGGTGAATATATCGTTGATAAATATTCTTCAGATGACGATTAAAACAAGTAACATCTTAGATTATTTTCAAAACATATGCAACTATTAATGCTATTTCACATACAATTAGAATTAATCCCGCAATTAGATGGCCTTCTATTAAACTTACAATCGCACTAGCTCCATTAAGCAGTATTCCAAAAATAATAAATAAATCATCAACAGAGGAGAATGTTTCTTTCCATTTTTTGCTTTTAATTCCATTTGTGGTATTCAAAAGATTTACTTCCGCTTATCGTCTATTTATTGCTATAGTCTCAGTCAGCTTTATATTTATTTTTATAACTATGACTCAGTTTTAGAAATTTTGAAGGAATTATGACCAATAAAAACGGCAACCAAATCGCTAAATTTTTCCTTTTTTTACTGGTTGCTAAAAGCAAAAATATATACTCGAAAATACGGAAAAATAGCGATTACAGACAATGTCATTTAACTAGCAAAGTAATCTTTTTAAACAAGGATTGTTCCCGAGACACTGAAAAAGCACTATAGAGCTCTCTCTAGCGTTAAAATGAAAATGAGTGAAAAATATGCCAACAGCTTATGATGTACCAGCTGATATGTTAATTTCAAGAATTGTAGAAGAATTGAAAAAAGAAACAGAAATAAAACCACCAGAATGGGCTAAGTTCGCAAAAACTGGAGTTCATAAAGAAAGCACCCCTACTCAAGACGATTGGTGGTATATTAGAGCTGCTTCTATCTTGAGAAAAATATATTTCCATGGTCCAATCGGTGTTTCGAAGCTTCGAATTGCTTATGGTGGACGAAATAGAAGAGGAGTCAGACCTGAACACTTTGCTAGAGGAAGTGGTGCAATTATTCGCAAAGTGTTACAACAACTTGAAAAAGCAGGCTATATTCAAAAGAAAAGCGGTCTTGGAAGTAAAAGCAGGGTCATAATAGGTCGTGTCATTACTTCTAAAGGTCATTCTTTCGTTGATAAGCTCTCTTCAGAAATCAAAAGACAGATCCCTGAATTAAAGAGATATTAGGATTACAATCAATAATGCAATAAAAAACAGAACATTAGTAGCTGACCAATAGGAGAAGTTAAACAGATGTATAATGATGATGAATTGGAAGCTATAAGGCAAAGAAAACTAGCACAGATACAAGAACAACAAACTGCATCACAAGCTCAAGAAGAGCAACTAGCGACTCTTGACGCTCAGAAGCAATCAATACTACGTCAAATTCTTACTGAAGAAGCTAGACAAAGGCTTACTAATGTTAAACTTGTCCGTCCTCAAGTTGCTGAAGCTGTAGAGTTAAGATTAATTCAAATTGCACAGCAAGGAGGAGTAAAGGAAAAAATCAATGATGAACAACTAAAAGATATCCTTCGTAAAATCCAAGGACAAAAACGAGAGACAAAAGTAGACATAAGGCGATTATAATGGCAAGATATAGAAATTTAGCAAAAAAGCTGAGATATGCGAAAGAAATGAAAACCAATAATCCCGTACCCAGTTGGTGCGTTATTAGAACAAATCGTCGCTTTCGTAATCATCCTAAACGTAGAAAGTGGCGATCAACTAGAATAAAAAGATAAGGAGTTATAGAAAATGTCTCAAGAAGCTATTGAAAGTATTTTTACTATCCCATTTTACCCAAAATTAAACAAAACAGCACCATATAAAAGAACACCAAAAGCCGTTAGAATGCTAAAGGCTTTTATCATTAAACATACTAAAGCTGATTTTGTCGTGATTACTAATGAATTAAATGAATTTCTTTGGGAAAGAGGAATTAGAAAACCTCCAAGAAAGGTCAAAGTTCGTGCTATTGTCGAAACTATCGATGAAGAAAAAATAGCAACCATTGAACTAATTCATGAAAAAGTTGACATTTCTACTCGTCCTGATTTAGAAGGTATTTCATTACCAGGAGAACTTGAAGAAGAAGATGAAGAAGAGGAGGAAGAGGATGATTCCTCTATTTCTGAAGAATCTTTGGAAGAAGTCAAAACAGAAGAGCAAGAAGAAGAAAAGGAGAAAAAATAATAAAACTCCTTCCTCTATTTTTTGAGGGTGATAAATATGGATATAGCACAAACAACCATTCTAGGAAATTCCAGTTTGGGTATTTTTGCTTTATCCACTGAGAATTTTGCTGTTGTTCCACAAGGAACAAAAGAAAATAGAATTGAGCTAATTCAGAACACATTAGGAACAAAAATAGTTCAAACAACTATAGCTAGTTCTGTTTTAGTGGGTACTTTAGCTGTAGGTAATTCAAAATCATTATTAATTCCTCAAAATGTAACCCAGAAAGAAAAGCAACAAATAGTTGAGGTGTTAGGTGACGAAATTGAGATTATTGAGGTAGAAAGCAAATATACTGCTTTGGGAAACCTTATTGTTATGAATGATAAAGGAGCAATCATCAGTGAGATGTTTGAGAAAAATGTGCGAGACCAGATACAAGATAGTATTGGTATAGAAACTACTGTTGGTTCTATGCTTGGATCACCTCTAGTTGGCAGCATTGCTATGAGCACAAATAGGGGAGCTTTGGTACATCCTCTCCTTTCTGAAGAAGAAATAAGTGAAATATCCTCAATCCTAAAAGTACGAACAGATGTTTGTACAATAAATAGAGGTATACCTTATCCTAGAGTGGGTATTCTTTCTAATACAAAGGGAGCGGTCATTGGGTCTGATAGTACAGGTCCAGAAAGCATGAGAATCTTTGAGGTTTTACTTGCTCCCTGATAACTATCGTTTCAAAAAGTTGAAAAAGCCTTTTAACAAACACCAAATATTAATTCATGGTGAACCTAGATGAGTTCTGTAAAAACATTCCATATTCGTGGAGAATTTAAAAAGAGAAAAGAGAAAATTCCTTTCGGTAAATATGTAAGAGCATTGAATGTAGAAGATGCCCTAGAAGTGGTTTATTCAGTTGTTGGAAGTAAACATAGGGTAAAAAGAAATCTAATTTTCATTGAAACAAAGGATATTAAGGAAATAACAAATCTTGAAGAAATCAAAGATATTATCGTAAAAACCTTTGCAACTGAAGATGATCTAGCATTACCAAAAAGAAAGTGAGATAATTGGCGGAAAATATACCTTCAGATAAAGTTTCTAATGAAGAAGTCAATAAATTACTTTTATCTGCCCAACAGCTGGAACAACAAGCGACTAGATATAACCAGCAAATTGAGATATTAAACAGCTACTATAGTGAAATTCAAACCTCAGAACAAACTTTGGTGGAGTTAAAAGGTGCTAAAAATGATCAACAAATGTTACTTCCAATTGGTGCAGGTAATTTTATCTATACAACCATTAAGAACGCTGAAAAGGTAATTGTTACCATTGGTGCAGGGATTCATAGTGAAAAATCACTCGATTATGCTATTGATGGAGTCAAGAAAAAGAAATCTGAAGTTGAGAATCAGTTGACCCAGATTAAAGCTAGTTATAATGAAGTGGTTGAACGTCTGAAGGAAATTGATCGAATCGTAAAATCTGTTATGTAATTCTAAAGGATGGGATTGTATTTGTTTGATCAGTTAAGAAAAAACGTCTCAAAGTTAATTAAAAAAATTACAATTACAGAAATTTCTCCTAAATCTGTTGCTAAAATTACAAATGAATTGAAAGACATTCTTATAAAGAATGAAGTTGCAGTAGCAACAGCTGATGCAATATGTGAAAATCTGACCTCGTTTCTTCTAAAAACAGAACAAACGCGTTTTTCTAATCCAAAACCTTTAATCCTGAGCGCTTTAAGAGGGGTTCTTCTTGATATCTTATCTCCAAAAAGGGAAGTTGATTTACTAGAAATGGTAGAAGAGGCGAAGAAGAAAAATATCCCTCTAACTATAGCTTTCTTTGGTGTAAACGGTGTTGGAAAAACTCTCTCTATTGCAAAACTAGGAAAGATGTTACAAGAGAAAGGATACTCCAGCGTATTTGCAGCCGGGGATACATTTAGGGCAGGAAGCATTCAACAACTTCAACAACATGGTGAAAAGCTTGGTATACGAGTTATTGCTCAAACATATGGTTCCGATGCGGCTGCAGTTGCCTATGATGCGGTAAACCACGCAATCGCAAAAGATATTGATGTGGTTTTAATTGACACCGCAGGAAGAATTGAAACAAGTTCAAACTTAATGGCCGAATTGCAAAAAATTTGTAAAGTTGTAGAACCTGATCTAAAGATATTTGTTGGAGACGCATTAACTGGAAATGCACTTGTTTCACAAGTTACGTTGTTCAATGAAAAAATAGGGATTGATGCCTCAATTTTAAACAAAGTAGATGCTGATGTAAAGGGAGGAGCAGCTGTTTCAGTGACACATATCAGCGGCAGTCCAATAATTTTTTTGGGTAATGGACAAGGATACAAGGATTTAGAACTTTTTTCTCCTGAGTTTATAGTAAATAATATAATACCTGCAAAATAATTTGTGGAGTCATTTTTTCCTACTTTTGTGTTCACTTCTTATTGATGTACAAAGTATTGTATTTGAAATCAGATAGAACAAAATAAAAATAAAAAAGAAAAGAATAGAAGTTATTACTTTGGTGTTACTTTCTTAACGATACCAACAGCTACGGTTTGACCCATATCTCTGACAGCAAATCTGCCTAATGCTGGAAATTCGCTATATTGTTCAATGACCATGTCACGAGTTGGAATAAGAACTACTTCAGCAGCATCTCCATTCTTAAGGAAATCTGGGTTATCTACCTTTCCATCTTTAGATTGTTTCATGTTTAATTTAGCAAATCTGATAGCTACTTGAGCAGTGCCACAATGAACAACTGGAGTGTATCCAACCGCAATTACTGAAGGATGCCTAATAACTTGAACTGTAGCAACTAATTCTTTTGCGATAGTAGGTGGTTTTTTAACATGTCCTACAACGTCTCCTCTACGTACATCTTGTTTTGATAACCCTTTGCAGCTAAATCCGATGTTATCACCAGGAATAGCTTCTGGAATTTCTTCATGATGCATTTCAATTGACATTACTGCGGCTTTCTTTCCAGATGGTTGGAAGATTACTTCTTCTTTTGGTTTAAGTATTCCACTTTCAACACGTCCTACAGGAACTGTTCCAATACCAGTAATGGTATAAACATCTTGGATGGGTAATCTTAGAGGTTTATCAGTGGGTTTATCAGGGACTGTAAATGTGTCAAGTGCTTCCAAGAGAGTTAGTCCTTTGTACCAGGACATTTTATCGGATTTCTCATTGAGATTATCTCCGAGCATACCACTAACTGGGACAAAATTGATTTTAGAAATATCAAAACCAAATAGTTTTAGATTTCTACCCAATTCTTCAGAAATTTCGTTGTAACGTTCTTCCTTATAGTTAGCTAGATCCATTTTGTTAACTGCAACGATAAGTTGGCTAACACCTAATGTCTTAGCGAGTAAAGCATGTTCTCTTGTTTGTCCAGTGATACTAATACCGGCTTCAAATTCTCCAGTACCAGCACTTATTACTAAGATTGCTGCGTCAGCTTGTGATGTTCCTGTAATCATGTTCTTGACGAAATCTCGGTGTCCTGGAGCATCAATTATAGTAAAATAGTATTTCTTGGTTTCGAATTTATAAAACGCAAGGTCTATTGTAACTCCTCTTTCTCGCTCTTCTTTCAACTTGTCTAATACCCAAGCAAATTTGAAACTACCTCTACCAATTAACTCAGCTTCTTTTTCAAATTTCTCGATTTCTCGATCGCTTATGGTTCCACAAACATAGAGTAAGTGGCCAGTCATAGTAGATTTACCATGGTCAACATGACCAATAATTACTAGATTCAAATGAGGTTTTCCTTTTGAGCTCATTATTTTACACCTTTTTTCTATTAGCAGTACTAATAAATTGACTGTGCTTTAATAGATTTCCCATGCTGGATTTTTAAAAGCATTTTGGTTTGGTTGTTTTTTTTAATAACGAATTTTTCTATAAAACACGTTTTAAGGATGTAATCTCAAGCGTTTATCAAGTTTTAAGGGGGGGGCAGATATAAATTGCCACTATTAATAAAAAGTATTAATATAAGAGAAGAGAAGGAAAAGAAAAAATTATTGCAGATTAAACAGCGGGATAAATGCTGTTAACCTCTGCTGAAAGTTGAGCTATATTTTCTGGATATACGACCTCAAATATTCTAACAAGCGGGTATCTGTATGCATCACTGGATGAAGAAGCTAAACCATAACTTCTAAAAACTTCATTGAAATATACAATACCATCAGCACCCTTCAGATTAAATACAGGGTATTCACTAGCTTTTTGTAGAATCCCGGGTCGGTTACTAGTTGGAGTTCCAGACATTTCACTATTCCAACCATACCCAGTCGCTGCATCATATGCAGATAATCTATATAGAACGGAATTATAGAATGGATCTTGATAGACAGTGTATCCAAGACTTTCTTCTTCAGCAAAATATCCTTCTTCAGTTATTCCATACCTTGGAACTGTAGATTCTGCGATTCTTATACACCAGATAGCTTTTCCTAAATCAGAACCAACTGCTGAGAGCCCTGCTTGACTGTTAACAAGCACATATTTTACATTATACTTATACATCAACTTCACTGATTCAGAGAAGTTCCACATCAGCATAGTCCCAACCATTCCTATCTGCGTTCTATTGGTAGTTGCATTATCCACAAGAGATGTTGCCTCTCCATAGTTCGTAATCCAATATCCGTAGTCCCACCAACTCAACACTACAGATGGGCTATTTGTTACAACCCCATCACCTTGTGCATTAGTTTGTAACCATATCAGAGCATCTTGCCAATCAGTTGAAGGAATACCTGGTGGATCGAAATAAACCGGTGCCATTTCAGACCTTGCATAGGCTTTTGATAGATTAATACTATGAATTGAGAAGGAAACCAATAGACCGAAAATCACGATGTAAGCTATTATGGCCTCATCTCGACCAATGGTTTTTGTTAATCTTATTTTCCTTTTTGTAAGAGCTATTTTACCATGGGCACTTAAAGCGTAAGTATATAATAAACGATCAATAGCCATTGCACTCAACAGAGATGCTGAAGGTGCTAGTAATAGAACAAGTCTAATCATTGATCCTGAGAAATAAATTGTTGTTACTCCATAAACAAGAATGAAGATATTCACATCTGTTGGTTTCTTTAAACAATAATATAGACCAAGGGGTATCAAGAATGTCATGATGTGGATATTGTTAAACAGTTCAGCCCACGTCATAGGTTGATGTTCACTTACTGAAGCGATAATTGGTATAGAATCTCTTCCTCCTGGAAAGATAACGGCCCAAAATTTATCAGCTATGTTAGAAAAAATACCTAGAGATAGAAAAACTGTAACCAGTATGACAAGAAGAACTAGTGCCGTAACAGCTCCAACGATGAGCATTTGCCTGAAGGTCTTCTCATTTAAATTGTGTGATAGATTTTGAATTATCCCAACAATAACTAAGAAACCTATCATCAGAACGGGAATCATGACTTCTATGTTGAAAAATTTATTCCTTAGAACTCTTGGCACCAAGAAACCAATACTTAGGGCAGTAACAATGGTTATGCTATAGGCCTTAATTAGTTTCCAAGTTAATTTTCTGGCCAACACTAAGAATAAAACAGCAAGTGGTAGTAAATCCAATATATATCTATATGCTCCCCAACTACCAATAAGAATCCCTAAACTGATGCCAGCTAGGAATGGGGCAACTGTCCCACCACGTTTGAATGCTCTTATAAAGAAATACAATGTTAGAACCGTGAAAAGAATACCTATTGATTCATTATCATAGAAACCTGCCGTGCTTCTTGAAACAAAGGCTGGTGCAATTGACATGAAAAATGCAGCAAAAATACCAGTTCTTGAGCTAACGGCTTCTTTTCCTAGATAGTATGAGGCAATTATTGTAAGGAAGCCATAAACAACTGGACTAAAAAATGCAGCTTGAGTAATAGTTATACTAATTGAAAATATGCTTACTAAACCATAAATAATAACTGCACTTAGAGGAACTCCCCAGT
>JAUWPI010000094.1 GCA_030611665.1 Candidatus Heimdallarchaeota archaeon | reverse complement strand
CTTTTTATACTTTGGTGGTTTTGGTTTATTATGGAACTTTTTGGGATTCTTCTTCCATTCTTTAATTGATTTAAAATAACTTTTCCAGCTCTTTACCAGAAATTTGATGGTTTGTTGTGCTGTATGAGCTGGTAAACAAGTGTAAGTTGGATGATATCTTACTATGTTCATTAATTCAAATGCTGATGTAAAATACTTATTCGTCTCTAGTTGATATTTGATAATATAGTTAACATAATTATACAGATTTTTTGATTGGTGTGCAAGCTGCATCAGAGTGAAAGATTGTTTCACCCAGATCCGTTCAGTTCGCATTCCGTTCATCGTATACTATAACAGTTTTTACTATTTATACTACTATAAATTTTATTAAGATAAATAAATAATAATGTTCTTATTTCACTTTGACATCGATTTCTTGTTTATTGCATCGAACTTTCCAATTTCCTTTATGTGGAAATGTAAGATTGATTTCCTTTACGAAGTCAGTTATAACATCCATCCCAGCCATCCCTGGTTTTTTGAAAATACTTAAACTGATAGAAAGAACATTAGTGTTTTTATCTATGGATACTTTTTCTTCCGAAAACAGCCACCCTGTATCGCCTAATTTTCCTTTTATCTCCATAATAGTGATTTTTTTAGCTTTAATTTTAGATTTCACAATAATCTCAGTTACATTTGCTAATCGCGATTGAAGTTTCATCAAAAACATTATAGTGAAAATACCATATAAATTTGATTGTTATGAGAAATCTTACAAAAACAACTCCCCACCTTGAATAGAAATATTTTAGAATATCTTCCTCCTACTCTCACCCAATGTCTTCTACTCTAGAGAAAATTAAGAAAAAAATCAATCTCAAAGAAACAGTTCTAATGATTGTTTTGGCATTGGTTTTGTTCTTCTTTGTTAAAATGATGTTTGGGGGGATTTTTGGTATCTCGTTAGTAGTGATTGAAAATGGCCCATGTCCTAATTCTTCAATGTGTCCCGTATATGATCAAGGAGATATGTTTCTAATTTACAAATCTGCTCCAGAAGATATAGAACTTGGAGATGTAATTGTATATGAGTCAGAAAATGGTTTCAGTACAGGTATATTGATCATCCATCGTGTTGTGAATATTACTGTTATAGATGAAGGAGGAAGTGACCAATATTACTATAGAGTAAGTGGAGATAATAAAAATTCTAATCAGGAAATAGACCATTTCAACCCAACATCTTCGTTGATTCCGTATGGAAATGTTGTAGGGAAAACAGTATTCCTAATACCAAAAGTAGGTTATCTTAGATTGTGGTTATCTGATTCTCCTGTTTTCAGGTATATCCTTATTGGATTATTAGTAATTGTTGCTGCTTATCTGATATTTGTTCCAGACAAGAAGAAAGAAGACGAAGAGAAAGAAGTAGAAACCTCTGATAGTAAAGATGGGGGAGACGATAAAAGTCCACCTGCAAAGAAATCATTTCAAACAGTATTTAAAGATAAGATGAATGCTTGGTGGGTGAAAACTAAGAAAAGTTTTATTGAATTATTCACCGTCAAAAAGAAAAGAATAAAATTGATAATCTACACTTCTATAATTATTCTCATAATTATTGCTATACCTATTTTAGATGCAATAATCACAAGTCCTGGGATAGAAACAGGTATAGATGATGTTGATCCAAAGGGTTTGCGATACAATTACCTTGGAGAAGGAATTGTATACCTTCCAATGACTGTTCATTTCAAACACGACGGTTCATATGATGCAATATTGAAATCATTTGATATATATGGCATTCAAGATGGAAAAATAATTGGATACATGCATTGGTACTCCTTCTATCAGAAAGAAGGGGATCTCCAGATAGGAAGCACGTTAGTATTCAATGTAGATGAGTACAATAGCTCATTGCTCTTGACAATCAATATAACCTATATAATCTATTATAGATTTGGTCCAGATATTCCAGGAGAATATGAAGGAGTATTCAATGCTTCTCTAGTATACTAATATACATGAATAAAAATAAGAATAAAAAGAAATGTGATATCATCACATATTTTCTTTAATTTTGTTTGGGATATCACTTGGTGTATTAGCAGTTAAAATTCCTGCTTCATTTAGAATACGGAGTTTTTCTTGAGCAGTTCCTGATTTACCATGAACAATTGCTCCAGCGTGTCCCATTTGCTTTCCAGGCTTAACCCATGTACCATTTCCTGCGATAAAAGCATAAACAGGCTTTGAAATTTCTTCTTTTACAAGTTGAGCGGCCTCTTGTTCCCCTGTACCACCTATCTCTCCAACTAATACAATATGTTTTGTTTCAGGATCTTGTTCGAATAATCTAAGACTTTCCTTGAAATCTATACCTCTAATAGGATCTCCACCAAGACCTATACATGTAGATTGACCGTAATCGCTCAATGTGAGATTTTGGATGATTTCATAGGTTAGAGTCCCACTTCTGCTTACGATCCCAACATTGCCTTTAGAACAAATAACACCAGGAATAATGCCGATTTTTGCTTCACCAGGGGTTATTAGACCCGGACAATTTGGACCGACTAAAATTACATTTTGTTCAAGAACTTTTCTTCTGATTCTCGCTGTGTCTCTTACAGGTACTCCTTCAGTTATAATGGTTAGAAGTTCAATACCTGAATCAATAGCTTCAAGAGCGGCTGAATAAACAAAAGGAGCTGGTATAAAAACCACAGAGGCTGTTGCTTGTGTTGCTTCTACTGCTTCTTTCATTGTGTCATATATTGGAACACCTAAAACTTCCAGCCCCCCCTTACCTGGTGTTACTCCAGCTACAACTTGGGTTCCGTATTCAATCATTGATTTTGCATGGAAACTTCCTTGTTTTCCAGTCATTCCTTGTACAATCACTTTAGTAGACTTATCTAGTAGTACTGCCATCTTAATTTCCCCCTTTAACAAGCTCAACAATTTTCAGAGCAGATGGCTCCATTTTATTGTAAGCGTGTATTCCATTTTCTTCTAAGATTTTAATTCCTTCAACATCTTTTGTTCCAATCATACGAATAACTATAGGCACTTTGAAATTTAGCTTTTTAGTAGCGCTAACTATACCATTGGCAACATCATCACATCTAGTGATTCCAGCAAAGAAGTTCACAAATATTCCCTTGATATCCATTTTTGATAGGAGTTCAAGAGCTTTGTAGACTTTCTCATCATTGGCTCCACCACCCACATCTAGAAAGTTTGCTGGAGAACTGCCATAAAATTCTAACAAATCACAAGTAGCCATGGATAAACCTGCACCTCCTGCAATAATACCTATTTCACCATCAAGTTGAACATAACTAATTCCAGCTTGAGTAGCTTCAAACTCCAAATCAGTATGTTGATCTCTTTGGGATTGCAAGGCTGCTATTGATGATTGTCTGAAATATGCGTTTCCATCAATTACTACTTTAGAGTCAGCTGCTATTAGCTTATCATTTGGAGTGATAACAAGAGGATTGATCTCAATAAGTGTTAAATCCTGTTTTAGTGCCATCTTAAACATCTTAACACAAATACTTGCAAATTGTGTTAGTGTTTTAGCTTTGAAGCCCATCCTTTTACCTAGTTCCATGAAATGATAGGTTTGGGGATCGATATTAACGGGAAGTAAGGTTCGATGTATTTCATTAGGGTGATTTTCGGCAACTTCCTCAATATCTACACCTCCCATAGTACTGGCAAGCATGAGATATGAACCTGATTTATTATCTAACATCAAGGCTAAATAATATTCTTTAGTGATTTCAACTAGTTCTTCTAGCATTACAGCAGCAACTGGTTTTCCTTTGTGTTCTTTACCAATTATACTCTTAATGTATTCCTCAGCAGTATCTTTTGTTACTTTTTTGATTAATCCTGCTTTTCCTCTACCTCCGGCTAGAGCTTGACCCTTGGCCATCATTGTGTCGCTTCCAATCTCTTCTGCAAATTGCTTTATACTTTCAACATCCGTATAAATCCTGATGCGAGGGATTGGAATTTTACTATCTTTGAATAATAGTTTTCCTTCAAATTCATAAAGCATGCTCATTATAAAAGCCAGAATTTGCAAAGTATATAAAATATTTTGTATGGAATGAATAACAAAGTGAAAAATAATTATAAGAGAAGAATGAAAAATTTACTTATTTGACGAATTCTACTCTTTTGGTTCTTGGATAAGGAAGTACCCATTTTTTACCACAATCAGGGCAAGATAATCTTAAATCAACCTTTTTAGATGTTTTAGAAGCCATTTTGGTCTGAGTGACTGGACGCTTACTAAACCTTCCTTTATTCCCATAACCTCGTCTTTTCCTCTTCACTCTTCTAGCCATCGCTGTAAATCCACCAGCTCTTCTGGCAGATTTCTCTTGTTTCACTTTCATCTTGACATGTTTGCCGCATTTTGGACAGTATTTGAACATTACTTCAGGAATTTTGACCATTTTTGTCACTCACTTTAGTGCTTTGGTTGGCATTTTTATTTGTTTCTTTCTGGGAGTATTAAATATCCTTTTTCTTAGATTTCTCTTATAGCTTGTATATCTCTCAATCTTTGTAATGCAATGATTTGATAAGTTTTATTAGGTTGGGTTCTTCTAATACTTAATGGTAAGACTTTAGCTCGCAACTCCATTTCGGCAATAACTAATGGGGATTTGTTCTCGAAATTTTCAAGAGGTAGCAAAACAGGTGCTCCCATACTTAATTGTAAAGCTCTTGCGCCAACGATTCTAGCACGCTCAAATCTTGTCAGACGATCAGGTCCTATTACAACCTTTTTGTTAATTATTTCCAAACTTCCATTTTCCCTAGAGCCATGTGTCACTACTTCTCACCAAAACAAGTTGAATTCAACTACTATTTTTCGAGATACTCCTCTTAAAAATCTTTAGTTTATTGGCTAAAAAGAGTAACAAAGGTAAAAATTAAGAAAAAATTTTAAAACAAAGTGGTAAAGATACATTTTTAATACCGACATAAAAATCAGAAATTGAGTGGAACTACTCCTTTAAGTGAAAATAATACCTAAAACGTTGTTGCATATCTGCAAAAACTTTAATAAGAAAATAGAACTGATGAATCAGATAGTAATAAAACAAAAAAAACACTTATAAAATGTCCACTAAAAGTAAGATAACAATACGGATTGTCAGATAAATGAGTATGTTTGGATCATTTTCCTCTTGGTTAAGAACAAAACTTAAGAGAGAACAGAAGGCAAAAATCCTGATTCTGGGTTTAGACGCTGCTGGAAAAACTACTTTGACACGTTTTATGAGGTTTGGGAAATTCGCTGAAAATCTTACACCAACAATAGGACAGAACATAGAATCATTTGAATTTGAAGGATGGACAATAACTGCGATTGATGTTGCGGGTCAATCACACTTTAGATTCCTCTGGGAAGCTCATTATCCAGGTTGCAGTGCTGTTATTTTTGTTATTGATGCAGCTGATATTGAACGTCTTCCTGAAGCACGTGATGTTCTTAAGACTCATGTTTTCAATAATCCCTACATGGAAAATGTTCCAACTTTAATCATGGCAAATAAACAAGATCTTCCTGGTGCTGTTGAAGCTCCTTTACTCATTCAAATGCTGGGTTTACATCTTGATTTAAAAGATAGAACTTTTGCTGTTTTTGACACCAGTATATTACATGGAAAAGGTATCAAAGAAGCTTTCATCTGGTTAGTGAATGAACTTGATTCCCACATGATGAGATAAAATCAATTATCATTTTTGCTCGTTTTTCCAAACTTGAACTTAGCTATATATCCACCAGAGTTATTTGTCTTCACGGGGTCAATGTATATAGTAGAATTCTTGTGCTCAAAAGCATAATCCGAATATGTTTCTTCTGGGAGTTCTCTATAGGACACTATCTTTTTCTTTTGTAACTGTCTGATTTTTTCAGTAAATTTACTATCCTCGTAGTATGCCTTACTCATAATATGATTGTATACCTCTTCATTTTCGCTTATATCAACGGAATGAGAGAAGTAAGTGATAGTTGCTGAATCGTAGAGGCAACGATATAGATTGGTGATTATTTTCTTTTGAGATGTAGAAATTGTTTCTAGCTTTGATACTCCAAGATTTGATGAAAATGTGGGCATTATCGCAGTTCTGGAATTCTGTGGTTCTAAAAACACCACACTGTATTTTATTTCTTGTTGTTTTTCTACGAATTTTAAAAATGTACTTTTTATGATTCTTATAGCTTTACTTCTTGTTCTTTCTTTTTGTCTTCTTGCTGCTTTTAGTTGAAGTTTGTTATTAACAATAACAGTAATTGGACAATTATTGTTAGTTAATTCAGCTATGTAACTGGCTACATCCCCTTTATCTCCTGTTGTCATGACTAATATATTATCTTCAGGTTTCAGATATGTTGATTTAACACTTAATGCTTGAATTGGAGTAAGGATATTGAAATATCCCCTTCTATATACCATTAATTCTGTTAGTTGTGGGGTGATACCTAGTGATTTGATGTTCTTAGCTGCTACTCTGACAGTTTTGTCTTTAACTTCTGTATCGTGAATTTCTGCAACACCAATGGCAATTATATTTCCAATGAAGTCTATAATTCTTACTGTGTCACCTGCAAAAAATTGATTTACTTCAGTAATATTTGTTGAATTAACATCTTTACCTAGTGCTATACTTGTTGTTGATTCTCTATCAACCTTAATCATTGGTAGATCTTTTTCTTTTTTATCAAATTCATTTAAACTAATTTTAACTTGAATAAAATCATCAAATAGTGGATGTTTGTTGACATTGAATTCCATATCTTCAAAAATGTCTATCAAAGAATCAAAATCAATTTTGCTTTTATTTACTTGTACCCAAATTGAATCGTTGGGTTTTCGTAAAGTAGAAAGTAGATCAATTGTATAGTTAATTCCTAATTGCTCTAACCAGCGATGTAGTAGTGATGGGTTATACATAAACCTATCAATTATTTCATCCGGCATTAGGTCACTATCTGCAGAGTCAACAGGTGTAGTCATTTAAAGCAATAAATTGTCCAAATTGAGCTTTAAGAATATTATTAAGTAAGTCCAATTATACCTCCTTAACAAAAAATTGAAAAGAGAGTTCTTTTCTTCAATAATAGAGGCTCGATTATGGAACTTAGCATTACTATTAGACAAGCAGAATTAAGTGACATAAACGAAATTATGAAAATAAACAAGATTTGTCTTCCTGAAAACTATTCCTTTGATTTCTTTTATCGTATTTTAAGTGACTTTGGCTATGCTTGTGTTATAGGGGAACTTGAAGGAGAAATAATAGGCTATGTTCTATCACGAATCGAACGCCCATTTACATCTTTTCTTGGAGTACAGTCTGCAAAAGGGCATGTCATATCAATAGCTATTATACCTAAATATAGACGCAAAGGTTTAGGCATTAAAATTATGAAATATGGTTTGAAAAAGCTGATTGATCATGAAGTTGAAACAATATATCTAGAAGTTAGAGTATCAAATGTTGCAGCTATTGAAATGTATAGGCAACTAGGTTTTTACATCAAAAAGGAATTTAAAGAGTATTACAGAGATGGTGAATCCGCGTTTGTTATGGAGTGGGGGAAGAAAGAAAGTTCTGAGATATCCTTAGAACCAAGGTAATGTTATTGTTCCAGATGTCGTATTTTACTTAGTAATAATATTATATTTATAGTGAAAAGTATTCTTGATATTATCAGATGACTCTGCATTATCTAGATAATCCTTCTACAGCTGCTTCTATTTTCTCTTTTCTAGCTGAGGAAATAAAAGATTGGTTTACCTCTAGATTCCCTGCAGGTTTTACACCTCCGCAATTATATTCCATCCCGCTTATACATGAACAGAAGAATACACTTATCTTTAGTTCAACTGGTTCAGGAAAAACTTTTGCTGCTTTTCTTGCAGCAATTAACGAGCTTTACATCGAGTCTACCAGAGGGAACCTGAAAGATCAGATATATGTCCTATATATCTCCCCTCTCAAAGCTTTAGGGAATGACATAAGAAAAAATCTGGAAGAACCTTTACAAGGAATTCAAGACCTTGCTGCAGCAAACAATATTGTTGTGCCTAAAATAAGAGTTGACGTTCGTACAGGAGATACTCCTCAATCTCAACGTGTGAGGATGTTGAAAACCCCTCCCCACATATTAATTACAACTCCTGAAAGCTTAGGTTTAATACTAACTTCTCCAAAGTTTTCCCAACATCTGAAAAGTGTACGTTGGGTTATACTAGACGAAATTCACGAAGTTAGCTCAAACAAGAGAGGTGTTTTTTTATCTTTATGTTTAGAATTTCTTCAAACACAAATAACTGAGAAAAAACTTACTAAGATTGGACTATCTGCTACACAAGCACCAATCGAAGAAATCGCTCGATTTCTTGTTGGAAGAGATGATAATGGTGTAGAGAATGACTGCTACATAGCCAATCTTCCACCACAAAGAAAACTAGATCTTGAAGTAATTAGCCCAGTGAAAGATTTGCTTCATACTCCCTATGTTATGGTTCAGGAAGGAATATATTCTGTTTTAGCGGACCTAATTTTAGATCATGAGACATCAATTATTTTTACAAACACGAGAAAAGGAGCAGAGAGTGTCGCTTTCAAACTCAAAGAGTTTCTCGGAGATGAATATGCTCCTCTCATAGCTGTTCACCATTCTAGTTTATCTAGAGAAATAAGGTTAGATGTAGAAGATAGGCTGAAAAATAATGAATTACTTGCAGCAGTAACTTCAACCTCTTTAGAATTGGGGATAGATATAGGAAGTGTTGAGTTAGTCTCACAGATAGGCTCCCCTAAAACAGTTGCAAAATATCTTCAACGAGTTGGTCGTAGTGGTCATGCTCTTGATAGAATAGCACGTGGAAGACTCCTAGTTACTGGTAGAGATGATGCAATAGAATGTGCTGTGCTGACTAAAAGTGCTTATGGTAATGTAATTGATAAAGTACAGATTCCTCAAAACTGTCTTGATGTTCTTGCACAATTTATTGTAGGAATGTCCATAACAAAAAGATGGAACGTAGATGAAGCTTACACGATGATTAAGCGTTCATATAATTATAGAACACTTAGTTTCGTTGATTACATTAACGTTCTAGAATATTTGGGTGGCTACAATCTAGATGTTGAGGAAAAGAAAGTTTACCGAAAAATATGGTATGATCATAAGGAAAAAGCGTTTGGAAAGAAGAGGAATTCTCGATTGATTTTTTATACTAATCTTGGTACAATTCCAGAAAATTCAAATTACAGAGTTGAACTTGAAACTTATAGGACTCAAATAGGCGTTCTTTCAGAAAAGTTTGTTGAAAGACTTACTCCTGGAGATGTTTTTGTATTAGGAAGTCACTCTTACCAGTTCAAACGAACAGTTGGTTCTCGTGTGGTAGTTTCTGAGTCGTTCGGAAGAAGACCAACCATACCTAATTGGGTTGGAGAAGAACTACCTCGATCATTTGAATTATCCCAACAAATTGGAAGATTTATTGATGTTGTTGCTCAAAGAATTCGGAAAGAGAAAACCAAAGAAACAGTTGAATGGATTCAAGCTTCATTTAAAGTTGATGAGATAATCGCTAAAACGATTGTTGATTATGTGAAAGAGCAGCAACTCTTCTTGAACATTACACCAAATGAAAAATCTCTACTAATAGAGTCATTTTTGGATCCTCAAGGAAGAATGACCATAGTTTTTCATGCTTACTTTGGAAGAAGGGTTAATGATGCTCTTGCTCGAGCATTTGCTTTTTCCATTGGTAGAGATATTGATGCAGATGTAGCTTCAGCTGTTAATGATAATGGTTTCTTGTTGATGCTACCCTCAGGTAAAATCTATGATACCTCAGTTATCCCAACCTTGATTTCTTCAGATGATTTAGAAAATCTTGTAAAACAAGCTATCATAAACACTGAACTTTTCCAAACACGATTTAGACATGTTGCAAATAGAGCATTCATGATTTTAAAAAGGAGCGGTAACAAATACATTCCTGTTTCTAGGCAAAACATGTATGCACGAAGATTATTCCCAACTCTGAAAACACAAGATTCTTTCTGTGTTATTAAAGAAACATATCGAGAAATCTTGCGAGACTACATGGATTTAGAAAATTCTTACAACGTTATTAAGAAATTAGAAAAAGGAGAATATACATACGAAATAGTTCCATTAACTGATATTCCAAGTCCTTTTGCTCATGGTATAGTGCTATTAGGTGTAGCTGATATCGTTCAGATTTCTGATAGAAGCGCTTTACTAAGAGAATTACACAAACAGGTTCTGTCCAAGGTTTTTGGTAAGGAAGGTACAAAAGAGATACTTTTCAGGAAGGAGTTAGTAAACAGTATATTCAATAATCGTAGTTACAGAAATGAAGAACTTCCTATCTTTTCTCTTAAACAGCTGAGGCGTGCTATTAAAGCTATTTCTCCAATAAAAACGATAGAAAGCATACCTCCTAGTATATATCATCGAAGTATTTCAGACCCAAAGCAAATTAAATCGTGGGTTTTTGCTTTACATAATAATAAGGAGTTCATGGAGATATATCTCTCACAGACAGAACGAAGAACTATATCTCTAGATGATTTTCCCCTCTATTGGAATATATATTTGCAGTCAATTGATCTTTCAGAAAAAGATAAACAAATTCTTGATTTAGTCAAAGAGAAGCATCCTATTTCACTTGCAAAAATCGCTGAGGATTTAGAGTTTTCAAATCCTGAAGTTAAGTTAAGCCTTGAAAGACTTGAACGTGCAATACTCATAACTCGAACCGATTTCGAGACAAACAAAGGAAAGACGACTTGGAAGTATATTTCAATAGAAGATTTTGTTCCCGAATCATTTAGAGTAAAGGCCAGAAAACTTGATCCAGAGGTTTGTTTAGAGAACATTGTTTTACGATATCTGAAAATCAATGGTCCTTCATCTGCAGGTGATATTGTTGAATATCTTCTTCTAGATCAAGAGAAAATATCAAGAACTCTTATGGAGTTAGAACAAAAAAATAAGATTCTAAAAGGGCAGATTATTGCTTCAACACTTGAACCTCAATATATTCGACTTGAGGATAGAGAATTATTAAGAAATTTGAGTAATCGAAAAGAAGATTCACTATTATTAACTTCAGAAGAACTAAATTTCATTCACTATTATTTCACTGTTGATGCCTATTTTAAACAAGCTCTTATTGGGAAAAAAAGTATATTGTATCTATTAGATGACTTTGGTTCTATAGCAGATTTGAGTTCATTGGCTTTTAGAATTAAGGATTACGATATTGATTGGGTAAGAGAACTTGTGGAAAAGAACGAAATCATTCAAGGAAGATTTAGTCATAATCGTTTATCATATGTGAGTAGAGCGTATTTCCCATATTATTATGTAGCATACAGAGAAAAGTTCGAATTGTCTAAGGTTGAGGAGAAAATTCTCAATACACTTCAAAAGTATGGACCAATGACAAGAAGAGAGCTGATCGAATATATAGATCTTGATGAGGATATCATACAGGAAAGCATTATGATTCTCGACAAAACTCTTCATCTAGTGAGAAAGTCTATTGCCATTGATTCATTTCTACCTAAGCAATTTATACCAAATGTTTATGATATCTCATCCAGGTATTTCACTTTGGATAAATTACCTGATTATGACCGAAGTATCCAATTCATCTTGAATAAACTAATTGAGTCGCTAGGTCCAATATCCTTGATAG
>JAUWPI010000182.1 GCA_030611665.1 Candidatus Heimdallarchaeota archaeon | reverse complement strand
AGCTCTTGGAGATCCAATAATGATAGTTAATGCGACAGGATGTCTAGAGGTAGCAACTACTATTTATCCATACACAGCATGGAATGCTCCTTGGTTGCATAATGCTTTCGAAAATGCACCAGCTACAGCTTCTGGAGCTATTGAAGCAATGAAAGCTATGAGAAGGAAGCAAAACAAACCTGATAAAAATGTGAATATGATCATTTTTGGAGGCGATGGGGCAACATATGATATAGGTTTACAGAGTCTATCTGGAGCAATAGAAAGAGGACATGATTTCCTATATGTATGCTACAACAATGGAGCTTACATGAATTGCTTAAGTTTAGATACGTATATTGCAACAGAAGAGGGACTTAAACGAGTAACAGATATCAAATTAGGTGACCAGGTTTATGCGTTCAACCAAACAACTGGGGAACTTGTGTTTAAGGAATGCAGTGGAATTTTTGATAACGGTATCAAGGAGATACATGAACTAAAAACACTTCATCACACCATTAAAACCACAATCAACCACCCTTTCTTAAAGTCTCAAAAGAGCAGAAAAATAAGTGAAAACGAGTTAATTTGGAAAACATTAGGGGAACTTAGTGTGGGTGATGAAGTAGTTGTTTTGGAAAGTCTAACAGAGTCACCTCATTTTAAAACTGAAAAAATAGTTTCTATTAATTTCATTCGGGAAGAGCCTACAATTGATCTTAGGGTTGAGGATGAACATAATTTTATTGCAGACGGTATAGTTGTCCATAACACAGGAATCCAACGTTCTGGAGGTACCCCTCAAGGAGCTGCTACTACAACTAGTCCCCCTGGAAAGGTTATCCCGGGTAAGATCAAATGGGCTAAACCTTTAGCTGAAATTATGGCTGCTCATGAAATTCCTGCTTTCACTGCAAGTCCTGCCTATTTCAGGGACTTAATGGCTAAAGTTCAAGCTGGCTTAAAACACGATGGGCCAGCTTTCTTGCTAGTTGATTCACCTTGTAATTTAGGTCAAAGGTATGCACCTGAAATCTCTATAGAAACGACTAAAATTGCAGTAAAATCTTGTTTCTTCCCACTGTATGGCACATATCTAGGCGAATGGGTCTTAACTGGAGAATCTGCGAGAATAGCTAAGAACCCTGATAGAAAAGTTCCAGTTGAGGATTATCTTAAGCTTCAAGGAAGATTTAGACATCTGTTTAAACCAGAATGGAAGAAGAAACTAATTGAGATTCAAGAAACAGTAGACGAAAGATGGGAAAGACTAGTTAGTTTAGCAAGTTGCTAAGCATCAATTTTCATTTCTTTTTGTATTTCAAAAGTACTTTTCTGAAATTATTTTCACTTAACTATAAAAGCACCAAGGAAAGAAAGTGACAAAACATGCAATCTTAATGCAGTATTTTTCAACGGGTTTTAAAACAATTAATCTTTCCTTTTCTTAGATATGGCTATCCACTTTGGTGGCACAGCTTCACACACCGGATTTTGGGAGGGAGAACAAACCTTTTTTTATTGAACATGTTAACCCCCGTAAAGGAACTGGTTGTAACCCATGGATCATAATCAGAAATACAGAAAGAAAACTGGTGAATTCTACACACCATCTTCAGTTGTAGATTTTATGATAGAGAGAGTAGTCAATCAGTTAGTTTCGTCTAAGAGGGTAGAGCTTGGTAGCTATCACCAATTCACCGAATCACTTTCTAAGTTGCGTTTTTGCGATCCTTCAATAGGTAATGGAAACTTCATTTTAGGGTTATTGAAGTGGCTCTGGAACGTACTAAGATCTTATAGTAATGTTGATGGAAAACTAAAAGCCGATTTTTTTTATCACTTTGTGACAAGTAATGTTTATGGTGTCGAACTCAATTCTAACGCTTTAGAAATATGTAAAACACGGATTTCTAAAACTTATTCCATTTTTCAAGGTGAATCATTTGTCAATTTAAAATGTGGAAATAGTATAATCGATGTTGATGCTAAGAATATGTTTTCGAGCACTCAACTCTCAAAGATGAATCCATTTTCTTGGGAGGAGAGTTTTAGTGAATTTGACACCTTTGATGTAATTATTGGTAACCCACCGTATTTCAATTTGAAAAAAATTGAGACTAGAACAGAAGGTACACAACTTCTATTTAGCTACTTGAAGAACTCCAATCACTGGAAGCATCTATTTCGTGCATCTTCAGACATATATTATTTCTTCATTATGAAATCTCTCAGTTTGCTAAAAAACGATGGCATTGTCTCCTTAATTACACCCAATTATTGGATAGAAAATCAGTACGCGGATTTGTTAAGATCTGAGATTTTGCGTTATCAAATATTAGAAATCATTGATCTAGAAGGAATTAAGATTTTCAAAGATGAAGGTCGATGGCTTAACGTCTCAACATGTATTTTAACAGTACAGAAAAGGTCAACAAATCAAACTTTTAAATTCGTACGGAAACTCCCTAAGAATTTCTTTGAACTCAAGAAGTCAAGTAGAACGTTGCCTAAGCATCTTTCCATTAATCCATCCAAACTGAGTACTACTAAATGGATTATTTCTCAGTATCTCTCAACGATTAAAGAAATTAGTAACAATAAAGAATTCGATAAACTTGGAGATATTGCTAAGATAGCACAAGGTCTTTCGCCAGGTGTAAAAGATGTTTTCGTATTAGATCAACTTGAACTGAAAATTAATAAAATTGAAGAGGATGTACTAGTTCCCTTCGTTACAAATAGGCATATTCAAAGATGGTTAATTTCAAAAAAGGCAGATTTGAAGGCCATATTACCATCTAGAATAAATGAGTTATCAGAATATCCAAACACTCAGAAATATCTTACCAAAAACAAATCATTGTTAACGATGGGACCTGATAGGAAACGACTTATGGAAAAGAACAAAATAAGATGGTTTGATTATAGTGTATATCGAAACCTTTCAACCTTCAACGAATCAAAAACAAAAATAATGTGTCCTTACAGGGGTTTGTTACCTCGGTTTTCCCTAGATAAGGAGAAGCATTTTGGAGCAACGGATACTTATGCTATAGTTCCTAGAGATGAGAAAGATACTTTAGCTATCTTAGGGATTCTCAATAGTAGTTTCACTGATTTCTGGTTTAGAGAAGCTGGTAAGAAGAAAGGAAAGATGTTGGAGTTCTTTAGTATTCCATTAAAAGGTATTCCTATACCACCTAAGGGAGAACGTACAAAAATTTCCAAGTATGTAAAACAAATTCTTTCACTACTAAATCAAGTAGATGAGAGAGATGAAATTCAAATCTCTAAAATTGAGAAAGAACTCGATTCAGAGATCGCTCAGATTTATGGTTTAGAACAAGATTTTTTGATGCAATACTCAAGCAAAAACAAATAAATACGATTTTTTAGAGAAATGAACAAATTATTCTCCATTCTTCATAACCTGCTAGATATAGTCTAACATCTGGATAACCCAATTCTTTCATAACCAGATAAACTAAGGCAGATTGGGGGGCTGACTCACAGTAAAGAATAATTGCTTTATCTTCAGTTATCTCTTTATCGTGTAGCTCCTTGTGTATGCTTTCAAGATCTTTTAGCATGAAATAATCTGGATATTCTTCAAAGATGTCAAGATAAAAGAATTGTCTCGCTCCAGGTATGATTCCTCCTTGTTGATCATATTCTATGGCATAATCGGAGCGATTATCAACAAATGTACAATCCTCTGAATAAATGTTCATTAGAATTTCATCTTTAGTAATGCAAATTGAAGGATTTTCGACTGTAAAATCAATATTACCGGGAGGATAAAAAGCTACTTCGGTTGTTAAATGTCTGTTTTCCTTCTCCCATTTTGACAAAGCCCCATCTAATAGTTTTACATTATAAAAACTATAGTAATGAAAAACCCATACAGCAATAGAGCAATTCAGATTAAAAACATCATCTACAAGGATAAGAGTGTCGTCGTTATTAACCCCCCTTTCTCTCAAAGCAGAGATGATTACTCCTTTATCTGGAACTATATTGACTCCTTCTTCATTCCTTTTTATGAATAACTCTGAGTCAATATGAATAGAACCAGCTATATGTCCTTTCTCAAATTTATCTTGGATTCGGAGATCAAGAATCTTGTGACTTTCATCTACCAAAAAGTCTGATAAACCGTCAGTTGAGATAAAAGTAGAAATCTTGTTCCTAGTCATCTATTATTAAAATCATACTGTTCAATTAATAATCTTACTCTAGTACTAATCAGTCTTTTTCAGGTTGTTTAAGGTTGCGTGAAAAATCAAGGGTAAGGCAATTGTAATATCTGATACAACATTGATCATTTTGCTCTCCGAATTAACTTTTCCCCAAGAAATCGCTTCTGATAATGATGCGCCTGAAAGACCTCCAGTTTCTACACGATCCATTGTAATCTGTATTGCATAATCAAATGTTTTTGGAGACATCAAGCGAGACTGAAAGATGTAGTTTTTTGGAACTCCACCTCCAAGAAAGAACGCTCCTGCTTTTTCTGAATCCCAAGCAAGTCTTTGAATTGAACCTAAGTCATCCATATCATCAATAAGCGTTCTATTAAGTTGGGAAAATAACCATAATTGAAGACCTACAACACAATCTGATAGAGCTGGGACGTATATTGGTACTTTGTTGTCATATGCAGCTTTAACAAATGAATTCTCGTCATCTAGTTTTTCTCCTAATAGCTCCATCAGTTTACATGTTGAAATTACCAAAGTATTTGTTTCATCCTTATTATTCTCCCAAATTTCTTTGAATATAGGTTGTAAATTATCTTCTAATTTCATGAATGATTCATCAGCTACAAATACATCATATATCCTATCAATAGATTTGTCTCGTAACTCTTGATCTGATTCATAAGGAACATGTCGAACGTGTTTTCCTCCAAAGGCTTCAATCAAGTCATGGGTGACGTTAGCTCCTGTTGAGACAATAACATCAACCATTCCTTCCGTAATCATATCAGTCAAAAT
>JAUWPI010000112.1 GCA_030611665.1 Candidatus Heimdallarchaeota archaeon | reverse complement strand
AATACCAAATAGGTTTGAATCCTGGTAAAGGTGAAGGTGTAGTTCGAGCCTCACTTTATATCTACAATACTATGAATGAAATTGAGATATTCTTAACTGAACTAGAAAATTTTGCTAAATTTATAGATTAGTATAATGAAAGCGTGCTTAGAAACTTTCATTTTACCAATCATTTTTCTGATTTTTATTCTAATCTACCGAAAGCATTAAAAAATAAACATGTTGAGATGATACTGGACAGAATTTTTCACAGAGGTTTTTAGAGTGAGTGATGAGACCCTCGAGCAGGTAAACGAAGCAATTCAATTGTTGGAAAGAATAAGCGAGGATACAACTGTACCCCGAAATATAAGAAGAGCTGCAGCAAACTCTCTTGAAATCATGAGGGAACCTGATCCCGAATTGAGTTTAGCAGTCAAAGCAAATAATGCAATAGAAATACTAGATGAAATATCCCAAGACCCTAACTGTCCTGCCCATGCAAGGACGATGTTGTTACAGATAATAACTCTTCTAGAGATAACAGATTATGATTATTAACCTCACGTGTTAGTCAATTGTGACCATTACATCTATTGCTCTCTTTTTTTTAATTATTTACTTTTTCTTCAGGTTTGTAATCATCTTTGATTGTTGTTCCGGGTGCGACTACGGAATTGGTAGCTATTTTTCTTCCAGCAAAGATGAGTGTGTTTACTCCTATATCGCAATTATCCCCAATTATGGCTCCAAGCTTTAAAAGACCTGTATTCATTTTCTTACCATTAATATTCATAGAAACTTCTTTCATGCCTGTTTCTGTAATGACAGTCATAACCCCTGAGGATATACTAGTATTTTGCCCTATCACACTGTCCCCTACATAACACAATCGGAAAACTTTAGCTTCATCAAATAAGACGGAATTCTTTATCTCACTTCCAAATCCGATAAGAGAACCCTTACCTATTGAACAATGGTCTCTGATTAATACGTTGTTCCCAATATATGAGTTCGCACCAATATATAATGGTCCGTTAAGAACAGATCCGGAACTTATTTCCACATTCTCTTCGATTATTACTACGTTTTTTAATTCAACATTAGATGCGATTGAAACATCCTTGGCTATCCGTGATTCTTTCAGATTTGATAATAACAACTTGTTTGCTTCAATAATATTCCATGGTTTACCAATATCAACCCATTCTTTTTCCCATATCGCAGCTGATACTTTGTCTCCCTTCTCTATCCTTGCATTTATCGCTTTACTCAAGGATTGTTGTGATCTTATTTCATCAAATATATCCGTTCTGATAATAAAACAACCAGCATCAACATATTTGCTCTCGGAGGTTTGTTCAATTTTCTTCATACCAGCTTTTTTAACTAAGCCCATAGAATCTATCTCAACAATACCAAAATCTCCGGTATCTCCCCGCAAAGTTAGGGTCATTGTCATATCAGCTTGTGTATTTTCAAAAGCGTTCAAAGCACGTTGCATCAACCCCTTTTCTGAAACAATATCACCAAAAAGTAACAGGAACTTAGACTCATTTTCAACAAATTTTTCAGCAGCTAAAAGTGCAGACTCAATCCCTTCCTTCTCCCCTTGTTCAGCATATTGAATACAAACGTTGAGAGCTGTTCCTTTTTTGAAATACTCCTTGATTTGGTCTCCTTTATATCCAACAACTAAAGTAATATCTGTTAAACCCATGTCACGTAGTTCTTCAATTAAATATTGCAAAATAGGTTTACCTAACAAAGTAATCATGGGTTTAGGCCTAGTTTCAGTTAATGGATAAAGATCCAAACCTTTGCCACCAGCTAATATTACAGTTTTCATTATATTCTTAGACACTATCTCGTCACCAATATATCTCTTTTTTCCTACACTTTCTTTTCCTAATGCTTTAATCGTCACTACACTTTTAAACTTTTCACTCTAATTCACTCAAAAAGAGTATATTTCCTTTTTTAACTCTTTAGTGCTCCTCTATTGGAGGTGAACAGTAATTGATACCACATCTCCAGTAATCGATTCCCAGTCAATTTATTGTGCAGTCGGATCTCTTCGAATGTCCTTTCTTTTTCTTAGAGGTTTTACAAAAAACACAGAAACTGTGGAAATTACTGGTGAAAATAAAGCAAACTGCGAACCTATACCGAATGGAGCCAATAATGAGCTTAAAACTACCCCTATCAAACAAATTCCAAAAGATATCCACCTTAAAGATATCACTCTTTTTGGTTTCGAAAACATAAAGAAGATGTAGAGTGAAGAATTGCCTAACCCAATTAGACTGAAAACTGCTAATATTATGATTTCCCAGATTTGAAGAGAAACGTAGAAACCCTCAACCTGTGGATACATCATCCCCCAGTAGTTTGTGATTATCAAGCTATAACATGTAATAAAACCCATCAACAAAACTATTTCACTTATTAAACTGTATTTACAGAAACCTTTGTTTATCTCTCCACAAGCATTTCCTTCAGAATGAATATATTCTTCTTGTTTATCGTCTTCTTTCATGACTAATTTCCCTCTGTTAGTATATTTTGATACTATGGATAGATATTTTTAACTAAAATAAATTATTCGGTTTCCACTGGAGATTTTTCTTGACTTTATATGCCATTTTGTTTATTATATGGTAAGAATGAGCACGCTTACATGGGAGAAGAGAATAGCAAAAGGAAATAATAAGGGAACGGGATGGATTTCTCTACCTCGGGAACTAGAAGACAGTGTAGAACTGGGTTCATACTATGATCTCTCTTTGTATAATAAAGAACAGGTTCATCTAGATTTAACGGTCAAACTAGTTCAATATTCTGGGTGTTGGGGTTTTTACATTCCTAAAGCTCTGTGCGAAAAACACTCTCTACTAAGAAAGAAAGTAGAGGTAATGATTGAGCAATCAGAGTATTTTCCTGCTCAAATATCTGCAAACAAACAAATTTACTTACCTTATTCCTATGTTGTTGAAAATGATATTAAAGAAAATGAATTGTATGAAATAGAAATAATTGTAGATGGTCTAGCCTTTGGGGAAGTGGTGTTAATATCTAAAACAGATAGATCGAGTGCATCTCGTCAAGATGAATACATCATTACCATACGTTTGTGTGCAATTCCCAAAAAAGTCCGAGCGAAAGTGAAATTCATCAGAAAAATTAAGGTTTTATCATCTGTTACACCTCCACTTCCTGAGGAATACTTCTACCTTCCTTCGCTTTTTCATGGTGCAATAATGGGACAAATAGATCCAAACGAAATGATAATATTCAAGGGAAACCATGTACCAATAATAACTCCTATTACAATAAAATTAGAAGATTACATTCACTATTTTGGATGTTATCATGCAGATGGAACAAAAACTGGATGGGGATGGAGTACAAGTGCATCTACACCGGAGCAAGCAAAATATTTCATTGAACGATATGATACCTTAGTTTTCAATGATATGCTGGATTTTGTGTTACTTTATAGTAAGAAACCATCAGATAAAAGGACAGAGGAGGAAGTAAGGAAAGATCTACAAGAATATTGGGAAAGAGAAGCATGCATAAACATAACTCGAAAAAAGATTAAGATTCGAGCAACAAAACACGACAATCCATTGAAATGGAATAAGTGTGGATCACTACGTATTTGTTCATATAAAACACAAGTGTTAGACTTACATATGGGGTTGCTAGGGGAGATAGTTTACTCTCTTAAGAGCTGTAAGAATAAGGAACATTTGTGGCAATTCCTCTTTGGAATTCTAGAAGGAGATGGCTCTGTAAGCGGAGGAAAAGGAAGATTTGGTGTGGGTTTTTCATGTCATAATGATGATGAAATTATTAGGCATTCTCTAAAGCGGCTAGGAGTACAATTTTCAGTTGATTTGTCTCGAGTTAAAAAAGGCATTGGATTTGGTATTGCTGTGTCCTTTTGGCAAATTGAAGTATTGAACAATCTTGAAATTATATCTAATAATATTTTTCAGTATTATCCCAAAAGACGTAAGATATTCATTGAACGATTGCTATATCAAGCATCAGTTAAGAAACTGCTTAGAAATAATGATCCAATTTACACTAGAACCTCACACACAGGGCATAAATACGATTTGGATGCTAATAATCTACGAACTCTTTTAAGTAAACTAACTATTGAATTTGCACACACAAATAAAAAAGCAGAGACACATATGTAATCTACAAGACTACAACTGCTTTTGCTAGGTTGCGGGGGTAATCGGGATCATGGCCCTTTTTCACTGCTGTATAGTATGCTAGTAATTGCATCGGTATCACATATGGTATCGTTGTTATCATTTCTGAGTACCCTTTTGGTATCTCCATTTTCCACTTCACCAGCTCTCCTATCTCTTTATCCCCTTCTTCTATTACACCTATTGTTGTTGCTCCTCTCGCTTTCATTTCCATTATATTCCCATTTATCCTTCTATGTGTTTGATCTTTTGGTGCTATGAAAACTACTGGATAGTCTTTTTCAATGAGTGCAATTGGTCCATGTTTTGATTCTCCTGCAGGGTACGCTTCACTATGAATATAAGCTATTTCTTTCATTTTCAAAGCACCCTCATTTGCTGTTTGAAGGTTTATTCCTCGTCCTAAGTAAAAACTACTGTTCTTCTCAGCGAACCATGAAGCTATCCGGTTAGCTAGTGCTTCACTACGTACAATTGTTTGTTTAACAACTGAGGGTATTTTGTTGTAGAGTTTTCGTGCTTCATCGTATTCCTTGTTCCCTAACTCTCCTGAAATCTTCCCTATTTCAAGACCTATGTCCCACATGGAAAGTGTCTGGGCAGTATAAGTTTTAGTTGCTGCTACTCCGATTTCAGGTCCTGCATAAAGATACAACACTTCATCTGAATGACGCGTAATAGAGCTCCCAATAACATTAACAGCTGAAAGTATTTTTGCTCCAGATTTTTTAGCTTCTTTAATCGACATTATTGTATCCATTGTTTCTCCACTTTGACTTACTGGAAGAATTACCGTCTCTTCATCAATCAAAGGACTAATAGAGTCATATTCCGAGGCAATAATCGAACTACAAGCTTTTTTTGCATACTTCCGAATGAGGTTCTCTCCTGTTAACGTGGAATAATGAGCAGTTCCTGCTGCTAGGAGAAAAACTTTTTTTGCATCATATATCTTTTCAGCTATTTTATTTAATGAAGGTTGTTTTATCCGAATATAATCAGCCAATGAGCTAGGTTGTTCGTGTATCTCTTTGAGCATAAAATGTGGAAAACCTCCCTTTTGAGCCATTTCTGGTTTCCAAGAAACAATATATGGTCTTCGCTCAACCTTGTTCATATTTGTAAAGTTAATTATTTCGTAGCCATCATGTGATAGCGTAACAAATTCATCGTCATGTAGTAGAACAACTTGTCGCGTGTGAGAAAGAAATGCTGGGATATCAGACGCACAAAACATTCTATCCGAATTTACACCAATAACAAGAGGACTGTCCCTTTTTGCACAATAAATTCTATCTGGCTCTAAACTAGAAAGAACACAAATTGCAAAAGTCCCCTCCATTTTCCTAATCGTATGAATAATGGCATCCTTAAGTTCCATCTGCTCTTTTTGCATAAGTTGTTCAATAAGATGAGGAATAATTTCAGTGTCTGTCTCTGATCGAAAAACATGTCCTTGAGCAACTAAATCCTCTTTTAGAGACTGAAAATTCTCTATGATACCATTATGAATTACAGCAATTTCATTTTTGCAATCTGTATGGGGATGAGAGTTTTCCTTGCTTGGTGGACCATGTGTTGCCCATCGTGTGTGTCCTATAGCAATTTTTCCGTGTAGATCATCCAGTTGTATTTTTTCGATAACTTCAGTGATTTTTCCTTCTTCCTTTGATACTCTAACCTGATTATTATCTATAGTTGCTATGCCTACACTGTCATACCCTCGATATTCAAGTTTTCTTAAAGAATCAATGATATTCTTACCGATATTAGCTGTATCTCGTTGTACGATTCCTACTATCCCACACATATGCAACCCTAATTTTTATTTTCGAGAAGAACACCGACGTTTTTCACTGAATTTTACTCTATTTTAGTAAAAACATTTATCCTTTTAAATATTCTGATTAGCTTTCAGCTTTTGAGGCTTTTTAAAGAACCTCTTTTTCAATATGCTCTAGTAAGTTATGTTTAACTCTTAGAGAATGTTTTATTTTATCTATACTTGGTGTAATTGAAGGATCTATTTCGTGAAGGATTCCTAGGTAAATGCTTATGAAATCTACAAGAAATGTTGAACTAAGCTGTTTTGCAAGTTTTGATTTTCCTTGAGGAAATATCTCTAGAACCTTCTCAGATTTCTTAGAAGCTAACTTTTTCACTTCTTCAAATCTTGTCGTTATGTTTTTTGGTTCTTCTTTGTCATGTATGAAAATGAAAGCGATATCGTTTAATGAAACATTCGGGTTATCAAAAATAACAATCCCGTTATGATTTTGTTCTGGAAGAGCCTCTGCTATTGCGATAACCTTGCTATTTTCATTCAGTTGTGTTTTGGCTCTATAGGCAATTGGAGCATATATACCGTATCCAATGAAAAGAGGAGTAGAATTGAATAGACCATATGAAATTTCTTTTGCAAGATTTTCCTTAATTGATGATTCTGTGGAATATTCACAAGCTAATTTTTCCAAGATTTTAACAACTTCTTCAATCTGTTGTTCAACATTGCTAATTAAATCCAAATTCTCAAAGAGTGTTATTAAGGCAATATACATTAAAGGAAAAGCTGTTCTTGGGGGGATTCCTGCACGAATTTTAATATGAGGAGTTCCTATTTTTGTTGCAAACTTTTCTAGTAATCCTGCTGAAGAAATAGAGATAATCATTGATTTTCTTTTAAGAGCTTCATGATATCTTGAAAGTGTTTCTTCAGTATTTCCTGAATAACTTATGCAAATTACTAAAGATTCACTTCCAATAAACTTGGGAAGATTATAATCTCTATTAACTATAACGGGAATGCTTAGTTCATTGTTAAACAAACTAACAAAATAGTCCCCAGCAATAGCAGATCCTCCCATGCCACAAATAATAACATTTTTTGGTTGCTTGTATTCCCAAATAAGATTATTCCATCTAACTTTTGAAGGCATTTGTAACTTCTTGCTCTGTTCTCGAGATTCTTTAACGAGTTCTCCCCATTTTGACATTGATCCTAATTGATCTGAATTATCAATTGTTGCAAGTAGTTCTCTATCGTCTAAATTTATCATTTTATTCACTTTCAAATAATTCTGATTATTAACCTATTCAATCTCTCTCAACTCTTTCCCCATAGATATTCAAAGTTGTTTGAGAATATTTCTATTATACCTGAATTTGAGGAGAAATGGGGGCGATAAACGTATTTTTCTTGTTTAACGGGAGAAACCCATATAACAAAAACAACTTGTTCATTGTCTACAAGAGTACCACGAGCAAGAACTGTTTCATTTGTTATTTCCTTAACCTTAGCACCAATTTCTCGTAGCTTTCTAGCGAAGAACTTTGAGGTTTCATCATCTACGTTCATTAGAACACGAACCTTAACATTCCTTAATATGGCCTCCTTTAAAGCTTCTTCGACATGTTCAAACCAGTAAAATACATTAGTAAAAATGTTAATTTCTTTCTTAGATTTATTTATTAGTTCTATTGTTTTTACTTGCATCTCCCCAAGAGAGGAGTAAGCTTCTATTAATTCATCAGGTTTAATAATTAATTGAGATTGGTAGATTGGATCGTTTAGAAGCGTAAGAATATTATCAGAAACTTTTGTCATCTTGTCTAGTTCATCCTTGAATTCTGATTCTTTAAACTTGAGAAAATTTTTCAATCCTTCCTCAAGATTAAAAACTTCAAACCTCTTAGGACGACCTGAAATTGTTCTAACTAGTCCTTTTTTTTGCAAACTCTCAATGGTATCATAAATACGTGGAGTAGGGATGTCAGTTTGTTTATGAATTTCTTCAGCAGTAGAGGCTGAAAGAGCTATGAGTGTTTTGAGAGTTTTAACTTCATATTGTGTTAAACCAAGGGATTTTAACTTCAAATCAATTTCATCAAGTTCAGACATAAGTTGTGCTCCAAGTAGCATGATATGTAGATAAATATTTAAATTACTCGTAAAGGAAGAAAAATTAGGTAAAATTCATTAACCAAAAACTTAAATTAAAAATAATTACGAAAAGAAATGAAACAAACTAAAACCTGGGGCAGTGATCTAGCTCGGCCCATGATGCCGCTCTTACACAGCGGACACCAGCGGTTCAAATCCGCTCTGCCCCACCACTTCTACAAAAGAACTAGACACATTTTTTTCTCTTGTCTCTTTCTTAATTATTGTGCCGTTTAAACAAATATACTCTAGAAACAGGTAAAGACATATTCGCATATTCTTTAAGATTATTTGCTAATTCTACAATCTCCATTAATCCACCTCAGGTTATACGAAAAGTTGTTACTTACATGTAGCTTGGATTTCTTTACCTGACAATGTTGTGAGTTTAGACATTAAATTTGTAGTTAAGCAAGCGTGTACTGGAATAATATATATAATATCTCCAACATTTATCTTCTGAAAGAAATTTTTATTGTTTGTTTTTATGGTCCCATGTTCTTGACTGATAGCAGAGACATACGTGTTCTTTACTTTTGAAAATTCTTTATCCAATGGTTGAGAGATGTAACCGTATATTGTTCTTCCTTCTTCATCTACTATAAAATCCTTTGAGAGATGTATGGCTCCTCCATCAACCAAGATTTCACTACGTTCATCATACTTTGTTATGACAGGACAAGCTAATCTGATTGCTATTTCTTCTTCTGAACAAGAACCAATTTGTACTTGTTTTAGATCATAAAAAACGAAATTTCCTGGTCTAATTTCATCAACAAGAGAGAAATCATCAGCAACACTAGATGTGGGAGTATCTCCAACTGAAATTTGTAGATTATTATATCCTTCTAGTTTTAGTTCTTCCTGTAATTGAACCATCTTATTTATGGTATCTTCGTGAACAGCTAGAATTTCTGTTCTTGTTTTTGCTTTATAAGAATGTCCTGCATGGGTTAGAATGCCAGTTAAATGCATTTTTTTTGCATTATGAATGTATGATGCAATCTGGATTATTCTTTCAATTTTATTCCACTCTATTCCATCTCTATGATACCCTGTATCGATATTTATCCAAACTTTTACAGAGTGTTTGAGTTTTTCTTCTAGAGTTCTAGCAGCTTCAATTGATTCTATCAAAAGATTTAGTTGAATCGTCTTTGCTAGTTTATTTATTTTTTTTATCTCTAGAAGGTTAACTGGAAAAGCTATTGTGATATCAGTCCATCCAACTTTAGCAAAACATTCAGCCATACGTATTGATGAAACAGTAATACAATTAACACCTAAATCTCTCAGCCATTCACCTATTTCTGCTGATTGATGTGTTTTGAAATGAGGACGAAATCTTATTCCATTTTTCTCTGCTTTGCTTTTGATTTTGTTAATATTTTTGAGAACTAGATTTTTGCTTACTATAAGTGTAGGCCCAATAATATTCATTTGTCTCACCGAACCTTCCTAATGAATTATAGTTCTACAACTCTTTTCGGTACTTGAGCACCTATTTTTGCTCTCCCAAGATGTGAACCAAGTTCAGGAATTAAACCATCAGCTCTAGTCCCACTTTTACAAACTAGTCTATATTCCAATAATCCCATTCTTTCAAATTCGTCAATATCTTCCATATGTTTACTATGAATAAGAGCTTGTTTAATTGATCTTCTTGTTGTGCCACATATGATTAGAGCTTCTTTGTTAGTTTTATATGGTTCTAAAAACCACCTTAAAGAGTCTTCTGAGATTTTTACCCATATTTTTGATCCAAGCACTTTCTTATCAATAATCTCGAACTTTAGAGGTAAATTTTCAACAATTCCAAAAGCTCTAATTATGTTAACGAGAGATGATTTCCTTCCTGCAGCTAATTGATTTCTCATTTCAAATAAGGGATACAATGCATCAATTTTCTGTGTTGAAGTTACAATTCCAGCATCTACAAATAGACCAAACTTTACATTCCCTACATCTCTGAAACGTCCATAAATAATATCCCCAATCTGAAGATCTCCGATACTCCTCTCAGTTGTCCCATACTTTTTAATTATGAAATTTTTTGCGATATTCTCATCAACTCCATCTAGAGTTATTTCTGCATATCGATCTTTTGTAAAAGTTACTTCCACTATTTTAACATCTAGATCCTTTAATTCTTCATTTAGGATATAAGTTAGAGCTTTAGCTGAGCTATGT
>JAUWPI010000166.1 GCA_030611665.1 Candidatus Heimdallarchaeota archaeon | reverse complement strand
TGAAAAAAATAGGCTTGCCTTTCTATAGGATAGTAAGTATGGTTGTAGTTTATTCCTCTTCTCGCGATAATCCCAAGAATTTCAGATTCAATGCCTATGCAAATAAGACACATTCTGCTTTTCTAAGTAGTTTATTAATGAAGTTCAATCTTCTTTCTTTAATCTTTTACAAAAACAATGAAAACCTAAACATGCTCTTTCCTATTGTTTCAAAAGGCTTCAGCTTGAAAAACATTCAGAATAAAATAAGAAAGCAAATTGATTTTATTGTTAATTCCCTTGATACTCATTATGGTAGCAGAATAAAAGAACTATCAGTGGAACAAGTCAATAATCTTCTAATTTCTTTAGAAAAAATGGAATCAAGAACAAAAGTGGATCTTACTTCTGATTTGATTAATAACTTCAATCTTACAGACCAATTATACAATACTCTCCTAAGAAATAATGCAGGTTGCACCTGTTTATTGATAAAGGCAGAGAAAAAATCCAATGATGAGAGTCATTTGGCCTCAGATATGAGTATATTCTCTGAGAATAAGCAAATAGAATCTCATATTTTAAACTCCTGTGGATTAAAAAAGAAGAAGACATTGAATTTGTTTAGTAGGAGATTAAAATTCTCCAATTTGTTGTTCTCTTCTCTTCGGAAAAGAAACCTTTCAGACATTGAGGAGTTATCAACATTGTTCCATATTCCTCTCAATTATAAGGGAGTGCCAATTTCAATAAGATCTTCTCCTACATCTACAAGTCTCTCTCCCACACTTAATGACCAGAATTTAATGATAGTGGGTCAGACTGTGGAAGGTGATGAAATAGGGAAAGATATCACTATAAATGTTAAAGACCTTCTTCTAAATATAGAAATATTTGGGATGATTGGAAGGGGAAAGACAAAACTGGTCTCTTCGTTGCTAAAGCAGATACTAGATTATAATATTAGTGCCCTCGTTTTTGACATTAAGGGGGAATATGCTAGAGCTTTTATAGATGATTCTCGCGTAGAGATTTTTACAATAGGAAAACCTAGACCTCTGTGTTTGAATTTGTTTGAAACAATTGATAGCGAAGATGTGCATAATACGCTGTTAATTATTGAAGAGATGATGATGTCATCTAATTTGGAATTTACTCCATCAATGAAAAACTTGTTCGAAACAGCTTTATTTCAAACACATCGTTCTTCAAAAAGGAATCTACAAACTTTTGTAGAAAATGTGTATAAAGCAGCTGAAGATATTAGATCTACCACAAATAACTCTTATATTCAACAAACTATTGACGCTGTTTTAAACAGATTAAATTTCATCTTCAATCCTATTAATTATGAGATATTAGGTGCGATAAGAACGACTCTGGATCTATCTCTTCTTGATAATAACAAAAGCATAATCTTGGATTTGAGCAAGTTTCAAAAACGAGCTGCAAGACCTTCCGATATCTTCTTAATCTGTAACCTTATTTTGAAAAAGCTTTATCGCCACGCTTCTGCAAAGGAAGTTACAAACGAACTAAGATATGTTGTTGTCTTGGAAGAAGCCATTAATATTATACCAAATTTTTATCATTCGGAGAGTTCTGCTTCCCTCATAACATCAGAGAACAACTTCTTGTTGGGGCGAAGCTTGGGGATTGGACATATAACTATCTCTCAGTTGTGGTCCAGTGTCAGTAACATTGTTCACGGTAATTCCGCTACTAAAATCATCTTTCGTTCAAGTGAAAAGGTCGATATTATTGGTAAATCTATCAATTTATCTGAAGATGAGATAAGTAAGATTCAAAGCCTGCCAACTCAACATTGCTTTATTTTCTTTGATGGATCAGAAATGCCTCTTAAGATTAAAACATTTAACTTACTAAGTGAATCTATTAGTTTTGCTGAATACAGCTCTAAAATTATTAAACGATATGGAAGAAGTGTCTTTCCCTTACTTTACAATAATTTTATTGAAATGAGAACCTCACTTTACCAGAAATACAGTTTGAGCACTAAAAAGAAATTTGGTCCAACAAACCAAGGACGGCGTTTAAGTGGTGCTCAATCAAAATTAGATACTCTACCATTCCAAACAAAGACTGAGGACATGGAGAGAAAGGATATTGCTGATTCTATAACTGATAAAGAAACAATGGATTTTGTAAATTCAGCTGAATTCTTACCTGAGAACTTGTTATGTGAACAATTGTGTCCAGAGAAAAACCATGGAAGAGATTGTATTAAGTACAATATTGGAGCAAAAATAATCAAGACCATTATTACTAAAAACAGCTCTTCAAAAGAGTTAGCATTCTTATTAGATAATCCTACTCAATTGCTATCTATAGTCAAAGATTATGCTGAAAAAAGAAATCTAGAATATGATCCGTTTTTAGCATTCTGCACTGTAAAGAGTCTTACTTTAGATTTAGTTTCTGGTGGGATACTAACCTTTCAAGAAGCCTATACTTTTCTTAAGAAATTTTCTCTCCAAACACAGACAACCTTAATCTGACTTTTTTCCTCTCAATTAATAAAACTTAAAAGTGACCAAATTTTGCTTGTATCAAGTTCTGATCACGTCGACCGTTGCTTATCTTAACAACGGAAGTGGTAGAGGATGATATTATGGTAGATAAAGAACTTAATACCGCTATTGAGAAGATGAAAGAGCAATCACCATCTCGTAAATTCGTTGAATCTATAGACATAGCTGTAAATCTTAAAGATATTAATCTTCAAGATCCAGCAAAAAGATTTCAAATGGAGGTACGACTTCCACACTCATTACCAAAGGATGTAAAGGTGTGTGTAGTGGCTGAAGGTACTCAACTTGTTGAGGCAGAATCAGCTGGTGTAGCAAGAGTGATTGCCAAGGAAGAATTAGAGAACATTAGCAGAGATCCAAAACTAGCTAAAAGAATAGCTAAACAGTATGATTTCTTTCTAGCTAGTGCTCCCTTAATGCCTCTAATTGGACGAAATCTAGGTAAGTTTCTCGGACCACGAGGAAAGATGCCTAAACCTGTTCCTCCAAACGCTCCTATTGGGCCTCTAATCGAAAACTATCAATTTACTATTCAAGTTCGTTTACGCCAATTCCCTGTAATTCACGCTAGGATTGGTACAGCTGACATGAGTAATGATGCTATTGCTGAAAATGTTCTTTCAGTTCTAAGAAACATAGAGAGCAGACTGGAAAAAGGCGAAAATAACATTAAGTCAATTTATATCAAGACTACAATGGGTCCTGCCATAAAAGTAAAGTAGGTGACACAATGTCAACAATAATTTCAGATAAAAAAAAGGAGATTGTTAATAATCTCAAAAAAGAGTTACTATCCTACCCTATTATTGGCTTAGTTAAAATTGATAATATCAACGCAAGAGTTGTACAAAACATTCGTAAAGATTTACATAAAGAAGCTAAGATTGTCATGGCTAAGAACAGTTTTATGAAACTAGCCTTAGCTGGAGTTAAGAAAGAAATCAAAGGGATTGAAAAATTAACAGAACATATAGTTGGTTCCTGTGCATTCTTACTAACTAATACTAATCCCTATAAATTAGCCTCTTACATGTATGATAATAAAGTCCCAGCACCTGCAAAAGCAGGACAAGTGGCACCGAATGATGTTATAATTAGACCAATGAACACTGGTATTCCTCCAGGACCTGTTATAGCTGAACTTCAATCTTTAGGCTTGAAAACTAAAATTGAAGGTGGTCAAATCAGAATCTCTGAAGAAGCTGTAGTGACCAAAGAAGGTGAACGAGTTAATAGAACGGTTGCACTCCTTCTAAGAAGACTAAACATTGAACCCTTTCAAACAGGATTGAGTTTTGTTATAGCTTTTGAGGATGGAGATCTAATTGCAGGTAAAGACTTAATCATTAACTATAGTATGTATGAACAGAACCTCAAATGGGCTTACTCTTCAGCGTTAAACCTTGCGGTTAATGCTGGAATTATTACAAAACGAAGTATTGCACTAATTATAGCAAATGCTAATCGATTTGCCCTTAATCTTTCTGTAAATACAGGTATAATTAATAGTAAATCATTACCTCTTATTTTATCAAAAGCTGTTCAAGGATCTTTGTCTGTTGCATCTAAAGTAGCAGAACAAGATTCAAATGCAATATCTGATAAAATACAAGAAAAACTAGCATCTGCACCAAAAGCTCAGCATGTTAAAACAGTTAAAACTGAATCAAAAGAGGAAGTTAAGGAGGAAGTAGAAGAAGAACCTGAGGAAGACTTAGGGTTAGGATCACTATTTGGATAGGTGAATAATATGGAATATGTATATACCGCACTAGTACTACATGAATTAGGAGAAAAAATTACACAAGCAAAAGTAAAAGGAATTCTTGAAGCTGCTGGCGCAACAGCAGATGATTCTCGTATCAAAGCTTTAGTAGCTGCTTTGAAAGAAGTTGATATTGAAGAAGCATTGAAGACAGCTGTTATGTCAGCCGCAGCTGCACCCGTTGCAGCTCCTGCCGGAGCAGCAAAGAAAGCAGCCGCACCAGCGAAAAAGGAAAAAGTTGAAGAAGAACCTGAAGAAGATACAGACTTAGGTTTAAGCGCTCTATTCGGATAATTCTTTCCTTTCTTTTCTTATTTTTTAAAAATTGTATTTTAAAATTGTTAAATCTTTGTTATTCTTTCTAAGTTTTTTTTAGAAAATCGTTGAATGCTTCAACTATGTCATTATATTCTTCTAATATTTCATAATCTCCCAAAGATTCAAAATCCTTTTCTATAGTTAAATTAGAGCTAAGAGATGCAATCCTTGATCTTCTTATCTGTCCTCGACCATCGATTGATATGATTAATGTATGATCCTCTGCATGCATCAGAACGAAATTAAATAACTGACTGTCTCTTAATTTCTCAAGTTGTTGTTTATCAATTCGACATTCCAACATTCTGCCACATTTTTCACAGTTAAATGCTTTTATTATGAATTGGTTTTCCGTTTCCATTCTAGATCACTTTTTGGTGTTTCTAAACATTAGAGTATTTTGACAGTAGTTCTTCTGCTAAATTATCCTCTTTATTCACAATTTGATTAACCATATATTCAAATGGCTCAGAAACATTAGCTGAAAAGAGACCACTGACTAAGAAATGTTTACGTATGTCATGAGTTTTCATAAAACCATGAATGTCTTCAACTGTTACTTCAACATTATCCAGATCTAATTTATTTCCAACTAAAATTTCAGGAACTTTAGGATAATAATGGTTTTTAAGATAATTTCTGGTAAGTTCAACAAATTCACTAAGATCAAGTAGGGTTTCAATGTCAGTAACATCATAAACATACATCACACCTTTGACTCCTCGTAAAAACACATCTATCATAAATCTGAACTGCCTTTGACCAGCAAAATCCCAGATTTGCAGAGTTACTGCCTTATCAAATTGTGCTATTCTCTTTATGGTGATATCGACTCCTTTAGTCATAGAAATTTCTTTAGGATCTGTCATTTCTCCTGTGTAACCTTTTGATATAGTTGTTTTGCCAACAGATCCTAAACCAAGCACAGCAACTTTCAATATGTTTCCTTGGTTAGTGTTATGCGGTTGTCTAGCTATCATTATATATCATATCCTAAAAAACATTTAAAACACCACATTTTTTGTGACATCTGTTTTTTCACCAGCAATCATTCCATGTAGAGAAACTGCTGAAAATACTGGTTTATTTTTTATTACAGAAAATTCTCCCCCAGAATATAACGTTATGAAAGGCACATCATCTCCAATCGCTTCTCTAATCATAACATTTTCTTTTTCAATCTTATCTCCTGCAATTAGTAGTCTATTACTACAATTTACAAACATACCAAAAAGTGGTTTTTCTATGTTCTGAGACGCTTTCATAGCACACTCAAACGCTGATTTTTGGATACCTGTTCCAGATTGAGTGAAGAAATCTGCATTGATATTCTTCCTTTTTAACATTCTTTCTGGTATTGTAGTGACAACTCCATTCAAAATTGATTGA
>JAUWPI010000054.1 GCA_030611665.1 Candidatus Heimdallarchaeota archaeon | reverse complement strand
ACTTCTAAAATTGGTGGGGCAGGCAGGATTTGAACCTGCGACATCCACTGTGTGAGAGTGGCATCATGGGCCAAGCTAGATCACTGCCCCTAAGCAGTAGTTGATTAATTGATAAGTATTTATTTTTTCTGTTTCTTATTGTTATTGAAAAATTAGATAGATATGCCCCTGAGGTTAACCCTTGGTTTCATTTTAAGGGGATATCCCATATCCACCAGTTGAGCGCCTCAGGAGCAACTGTATCCCGCTAGGGTTGACTCACCGTCATCGTATTGAGTGCTACACTCAACTAAGGAAAGAGCCCGTTGATAGCGGAAATGTAGCCTTTTCCTTGCACCTTCTTTCCTAGTCGGCATCGCCATCTCTAGAAAGTCCTCGATAAAGGCAATATCACATATCTCTTCTGCTATCTTGAAGTTTTTTGTCTGATACAAAAGAAAAGAAGAAAAATTAAAAATTCTTTATCTCTTCAAGTATGTCTAAATGTTTTTCAAAGTAGTTTCTTGAAGGTTTTAGGATATCTCCTAAAGAGTTAGATACGGCTAACTTAAGATCCATGGGATGCAGTTCTCCTTTGATATACGCGTCTTCAAAAGATTTGTAACTGTTAAACGTAATATCACCACCGAATTTATCAGTTCTTTCAATTTTGAAAGTTGAGTACATGTCAAAGATAATATATTGTACCATTTCTGTGATTGGGTTTCCAACAACTTGTTTTGGAGGACATTGAGCTTTTTTGATCTTTCTAAATATATCATCCTCACTATCGTGAATGAATATACATGTATCGGGTTTAGATTTACTCATTTTTGCGTCGATCTGTGTTGATAAATCAGGAACAGCTTCTGCATCCATTTTCTTTTCTAATCCTTCCAAACCTGTCAACAAAGGTGTGTGAAGACAAGAGGGTTTAGTATAACCTAACTTCTCAGCTGTATCTCTTGCCAGCATATGTGCTTTTCGCTGGTCCATACCACCAACAGCTAAATCAATTTCCATATCATAAATGTCCGCTACTTGCATAGCAGGATAGTAGAGAAAAGCTGATTCCATATCTCCTTCATTTTTTCTTCCCATAATTGGCATAGTCCTTAATATTCTAGCGAGTGAATTTGCCTTAGCTACTCGCACTACTTTGGCCCAGTAATCACTTCGTTCTACTAGCTCAGAAGCCCAAATATACTTGATATTGGGTCCTTTGACACCAACTGACTCAAAAGCCTTTTGAAAATACTCCCCTGCTAACCTAATTTTATCCATATCAGCTCCAAGTTTATTATTGATCCAACTGTGCCAGTCTGCAAGGAAGACAACAGTTTCGAAGCCAGCTTTAGCTAAATCTAATAATTTGTTACCACATACTAAGCCTGTTCCCAAGTGTAGGAATCCAGAAAGCTCAAAACCTATGTAAGCTCGCGGTTTTTCTTTCTCAGTAAGAGTTTTTTGTATTTCCTCTTTTAGAATAATTTCTTCGGCATTTTTTGTTACTAATTTCATCTTATCTTCAATAGACATTAAATATCACCCGAGTTTTCAAAAATACTTTGATGGTCTCTGCCCCACAGTAATAGTAGTAAAAATGAATTAATTAAAGTCATAGATATTCCAAGGGCATCAGCTCTATCTACGAATCTCTAATTTGCTATTAAGGTTTTTGGCTTTTAAGAAGAAAAAAAAAGAGAAGAATTATATTTGTTTAAATTCAATAACACGGAGATTGGTTGGCTTTTTAGTGATTTCACCTTTTCTAGCACCAATTACCATTTTCATTCCTTTAGCATGTGATTTTTCAAGTAACCTCTGGGTTATAACACCGTCTATTATTATTACATGTGCTTGTTCTATACCATCTAATTTTGAATAAATTTCACTTGCAGAGCATCGCAAAATCTCTTTTTCAGCCTCATCATATACAATTGCTTCAAGCTTTGTTTTGACGTTTGTAACAGAAGATGATAAGTATTCAGGCAACTGAACTTTTCTTATTTCTCTCTGAGGAGGCCTTCCTCGGGGTCTTCCCGAAGGTGGTCTTGAAAATGATGATCTGGTTGAAGATGGTCTACCAGAAGATCGACTAGAGGATGATCTGGTTGAAGATGGTCTACCAGGAGGGCGACTAGATGTTGTTGGTTTTTTAGTAACCGCACCATCACGAGGAGTTCTTTCTTTTGCAGGTTTGCTTACTGAAGCTTTTGGTTTAACAGTAGTTCCTTTTGCAACTGAGGATGTTTTTGAAGCAATTGTTTTTACAGCCTTCTCAGTTCTTGGAGAAACTCTAGTTTTTGGTTTCTTTTCAAGTTCCTTCTTAGGTCTGAAAGTTCTTCTTTTCTTTTTATCTTCAAGTTTATCTTTTTCAAGAAATTCCTTTACTGTTTTTCCTTCATCTTCTCCTGTTAAGAAAATTGTTTTTTCTATTGATACCGCGTCATTAAGGGCTTTGTTTATTTGATCTTTGCTTAAGTCTTCTACTTCTTTTCCTTTTGGAGCACGTGCCACATTTTGAACATGTGCAACTTGAAGAAGTTCTTTAAGAATCAAGTCACCACCCCTATCCCCATCAAGAAAAGCTGTTACAGTTTTTTTCTTAATCAAATCAATCAATTTGGGGGGGACACTGGTACCATTCACTGCAATAGTATTATCAATACCATATTTTAAGAGATTAACAACATCAGCTCTTCCTTCAACCAGAATTGTTTTCTTTTGTCTTTTAAATCCAGGTCCTGCCGAAATCCCTTCATCAGTTAATTTAATGACTGAACCAGATTTTGAAGATCTTTCGACTTCCAATTTTATAGAAGAACTAAATGGGCTTACATTTTGATCCCATTGTCTAATAATTTCAGATGCACGATCAACAATTGATTGTCTTTTGTTAACTCGCACATCAACTATCTCTTTCATTTGTATTTGACAACTACAAGGACCAACTCTGTCTACTGTCTCAAGAGTAGCTGCGAGTATTGCGGTCTCTGTTCTTGATAAACTAGAAGGGATGACAATTTTACCTGTAGTTTTTCCCCTGCTACTGGAATAATCAACACTAATTCGTCCGATTCTACCAGTTTTTTGAAGTTCGCGGATGTCAAGGTTTTCGCTCAGTAATCCGTCAGTTTGCCCATAAATGGCTCCAACGATATCTGGTTTTTCAACCACTCCATCGACTTCGAATTTAGCTGTAATTTCATATTTAGTTGTTGAAGTATCGGTTTTTGCACCCATATCCTTCACCTACATTTTTGTTTATTTCTAAGCTGCAAAGTCAACAAGAAAACCGATAGGTATATACACTAATCCCTTCACCCTCAATTACTTTCTATAAATTTAATTTAATCTGAATTTTTCAAACATGAAATACACTTCTTTAGTGTATTCAGTAAGAGTATGATTAGGATTATGATTATTATTATGTAAAGATCATCAATGATCGTGATAGGTGATTGTAAGTGTGATACCCACCAGACTTCTTTCAACTTTTATGCAAACTTTAATTATTATTTGCTATCAAGGTATGTTCTATACCTATTAGTCTGATTTGTGAACTAATCTATTTAGTTCAAGAAAATATAGGGGTGAGTGTGTTAAAAACGTTACCATATATCACAATACCCAACAGTTCCAGAGAATACTTTTGCTTATTTGCATTATAAGATAAACAATTGTATAATCTTTTACTTAACTTTAAATGATGAGTTACTACAATCTTGTCACTTTAACATGACTAGGTAATTATCTTTCTTTGTAATTAAATGAAAGATTTTATAATTCAGTTGTGCCTAGTGATTAATATGAGTGTAGCATTATACATAGGCATAGGAGTGCCTGTTATCCTAGTGTTAATTTTCTTAATCATCTATTTCTCTTTGAAGAGAAGAAAAAAGACGAAAAGTCCTATATTAGAAAGAGCAGATGATACAATTGTCATTGTAACACAACGTATTCATACAATGAATCAAAGAATAAAAAAACTGGATGAGGATGTTACTAAGCTAGTGATAGTTAAAGAAAAGAATGATACATCACTAATTGATGAAACCATCGATATGGAAAATATTCAAATCAAGATTGATCAAAGCAAGAAAGAGATAGAGGAGCTTATTGCTGACATAAAAGACCTTAGAGATTATAAGACAGAAATTGAAGTTGTCATAAAAAGAAAAGAAGAAAATGGTTTAGAAAAACTAGAGAAACTCTTAGATACCGTCAAGGAGAAACTTCAATACAGATTCATTTGATTCAATGAATTAACCATACTTCCCTTTTTCTAGTGAGTTTTTGTTATTTCTGTTATTCTTGCTCTTAATAGAAATGCTTTTAATAACGCGTTTAAAGCAGAAAATAAAATAATTGAGGTATGTTAGAATGCCAGTTACAAACCCCGAATACCGTGCTATAGCTCGGTCACATATTATGAATAGAAAAGTGTGTAGAAAGTGCTATGCAACAAATCCAGCTACCGCAAAAAAATGCAGAAAGTGTAGATCACCAGAATTGCGAATGAAACGTTCAAACAAGAAATAATAGTGAAATAGAAATTAGATTGGACATAATGTGTGGTGCGTTTACATAAAACTTAAATGCAAATTAAACCCTCGATTATTTGATTATTGTTTATATACTAAATAAGAACTCTGAACCGAATTATAACGTGAAAAGTATATGAGTGTCGAAAGTGAAGAAATGAGCTTGGATGAAAAGAAAGAGCATTTAGGGTCACTAAGATTGAAACGAAAAGAGTTCATTGATAAGCTCCGAGAATGTAATGTAAAACGTAATGAGATCAGAAGCAGTCGAGATCAGAAGAATAAACAGGCTAAAGAGTTATTCAATGTAGCCAAAACATCTAAGGAGCAAAGAGATAAAATAAATGAAGAAGTTCAAGTTCGCAAACAGATGCGAGATATCTTGCGAGAAGACGCTGACAAGATAGCTAAGAGACTTGTTGAATTAGGATCGCAAATGAAGAACGTTGGAATTCCAAAAAATAAGAGGGTAGGAGAAAAGATACGTCGTTTAGAAAGACAGTTAGAAACAACTCCTTTTTTAACCAAAGAAATGGAAAAAAGTACACTTAGTCAATTAGAAGAACTAAGTGCAGAATTTGAAAAAATTGAACAATTCAAGGATTTGCGAAGTGAAGTGCGTGATATTCAAAACAAACTTCGATATATGCAAACTGAGATTAAGACATATCATACAAGTGTCACAACACTTGCTCAAGAATCTCAAATTCATCAAGAAAAAATGATTGGGGCAACCAAAGAAGCTAGAAAGATCAAAGAAGAATCAGATGCTGCCCATGCAGAAGTAATATCTCTCAGTATTCAAATAACTGAAATTCGCAAAACGCTTGATGGTTTAACTCAAGAGGTTAAGAAACTCTCTAATGAGTTTGGAATAGAACTTCATGCTGTTAGAAAAGCCAGAAGGGTTGAAGCTAAGCGCGCAAGAGACGAGAAACTTGACGCAAGGGCTGAAGAAATACTTGGAAGATTTAAAGACGGTAATAAATTAACTCTAGATGAATTTAAGGTCCTCATGGAACGAGGTTTAATTTAATAGAAAAATTTTTTATTATTTATTGTCATTCTCTCCCAGTTTTTAGTGTTTAAAATACTCGCTGTAGTCACAATTCTTAAAATAGCCAATTATAAGCATACAACAAATAGCTAAGGTGGCTATGCGTGAAATTACCTGTATGTTTAATTGATGCTCAAACAAATACTCTATGCAGAAAATGTAAACAACTTTACCGTGAAGGAAAAATTAACGATTCGGATATAGAGTTATCAAAGATACTTGTTGACCTTTCCAAAGGCAACAAAGCTATGAAGGATATTGCTTTCTACTCATCAGTTGAGCTTGATGATGTTATCATTTTAGTTACAAGAAGACAAGATGTCCCATTGCTGTCTAGACCAGAAGTTGTAGATAAAATAAGGCAGTATGCTCATAAAGAAGTAAGATTTCTAGAAAAAACAAACGACCCTCGACGACTTGTTGAAAGTCTCATTCATCCAATTCCTGTTGCAAGGGTTTCTACTCTGTATATTCCCCCTTTTAGTGATAAAGAATATAAAATTGAGATCGATAAGAAGTACAAACAGGAATTACCAATTCTTGAAGGTGTTATTATTCAAACAGTACATTCTGTACTGAACACAGAAGCACATATTGAATTCATATAGAGGACGTCAAGAAATCTCTTACTACACTAGCAGAGTACAATAGATTAGGATTATCTAGAGTAGAAAGGAAATATTTTCTTTTTGTAAATAATGTTCTCCTAAATACTCAACACTTTCTTATCAGTACAAATTTAAACACATACTTACTATTATCTTCGTGATGTCTTTCGGTTATAAACAAGTTATTGCTGTACGAACAGATCTGAAAATGTCTAAAGGGAAAACTGCTGTTCAAGTTGCACATGGTTCCATTTCAGCATATTTGAAAACAAAAAAATACTATCCAGATTGGGCAGATAAATGGATTTCAGAGGGGCAAAAAAAAGTTACAGTTAAAGTAAAATCTGAAGAAGAGATTCATGAACTTGCTGAAAAAGCACGAAGATTGGATATTCCATTTGCCGTTATTAATGATGCCGGATTAACTCAATTACCTCCAGGAACAACAACAGCAATTGGAATTGGACCTTCTTTGGAACAAAATATCGATAAAATTTCGAAAGAATTACCACTATTGTAAGAGCTGGAATAAATGAAGAATAACTATTCTTCTGAGTTATTAACACCGTTAATTACAAAATCTCAAGGTATTGGAGGAAAGATTAAACATTTTCCTGAAGATTTCATTGTAAGTGAAATAATAGATAAAGAACACAAATTAGATCCACGTGCAGAGAGAATAGAGTTACCTGGAAAACCTGGATTGTTTCTTCATTTCGTTTTAGTGAAAAAGGATATTAATACATCTGATGCTTTAGATTGGATAGCTAGATTATGGAAAGTTGAACGCAATGATATCAGCATTGCAGGTTCAAAGGATAAAAGAGCCTTTACTGCTCAAAGAGTGTGTATTTGGGGTTTAAAAGATAAATTTGAAAGGGGAGTATTGAACAATTTAGATTTACCTAAAATGAAAACGCATTCTTTATGTTTAAGATTAAAAGAGATAAGATTAGGAAGTCTTTGGGGAAATGCGTTCAATATCACTATCAGAGATATAAATCGATTTCAAGAAGAAACACGAAGACTTGTTAAAGAATCTTTTGAAGACATAAAAACAAAGGGAGGGGTGTTAAATGGTTTTGGAATTCAGAGGTTTGGTGAATTAAGACCTATAACACATCAAGTTGGGAAGATATTAGTTCAAGGTGACTTTGAACATGCGATAAAGATTTATCTAGGCGAAGTTTTTGAAGGTGAATCAGAGGAAATACAAAAAGCCAGAAGAATCTACTTGGAGACAGAAGATTGCAAAAAAGCTCTGGAGTTTTTTCCAAATTTCTTGACAATCGAAAGGAAACTATTACGAGAATTAATCAAACGTAGGATGAACTACGAACAAGTCTTTTTCTCTTTACCTCAACAATTCAGAAAACTGTTTGTGCATGCATTTCAAGCAAAGCTTTTCAACAGATATCTAACTATAAGATGGAATGAACACAGCCAAAATTTACAAAAAAGTATAACAGGTGAAACAGTCAAAGACGGAAAAATTTACGCCCCCATAATAGGTCGAAAAACAGTTTTATCTGGCGATGTTAAAAATATCTATGAAGAGATCCTTAATGAAGAAGAAATAAATATCAACTTATTTCAACACAAAATTGTCCAAAAAATTGGAGGGCAAGGAACTTTTAGAGCCATAAATTTTTTACCTAATAACCTGCATGAAAATGTACTAGAAGATGAGACTAATAGCACAAAAACTAAAGCAGAAATTAGTTTTGAAATCCCAAAGGGTTCATACGCTACTGAATTGTTACGAGAGATTATGAAAACTTAGCCTTGAATTCTCTTTAATGATGTCTATAGGGAATTATTCAAATAAGGAAGAAAATTAATGAAAATAACGCATATTGTTTGTATTTATCGCGAAAAATATCAGAGAGTGAATCGAAAATGTTTACCTTGATAGATCGTAAAGATGTAACATCAGAGAGTGTTTGGTTTAAAATTAACGCTCCAAACGTTGCTAGAGTATGCAAAGCTGGACAGTTTGTAATTATTAGAGCAAATGATAAAGGTGAAAGAATTCCTTTAACCATTGCAGATTGGGATGTAAATGAAGGATGGGTATCTGTGATCTTTCAAAAAGTTGGGGCGAGTACTTATGAGTTGGCAGATTTACAAAAAGGTGGTAATTTACAAGATTGTGTGGGACCATTAGGAATTCCAACCCATGTTGAAAATGCAGGTAACACCATAGTAATTGGTGGGGGGTTAGGTATTGCAATTGCGACACCTGTTGCTAGAGCATACAAACAAGCAGGGAATCATACTGAAGTGATTGTGGGAGCTAGGAAGAAAGAATTATTGTTCAACATTGAAGAAATTAAAGAATTTGCAGATGGATTACACATCTGTACAGATGATGGCTCAGAGGGAAGACATGGGTTTGTTACAGACCAATTATTAGAAATGATTGAGAGCGGTCAACAAATCGATACAGTTTTTTGTGTTGGTCCTCCAATCATGATGAAATTTGTTGCTAAAGTAACAGAGCCTTTCAACCTTAAAACTATAGCGAGCCTTAATACTATAATGTTAGACGGCACAGGTATGTGTGGCGCATGCAGAGTAACAGTGGGTGGAGAAACAAAATTTGCCTGTATTGATGGACCAGATTTCGATGCCCACTTAGTCGAATGGGAAGAAACAATGTCACGATTATCTAGCTATAAAGAAGAAGAGAAAGAAGCTATGGAATACTATCAGAAGCATCGTGAAGGATGTCAATGTGATAAAAAAGGTGAACAGAAATGAGTGCGCAAAGAAAACCTCGACCTCAGCTTATTCGAACCAAACTTCCAATGCCTTGTCAAGAACCAGCAGATCGTATTCAGAATTTTGATGAGGTACCTTATGGTTACAACGAAGCTGAAGCTGTTTTTGAAGCTCAACGTTGTCTTACATGTAAAAATCAGCCTTGTGTTAGTGGATGTCCTGTTGAAGTACCAATCCGTAATTTTATTACGCTGGTAAAAGAGAAAAAATTTCTGGAAGCAGCCGCATTAATCAAAACAAAAAACAGTTTACCAGCTGTTACTGGTAGAGTATGTCCTCAAGAATCACAGTGTGAAGCAAAGTGTGTAATGGGGAGAAGACATCAACCGGTTGCAATTGGCAATTTAGAACGATTTGTAGCTGATTATGCCCGAGATCATGGTGAAGAAGTCCCTGAACTTCCAAATTCAACTGGTAAAACAGTTGCTATTGTTGGAGCAGGTCCAGCTGGTTTAACTTGTGCAGGAGATTTAGCATTGATGGGTCATGAAGTAACCATTTATGAGGCTTTACACGCACCAGGTGGAGTTCTTATTTATGGTATTCCCGAATTTCGTCTCCCTAAGGGAATCGTAAAGTATGAAATTGATTTTCTTAAGAAAGTAGGAGTAAAAATACATCTAAATTTCATCGTTGGTAGTAATAAGACCGTTGATGAACTCTTAGCAGAATTTGACGCCGTATTTATTGGATCGGGTGCAGGTGCCCCTAGATTTCTAAATATTCCCGGCATAAATCTAGTCAATGTATATAGTGCAAATGAATACCTTACTCGCGTTAATCTCTTAAAAGGGTATAAATTTCCCGAATATAAAACACCGGTCAAACGCGGGAAAACAGTTATGATTATTGGTGCGGGTAACGTTGCAATGGATTCAGCTAGAACAGCCAAACGTCTTGGTGCAGAACACTCAATAATAGTATACCGACGAAGTAAGAAGGAATGTCCTGCTAGACAAGAGGAGATTCATCACGCTGATGAAGAAGACATTGAGTTTCGATTTCTAACTAATCCAATTCGAATTATTGGTGATGAATTAGGAAAAGTAAAAGCAGTTGAATGTCTTAAATATGAACTTGGTGAATCTGACGAAACAGGTAGAGCAAAACCTATACCAATACCAGGCTCTGAGCATCTTGTGGAGTGTGAAGTTGTTGTTATTGCTGTGGGTAATGATCCGAATCCCATTATTCCTCGCACAACACCTGATCTTGAAGTATCGCGGTGGGGAACTATTGTCACGGAGAGAAGCACAGGAAAAACAAGTAAGGAAAAAGTCTATGCTGGTGGAGATATAGCAACTGGAGCTGCTACCGTAATAGCTGCAATGGGTGCAGGAAAAGTTGCAGCAAAGGATATACACAAACAAATTATGGGAATTAAAGATGAAGAAACTGTAGAACCTTAATGATTAACTGTTTAGTCTACTCTCCTTAACATCGTAAATGCGTCACTATTATCCTGATAGTATTTTCTTATTTTTGATTCAATTGTAAATTGTAAGGATTCATACAATTCTATTGCTCTTTGATTGTCGACATTTACTTCTAATTTCACACTGTTGAACTCTAAGTTTTCTAACTGATTCAGAAGATGTATGAGCAATTCTTTTCCCAATCCTTCTCCTCTGAAACTTTCAAGAATAGCAAAAGATAGTATGTGAGCCTGTCTAGGTATCGGTGTGTATCCACCCAAAAGAAAACCTATCATCTTTCCATTCTGTTCAAGAATAAAACACAGCTCAGGGGCACCAAAGTAGAGACTTCCTATGAGTACCTCGCCAAATGGATGTGGAAAACTTTTGCGCTCTATTTCATAAACTTGGGGGATATCGTCTTTCGTCATTTGTCGTATATAGTTCATGAAGTTCTTATAGCTCCTACAGACTTAGTTATAACCATCTTTTAAGATTTATTAGTTTTCTCAATGACCCTATGTTAAGGATGCAAACTTTTAAACAAAGTAATTTGAATAAGATTCAACGAGAAGACTGAAAGAGTTGTTCAACTTGAGTAAAAAATTAGCAGCCGATTATGAACGAAAAATAGTAAATAGATTCTGGAAATACGGGTTTGCTGTTATGCGAGCACCTTCTTCTTCAGGAACAAGTCTTATGCCTAGACCGGATGTATTAGCAGGATGTGCGGACAAAGGATTGATGTTAGCGTTAGAAATAAAGACAAGCAGGCAAAATACATTTTATGTTCAAAAACATCAAATTGAAGGATTATTGGAATTTGCTAAACGGATTGGTGGACAAGCATATCTAGCAGTCAAATTTGTTGGAAAACGAATGGATTTTCTCTTTCTAGAAGTTCCTGATGGTCTCACACAAAGTAGTGGAGATAGCTATCGAGTGAATTTTAACGATTTGAAAGAAAATGGAATAGATTTTTTCACTCTAATAAACGAAAAGGAAACATAAAAATAAGATATGAAAGATTTCAAAACAATTAATGGTGTGTTCTAATGAAGATTCTCAAGAAAGACTACAAGCATGGATTCATCGAACTTATCACTGAAAATGTAGGTGATCTTTACGCAATTTACCGGGTTCTTAAGCCTGGTGACAAGGTGAAAGCTACTACTTCTCGAAGAATAAGGAGAAAGGACGAGGATTCTAGACCTGATTCTGGTGAGCGTGTAAAAATGGTTCTTGAGATAGATGTGGAAGAATTTGCATTTCACGGGTTTGGAGACAATCTGCGAGTCAAAGGAAAAGTAATCAGTGGACCTGAAGATTTGATTTCCTTAGGAACATATCATACTATTGCTTTGTCACTCATGGACAAAGTGCAAATCATCAAATCAGAATGGAAAGCCATGGAGAAAAAGGTACTAGATGAGGTAGAGAAATCTTCAATGTTAGCTCAAATTTTAGTAATCACAATAGAAGATAATAGTGCCTGTATTGCATTAGTAACACAGTTTTCTATAAAAATCATTTCTGAATTTAATCCATCAGTGACAAGGAAATTTAGCGATGTTAAACAACATTCAAGTGAGATGGGATTGTTTTTCAACGAAGTTCTTCAAATATTACAGGATACTGTTCTCCAATACACACCACAAACAGTGATTTTAGCTGGACCTGGTTTTACACCTGAAAATTTCTTTACGTATCTAAAAAACCAAGACCCAAAACTTGCAGCAAAGACAAACCTTGTTCATTCTAGCACAGGCGGAAGAGTCGGATTAAAAGAAGTACTATCACAAAAACTACCTGAAAAAATAGCAAAAGAACAAAGAGTAGCGTATGAGATGAGGTTATTAGATGAGGTGTTTAAACGTATCGGTAAAGAAACGGGTGATGTAACATACGGTTTGGAAAAGGTGAAAAACGCTTTAATGATGGGAGCGGTTGAAACTCTATTAATCAGTGATGACCAATTAGGTATCGAGGATTTAGAGAAGAGAAACGAAATTGATAGTTTAGTCGATGCTAACTCAGAAATGAGAGGAGAAACAGTGTTGATGTCTGTGTATCATGATTCAGGTGAGCAACTTTCAAAACTTGGAGGGGTTGCAGCTCTTCTTCGTTTTGCAATACATGATTAATTATTTTCTTCTTCAAAAATAGGATCCAAATACGTTATGATACCATTTTCATGAGGATATTGGTGAATTATTTGAATGGTGGATATCGCATGATGAAATTTTTTCACTAAATCAGAACCATGCTTTTTCACTAACATCCAATTTGTTAATATCATTTTATTTTTCTCATCGATATTAATTAATTTCTCAGGAATTTCAAAATCATTAACCAATGCATCCTTAATGTTGAGTAAAGATTTTGCTTCTTTAACAATTATCTGAGCTCTTACGATTAAACCATCATCAGTGATTTCATCAGAAGGAAGTGCATAACGCTTAGCCCTACGCCTCAGTCGATTACGTAACTGAATGTTGTCCTTATAGCTGGATGAACAATAATGTAAGGTTACACGTTTTTTTCGGTTATTTCTCAAAATCTTTAGTGCCAATTCTTCACTTCCTTTAACAGCAGCACTGAGATTTGATCTAGTATGATAACCCAGTTTACTTAGTTTTAACAAGTTCTCTTCTGTTATCTCTAACTCGTTGAGATTAACAAAATTGAGATTTGTTATTTCAGCGAATTCAATTATGTTTTGTATTTCTTCTTGTTTATCAGGGATAACCGGAATTTCAAATCCAACAGTCCATGAAAGTGATTTCGCATCTGAAATAGATCTCTTTATCTCTTCAGTCAGCAATAGACGAGGAGGATGAAAGCGGATTTCATCTAACCCTGCTAGGTGTAATGATTTCAAATCATCGTACGACAGAGAATAAGAAGTATAAAGATGACAATGAAATTCTTGACCGAATCTCTCTTTCAATTTTAATAAATATTCTAATGTTCTACTCAGATGTGTTGAAGGATCACCGCCAGTGATTCCCGCACCTAACGCAGAAATCATCACAGCTTCATCGCAAGCTTCAGAAAATGAATGTATTTGTCTTTCATTTGCAAAAATTACATCATTTCTCTTTTCCTTTGTCAAGGGGCAATAAAAACAATTAGAATCACATTCACCAGTGATGAAAAGAACCAATTTAGATCCTAATGAACAAAACTGGCATCCTTTAGGAATAGTTCCTTTAACTCTATTACTGTACCATTTTGTGATTCTTTTCATCTAATGAAAAAAACTAGTTTGACGTTAAAAAGAATCAGTTCGAACAGAGAATTTTTGTATTGAAGGTTAAAGACAGATATAGAAATAAGTAAAAGTAAGTTTGTTTAGGCTTTGTTATACTAGTTGGAATAGAGGCAAATGTTAACGACACTCCAAATTGTAATCATTGTTATTCTATCATTCATGTTGCTTACAACCATTGGAAGTTTCTTTAAACTGGAGAGATTTGGAATTAACTTTTATCTTTTTGGAGTGATGTTCAGAACAGAGTTATTTAACAAAATCCTGTCCAAGCTTGGAGAGAAATTTAAGAGATTTTGGCAGATCCTCTATAGAATTGGACAAGTGCTAACTGGGTTAATTGTACTTGTTCTTGTCGTGTATTTTTTGGTGAACCCTTTTCTAATACTGTTTGATGCTCCAGGAGCACTAGGGATGCAATTACTTATTCCAGGTGTTACGATTGATTTTCAAACATCCTTATTGTTTATAATTCCAATCATTTTTGTCATCATACCACATGAATTAGGTCATGCTGTTATGGCTAAGAGAGAGGGAATTGAACTAAAATCGTCGGGGATTTTTCTGTTTTTTATCTTCTTTGGTGCTTTTGTAGAACTCGTAATTGAAAGCATGGCCAAAGCAACCAAGAAAAGTCGAATTAAAGTACTACTAAATGGATCGGTCCTTAATGCAATAATGTCTATTCTCTTCTTGGGACTTTATCTCTTAACTCCAGTAATCATTTCAGCTGGATATTATGGAGCAGATGGAGTTATTGTAACAAAAATATATGAAGAATTTCCTGCAGATATCTCTAATCTAATTAAAGGGGATATAATTCAAGAAATGGGTATTTTCAATGAGAGCATAAACAAAATTGAATATATGAAAATCAAGAATAATCAAGATTACAATATTTTTGTATACCAAAACGTTAATGCAACTTTATTGTATCTTTCATTGCTGGATGGGCGTAACGTATCCTTAATTCCAACACGAACAGATCCAATTTCTCAAACTGTGAACAGTGAGAAAATATACTTGGGAATCACAATATACAATTATCTTCCTCCCAAAGCAAATTGGCTTTCACTTTGGTTTCCATATTATTGGAGTATTGAAGTAATCTATTGTTTAAATCTGAGCATAATGGCAGTTTTCATTAACATGCTACCCTTAGGAATAACAGATGGAGATAAGATTCTACAAGAGTATTTGAATGTGAAAGGAGATGAAGCTAATCCACGGCATAAGAAAATACTAAATATTCTGAGAATGTTCTTCATATGTATAATCGTACTAAATTTGGTGCTATCAATGGTAAAGTTCTAGTGGTGATAAAATGAAGTGTTCTTTATGTGATAACCAATCATTATATGTTCGTCCTTATGATAAACAATCCTTATGTCATAAACACTTCAATGAACAGATGAGAAAGAGAGTACAAAAAACAATAACTAGATACAAAATGTTGCACCGTGGGGACAGAATTGCCATAGGTGTTTCAGGAGGTAAAGATAGTACTGCTTTATTAGACATCTTGCATAAAATCGAGAAAGATTTTCCTGAGAGTGAACTAGTTGCCATTACAATTGATGAAGGAATCAAACATTATCGAGAAGAAGGATTACATTTTGCAAAATTACATGCCGACAGACTTGGGATCGAACATGTTATATACTCTTTCGAAAAAGATTTTGGTTATAATTTAGATGAGATAATAGAAAAACTAGGTTCTCGTGGAGAAAGGAGAGAACTTGGAGCATGTTCTTATTGTGGTATTCTGAGACGTAATGTATTAAATAAGGCAGCATTAGACGTCAATGCTGATGTTCTGATCACTGCTCATAATCTTGAGGATGAAGCTGAAACAATACTTCTCAATATCATTAGAGGAGACATACAAAGATTAGCCAGATTAAATCCAACACCAAGAAAAATACATGAAACTCTTGTTCCAAGAGCAAAACCATTTCGAGCTACTCCACAAGCAGAAATTGTCATGTACTGCATTATTAATGAGCTTGAATATCAAGAGATACAGTGTCCATACGCTGTTGAAGCTTACCGAGGGGAAGTAAGAGAATTCATATTCAAAACACAAGAAAAACAACCCATGCTCTGCTACAACATTGTTCGTGGTCAAGATAAATTGCTTGCTTCTTTGAAAGAAACTAAACAAAGTAAAGAAATAAAAAATTGTGAAGAGTGTGGAAATGCGACCACTGGAAAACTATGTAAAGTTTGTTGGTTAAAACAAATTCTTGAAAGCTAAAATCTTTTTACTTTTAATCACAACTATTTTTAATAAGAATTTGAAAGTTGCTTAAACCTTTATTCATACATGAATACGGAATGATATAAGATGAGTGAAACAATAAAAAATCTAGCAAAAGCCTTCATTGGTGAGAGCCAAGCAAGAAGTCGCTATACAATGTATGCAAAAATAGCAAAAAAAGAAGGATATGAACAAATAGCGGATATCTTTCTAGTTACAGCAGACAATGAAAGAGAACATGGAAAATGGAACTTCCAAATGCTGAAACAAGTCAGAAAGAAACTGAAATTTAAAGAGGAAGCCATCCATGTTGAAGCTGAAGCACCTCTAGTTTTGGATGACACCATAGCAAATCTGAAAGCTGCTATAGCTGGAGAGAATTATGAGCATACTATCATGTATCCTGAATTTGCTGATATAGCCGAAAAAGAAGGATTTCCTAAAGTTGCAGATAGACTTAGAGCTATAGGTAAAGCTGAAGTTCATCATGAAGAACGCTACAAAAAACTGTTAGTGCAAGTTGAAGGCAAGACAGTTTTCAAGAAAGAAGAGAAAGTTAAATGGGTATGCCGTAAATGCGGATATGTACATGAAGGAGAAGAACCTACACACACATGTCCAAGTTGTGGCCATCCACACAACTATTTTGAAATTCTTTGTGAACAATATTAATCAAAGAATCTTTATCTTTTTTTCTTTTTTATTGATTATTTCTCTGTTGACAATAACTGTTCAGCGATCAATAGGTCTTTCGGAAAAAGAGTAGACAACTGAGCCAATCATAGCGACCTGAAGTTCGACTTAGCGCAAGAAGCCGTTTCCTATCCTTAGGCTCCACACCGATTACCATAAGCACCACATATTGACCTTAGA
>JAUWPI010000017.1 GCA_030611665.1 Candidatus Heimdallarchaeota archaeon | reverse complement strand
GGTCCTCGAATTTCACTTCCTAAAGGATCTCCTACTTCGTTGGTAAGAACAACAGCATTCTCTTCAAATTGTATCCAATCACCAGATCGTCTACGATATGGAGAACGTTGTCGAACAACAACTGCTGGAAAAATCTGTTTTCTCCGTTGAGGAGTGCCTTGTTTAACAGAAACGACAACCATGTCAGAAACAGAGGCTTTTGGTACTCTGTTTAGTCTTCCTCTATAATTCTTAACTGCGATTATTTGTACTATTCTAGCACCAGAATTATCGGCACTACGAAGTCTTGTTCCTACAATTAAGCCCTTAGTAATATGAACTTGTGTTCGTCCTACGGATTTTCTCTTTGCCATGGTAACACCCTAATTTAGTTTTTGTACCACTACAAAACTTACAGTTTTAGCAAGTGGTCTGCATTCTGCGGCTAAAACCAAATCACCTTCTTTAACATTAAGGCATGGGGGGTTGTGTGCAGAAATCTTTCCATGAGCACGTTCATATCTACGAAACTTTTTCACATACTTCAAGAAATCTCTCCTAATTACTACGGTGCGCCTCATTTTATCAGAAATAACTTTTCCAGAAAAAATACGACCCCTTGTTGGAAGTTGACCATGGAATGGACATCTTGGGTCATCGCACTCGGTGGCGGGAGGTTCGACTCCTTGAATACCTACATTACGTACTTTACTCATTCGTTCTTTCACCTCGGTAATGCGTCTTTCACCCATGTTTCTCTATCGTTTAGAAGGATAGAGGAACAATCTCGGCTCCTTAATTAAGGAGTAAGACGTCAATCACCTATAACTGATTCTCAGTTATTTTTGTGATATTAGCAATCCTTTCCCCGTTATAATCTTTTTAATACTTTTCATTGTTAAGAGAAATTCACATAAAAGCCAGAAGAGAGAGAACAAACAGAATGATAAGAAAAAACTTTTAAAATAATGATGCAACGGAACAAATGCTAACAAGGGCCATTAGCTCAGTTTGGTTAGAGCGTTCGGCTGATAGTTTAACCGCTAGAGGGCGTGTAATTTCGAAACCGAAAGGTCTCCAGTTCGAATCTGGTATGGCCCACCACTCATTTTTTACATATATTCTCCTGCAAACAACTCTATCCACTTTTTGTAGAAGTTCTTAAACCATGTCACTTTTTCTGGATTATATTTCGCTATTCCGTATTTTCCTTCTCCCAGTTTTATCGCATCTTCTCTCTGCTCTTTTCCATATATTCCTTCTATTCTCCATTATACTTATATTTCAGTAATCATAAAAATCAGAAGAAGGGGAATAACTTCAATGGTTAACTTTGAAAAACAGATAGAAACCATAATTACAGAATTCAAATCTGGTCTAACCTTAGATGGCAAGATGAAAGTTTTTGAAGATGGTCAAAAACTGAATTCTAGTCATATTATAGAGAAAGCCGATCCGGAAGCTTATACAAGCGAAAAACTTGTTTCTTCTATTATTGATGTTTTTGAAATTTCTAAACTTCCACAAAAACATTTCAGAGGAATAAGAGGAGAACTAAGGAAAGTAGATTATCATTACAAAAACAAAAAGCATGTAGCATTTCTAGCAGAAATTAAACCAGTCAACACAAATCTTTTTGATAAAAGTCCTAATGGTGCAGTAAATCAAATTCGTGGTGTTTTTAGACTTGTAGAAGTAAAAGACAACTATTCCTTTGGTATTGCAACTGATGGTCTTACTTGGGTTTTTATCGATAATAACTCTCAGATAACTTATCAGTATGATATAAGAGTAGATTGTACTAAAATTAAAGATATTCTAGTTGGGAAAAAAGAGATTTTATCTGAAAAATATGAGGAGGAAATTAGTCAAAGGTTCTACAATTGGTATTCAGCATTGCTTTTTGGAGGTAAGTATAAGGATTCCTTGAATCGCACAAAAGGAGTAGCTGAAGAAGATAGTTTGATTGAAAATATTCTCTTCGTACAGAATACTGAAGATAAGGAAAAAATAGCTCAAACCACGATAGATAGACTCATATTTATCAAATTTTTAAGATCCAAGAATATCATTACTTTCGACATTCTAGAGTATCTAGATGATCTGAATGAGGATGTATTAAATGAAAAATTAAAACAGTTGTTCTTTCAAGTTCTCAATACACCTAAGGAAGAAAGAGTTAACATTGATGAAAAATTCAAAGAGATTCCATATCTAAATGGTAGTCTGTTTATTAGAACAGAAACCGAAAGAAATTCTCCAGACTATAAAATAAGAGCAGTAATACTCAAAGAAGTAATTAAACTTTTGAATTCGTTCCGGTTTACACATACTGAAAACGTTTTACAGGGGGATGTTTTAGATCCTGAGATTCTTGGGTATATTTTTGAAAGACTAATGACTGCTTCAGACAGAAAGGGTACTGGAGCTTATTACACACCAAAACATATTACAAGATACATTACAGAACAGGCAATATTACCTGTTATTATAAGAAAAGTGAATGGTCTTCTTATTTCCAAAGGATACAAAGAAACAGAGCTCATAAAAAGCATTAATCAAATTTATTCTTTGAGAGATACCACTCTTCTAGAAGTTTATAACAAAATAATCTTGAATATAAAATTGTGTGATACTGCTTGTGGTTCAGGAGCATTTCTACTAGCAGCAGCAGATTTTCTCTTAAGGATATATAAAGGAATAACAGAACAATTGAATTTTACCACAAAAGAATCAGGATTAAAAGTCCTCATTGTATTAAAGAACCTTTTTGGAGTTGACATAAATCCAAATGCGGTTGATATATCCAAACTGAGATTATGGTTATGGGTTGTTAGTTCCTATGAACCTGGGGAGGTGTTTCCTTTACCCAACATTGACTATAATCTACGTGTAGGCAATAGCTTAATCGGATATATTGATATTAAAAATTTCAAGGATGAAGTACTAGATGATAGAAGCGGTGTTTTAGGTGATTTTTTTGACGCTAAGAAAGAATTTCACAGATGGGTAAATAAAAGAAAGGAAGTCTTGAGAGAATATAAGAAAATATCAGGAAAGGAGACTAGAAATCTCGGAAAACAACTTGAAAATATTGATAAGACAGTTAAACGAGAACTTAACACCATTCTTTATGAATCACAATTTCATGATAAATCTCCGATCAATTATGATTCCTTTCTCCAACTTAATCCATTTCATTGGGGATTTGAATTTGAGCATATCTTTTCTGATTCAGAAGATGAAAAGAGTGGGTTTGATGTTATTATTGGAAATCCACCATATTTCAAAGTGTTAGAGGACAATGTGGTAAATCTTACAAAGGAATATCAAGAGATTAAACTTCGAATGACAAATATTGCAGCGGTATTTATTAACCGAAACTTGAAACTTTGCAATGAAGAAGGTTCAATGGGTTTAATTGTGCCTAAAATGCTAGCCTACACCAGTTCGTGGGAGAAAATTCGGACTAAAATCCTTACAGAGCAGAAGTTAACCAAAGTTATCGATTGCGGAAAAGCATTCAAAGGTGTTCTTTTGGAACAAATAATTTTCATTCTTCTCAGGGACAAGTACTCGATTGAAAAACACAATTATATAACAATTGGACAATTAGAAAGCAATGCAGTGATTGAAACTGCAAGGATCAAGCAAGAACTTTGTTTAAATGAAGACAGTATTTATTTGGAAGCAAACCAACTCTCTTATGAGATTAAAGAAAAAATGGAAGCAAGCAAAATAAGACTTAGAGAGATTTCAAAAATTAGCTTAGGACCAGGCATTCAAGGCAAAAAGGAATTATTCAGTTCTGATTACAAACAGGGTTATAGCAAAGTTCTTTCTGGAAATGATATTCAGAGATACTATATACGTAGTTGGAAATATTATAATCCTCTTAATGAAGAATTTTCTAGGTATAAAGATACTATTGAAAAATTCGAAAAACCTCATATTATTGCGCAAAGAATTGTTGCTCATATCAGAGATCATATTAAAATAACAGCAACTTTCGATTCAGAGGGACTTCTTTCGTTTAATACTGTAACAAATATTTTCATAAATGATGAAAAATATGACCAAAAGTTTATTCTAGGTATCCTAAATTCTAATGCTGTTCAATTTTACACTTACAAATTCATCTACAACAACGCTGTTCGTTCGATGGATTTCTATGAAGCTTATGCTGGTAAAATCCCTATACCTAACATTACAATAGAAAAACAAAAAGAGCTCATTAGTATTGTAGAACAGCTCTTAGAGTTATCAAATCAATATAAACAACAAGAGCAAGAAATTAGTGAATTAGAGAGCCAACTTAACAAACTTGTTTATAGCTATTATGAGCTTTCAGCTGATGAAATAGGTTTGATAGAAACGAGTATGGTTTGATATGATAGCTCGATATAATTTAAGAGCTTAATATCATGAAATCAGAGTACTCTATCAGGTGTATTGTCTGTTCCTTTACTTTAACTGGTTGAATACTTACCTATTCTTTTGATGTTTTTATCCTAACATTTTCGAAATCTTAACAATTAGTGCTTCATTAGTTCGCTTTTCTCTATTTACTCTGCCGTGAACAATGTCACATAATATGTTAACTTTACTTGTTCCATCTTCTTCTACTCTTTCTAATCCCTCCTTACTTTCCAGTATCCTTGAGGTTTAGATTTCTTATGTGAATTCAATGGATATTCACTTTATTATTTGTTTTATTTCTTTTAAACATTGATGATTTTATTTCTATTTTGTTGTCTTTGGAGGTGGCCTCCTTCCTGCTTTCATTCGTATATGGTCGGGTAAACAACTTTCAAATATTCTTGGAATCTCCTCATCTCTGAAATCTCTTATATAATAGAGTAGGTCGTTTTTTTGACCTGCTAAGATTTCTTGCCAACTTAGGGGAGCATATCTAACCAGATTAGATAACATCCAAGAACCCATGAAGACAGATAAAGGATTACTATAAGAAATCTCAAATGCAGATGAGCTTGGTGGATTTACTATATCCTCTAATGAAATAATAAAAATTTTTCGAAAATAAGTTTCCATTTCATTCTTATATTGAATGGAATTGCCATTATCATCTCTTTGATCTTGATAACCTGCAAATCTAATTACAAGTGCTGAAAAAACTCCTATAGGTTTGACTCTCGCACGGATATAATTACCTTCTTCTTTTACTACTGGTACTATTCCATGAAATCTAAAAAATACATCTTCAATCAAATCTAAATCAAGTATTATTGAACCTTTTACACATTGAAGAAGTGCATAATATTCGACTAACGGACTAGTTGTTTCTGGCATTTTAATAGAGGTCTGATACATTTCTAATGCTTGATGAAAATAGATTGAAGCTTTCTGAGCTACTTCCTTTATACATTCCAACTTATCATATTCTCTTACTTTAACTGTGTTTCTAATATCCATTTCTTTTAAATTCAGTTGTTCTAATCTTCTTCTAATACTGCTTTCATTACTTTGTAAAGAAAAATAATAATCTATTTTTGCCTCATATCTTAGCTTATCAACTCTAACAAATGTCGATTGCTCTTTTTCTTCAACTCTTTTCCTCAAAAACTCTTCATGCGGATATTGAATAGAAGCTATTTTTAATGCATTAATTACTCGATTGGTTATTGTTGAAGTCATTGATGTCAAATAAATTCTACTTCTTAGTCTTTTTATACTTTCTTTCTTCTTTCTCGGCTGAAAGTGTTTTTAGGAGATTTCAACCTTCCCCTTCAACCTGATTCTCAGACGAATGTTCTTAATAACCCAAGCTATTCTGGCTGGGATTTACAAATCTGCAATGATATCACTTAAACATTGTTACATAATTTGTTAATTTTACTTGTTCCAATTTCTTCTCTTTTTTTCCTTCCTCAAGTCTCCCTTCTTTCAACGCCTTAACATACCATTTCTTTATCTTCAATTCTTTTGACACCACTTTTTTCGGTATCCATCTTGGTTCTGTTATTAGTTCCTCTATTGTTGCAAAAAACGTCTTGAACGATTCTATGTATATTATATCCAACTTGTATTCTGTATACTCTTCCTCTTTCTCCTCTTCCACTACTAACTTTCCTTCTCTATAATAGTGTATTTTAGCCATGTTTGTTTATATCCTTTCTTTCTCTTAGCTTTCAGCTCTCTTCTAGCACAAAAATATAAAAACAAAAAGAATTAATTGTAGATTCATGGCATTTGATCTTCTCCTACATGCGGAATTGACTACAAGTTTTTTTTCAAAAATCCGACTTGCTATTCCAATAAATGATGTAGAGACTTCTAGAAGTGTTAGTTTTGTAATTGAATGGCCTAGAAGTGCAAAGAATAAGCTCTCAAATGAGAACAAGATAAAGAAACTTGGATTGAAGATGGATTCTTTTTTTAGAAGTGTAAACTATTACAAGTATACTCACACAGAATATGAGGAAATGAAGACAGAGAACAATAAACTCGATTACTTGCGATTTAAGATTTTGAGGAATTATTTCAGTATCAAAAGACTAGAATCCATCCCTCAAGAATCTTTTTCTGATCTTAAGATAAATATTGGAACAAGAGAAACAGTTCTGACTGAAGAAAATTTGAATACAAGCAATTCTACACTTATTGATAATCTCAAGATGGTCGAAGACGTTGTATGGTTGTTTAACGTCTATTCTGCTAACCCACCATTCAGACTAAGAATGCCTGGACACTATGGTCCTTTAATCTTTAAAGAGCGTGGATTATTTCCTGATAAACAGTTGAGTCTTGTTTCCCGTACTTCTTTTGGTTCACAAAAAAGTAAGGATGAAAAAGCCCGTTCTCATCTCTTCGTCATCTCTTCTAAAGACAGACACGATTTTGAACATATTGCCAATTTTAGTTATAGTAGTCTTATGCAACTTGTTGATGATAAACACTTATTCACCAGATGTACTGAAATCCTTCAAGATTTTGAAAAAGAAAAAGTTGGCATGTGATTGAATTGTATAATATTACACCGAGCAACGATAACTATATCATTATGAAAAATAAGTATGTTTGAAATTTTATTAAAAAAATTCATAAACACTAAAAATTTAGCTGGAGATATTTCTAAAAATAAGTGGTCTGTTACGAGAGAGATGAAAATTTCTAACGAAGAAGAATTAGAATATGCTATATCTTTAATCAAACAAGCATATGATTATCAACGTTAAATTTCTACTTAAACTTTGGATGATCCTTGTAATCTTAATTGTTTTTTGCCGTCTAAACAGATTATGGGCTTAATACTGGGCTGTTAAGTTTAGTGGCATGTTATTCAAACAATATAGGTAAATAGTCTTGAAAAAGATTTTGTGAAAAAACTGGTTAGATATTATATTTCATTCTCGCAATTTCTTCTATTATCGATAAATAACGGAGACAAGACAAACCAATTTCCACAAAAAAGAAAGCTAGATGTATGTCTTTGAATAAATTAGTGACAAACTTAGAATATGTTTTTTTCATCTTAGAGGAGATCAAAACCTCTTTCTTCTTATCCTCTTCTTCAAACAGATTAACTCCTATTCTCTCAATAAGAGTATCACGCTTCTTTTTTGCTTCACTGTATTGTTTTCTAAATTTATTTCTTAATTTCCTTAATTCTGGGAGAGGATTTGCATGAGCAATTTCATGCCTAGTGTCTATGAGGAGTTCGTAAGCTGTTTTATCATTTAAGCCATTATAACAGCCATAAAATTCATCCATTTGCTCAGGTAGGTCTCTACGAATGAGTTGTAAAAGGCTTTTCGTTCTTTCCTTAACTCCTCCTCTTTCAGGAAAACCTTTCAATAAATCTTTTTCTTCATCAGGCACTTTTTTTTTGAAATAATTCTTGTATAATTCATCTAGATATACATCAATGTAAGCATAAAAAGCAAAAATATAATAAGCAGAACAGCGCTGGGTAACCTTCATTTTTTGCATTCCTTTTTTACTAAGAACATCTGGTGTCTTATCATTAGAATCAGATGAATTTTTAGAAAATAAAAGTGATTTTATAGGGATTAAAGCTTCAGCCATCTTCCTAACATCTGAATCCTCATCCTCTTCAAGAGACATTTTAAGGCCTTCATCGAATAATTTACGAGAAAATGTTTTGAGTTTTTTACTCTTGTTTACTATAGAGATGCTCAACATAGAGAGTTCAGTAAAGCCAGTAAGATCTCGACACTTCTCTTCAAGATTCTTACCGAATTTTGAACTGAATATGTCATGAATTAGTGGGAAACTGAATTCTTCGTTTTTAGTTTTTAATACTTCAGATTCTAGAAAATTTACTCTCTGTTTTATAATAGCTTCTATTTCTTCCTTTGAGAATCTCATAGATAATTAGAAATAAAAAGATAATATAATATTGTCTATGCAATAGATTTGAGAGAAAATAAGAACCATGTTATCTCATGATTATATAATCGGAGTAGAATACATTTCAATATATCAGATTTGCCACATTAATTTTAAATTGTGTAAATAAATATTCATAAAGCAAATATTCATTCTACATTTTCAGAAGAAAAATTAATCTTCCCCGATTTTTGGAACAAGGTTACTAACATTTCTGGATCAATATTCTCTTCAAGAATTTGAACGACGATTGAAATGAATGTATCAACGTTTATCAAGCAAATATCTCTTTCCTCAGCATATGAAATTGCCGTTTCATCAAAGTCAGGTGTACCTATCACAACCAATCTTTTGAATTCGTTTCTTTCTGGAAATTTTGTATCTGCTTCCCTAATTTTAGATTGGCCAATGACTTTGTTTTTGAGATCTTCCTTAGACTTACATTCAATAGCAATTGTGTATTCAGAATCTTTTACTGAAATAGAGGAAATACATTCAGGATTTGGATCACCTTCATGTTTTTTTGGAAAACTGATGTCGTCTAGAATTTTGATTGAATGAAGTACTTTGAATATTTCTACTACTGCTTTCTCAAATGATTTTCCAGTTTCAGTAATTAATTGTCTAATTGGTTTGATGTCCATACCTTTTGTGTCTGCTAGATAGATAGCTTTAATGTAATCTCGGTCTTGCTTTTTAGTAACAAAAGGAAGAGTTCTCCAAATTAAGTCACTCACGTACTGATTTGTTTTTTCTCTTAGTTTTTCAGGTCCTGAATCTATCAAAGACTCTATTGAAGTATATCCCGTTTTAATAATCTGTAAAAGAACCTCTCTATCAATCACTGGATTTCTTTGTAAAACAGATAAAGATATGCAATTATACGGAACACCAGAGTAAATACTTCTTGAAAGTTTCTCTAATTCTTCAATTAGACTAGCTTCAATCCTATCCTCCAAAGCAGATTTTGCGATTCTTATGAAGCTCCTCAGTGTAAAAGATAATTTTGGTACAGTGTTTTGAATCATTTCAGTAATAGACCAAAATGCGTACCGACCAGACTCAATATCTTGATAAATGCTGGCTTCAATTTCTTCCTCAGGAACCCCTTTAGCGTATTGTAATATATACATAGCTGCCGCTAAACTTGATACCATTTTGTCGTTAAGGAATCCATGCCTTTCATTTTCATCAAAATCCGAGAATAATTTACCTAAATTAGGTACTATCTTTAATCTGTATATTCTAGGTCTTTGATTACCCCAATCAAAAGTAGATGTTCCAAGTATTTTAGCTAAGGAGAACAACTTCCAATTGGTCTTATTGGTATCTAAAGTACTTAACACATTAATCATTTCAATTACTGTCGGTACCTCTAAAAGCTCTTTCCCAACAGCCTCACCAAGAGGCAGAATGTAATAACTATCCTCTTTCTTTTCTACTAACTTGCTTCTTTCTAATGCGGTTAAATCAGATGTCAGTTTCTGTTCAATGATGACCTCATCTTCAGTTTTTCCCCACAAAGTTTCTTTATAAAAGGATACAATTTCAGGGAATGACAACGAATCCGAAATCAAAGATAGCAAGATATTCAAGGATTGGTTTGGAATCGTTGAAATTACACTTTCTGGGAGACGGTTCCAATAATCAGCATTTCTTCTGACGTCAATTGATCTGTTAGCTATCATAATGGACACACCAGACTCGTCCACATAACCAGGTCTTCCTGCTCTTCCGGATATTCTAATGTAATCTGATATAGATAAAGTCTTCTTGCCTTTTTTCATATCGTTAAAGATGACAAAACGAGCTGGGAGATTTAATCCAGTACTTAGACTAGTTGTAGAAAACATAACTACAATATTGCCAGAAGAATATTCTTTCTCAATATATTTTCTTTGCAATTTTCCAAGCCCTGCGTGATGAAATGCAGTTCTCGAACTGAGACATTTTTTCATTATACGAGCAATTCTCCGACTTGGTTTGAAAGGAAATATATCTGCTAATTCATCTTCTGTCTTAGAAAATGTATTTTCGAATTTCTTAGTCTTTAATTTAACAGATAGACTCGAAGACAAGCTTTCCACATCCTTTCTTGTGGAACAAAACACCAAAATTGGTTGATTATATTTTTCAAGTAATTCAACTAACAAACTCTCCAATATCCGCGGATCAAGTGTTTTTGGCAACTCTAATTCTATTTCCTCCTCATCCCTAAACGTAGTAGAACAGTCCGATAAATTGTATATAATATCAATGAGTGGTAATAAACGTTGTTCAGATACTAACAAATCACACCCTAACCATGCTTGAATATCATCTGAATTTGATATTGTTGCGCTGATTCCTAATAAACTAATTTGAGAATGGTTGATTTTTAAACGAGTCAATGAGATTTCAAGTATAAAACCTCTCTCTTCCTCACCTATGAAGTCCAATTCGTCAATAATAACTAAGCCCAAATTATCTATAAATGAAGAATAATTCCTTTGATAATAGTCAAACATTTCATATGTAAATATAGCTAAATCTAGATTCAGAGCTTCTTGAGGAGAAATTATTTCATCTCCAGTTATTTCATTGATATTTAATCCTAAATTGAGTGAATCATTAAACAAACTGTGGAAGTCATCTGATTTCTGAGTCGCTAATGCTTTGTAAGGTACTAAATATGCTACCCGATTTTTTTCTCTTCTTATTAACTGATTATATGCAGCAACCTCTGCAATCAGTGTTTTTCCAGAGCCAGTAGGAGAATTAATTACAACTTTGAAATGTGATTTGTTTTGTGCAAGGTATTCTAAACCTTGCATTTGTATTTCAGAAAGATTTTCTATTTTCTTGCTGATATATATATCACAAAGATCTTTGCTAATCCAATCTTTTTCAAATGCTTCCAATATAGTGTTTGTAGTCATATCTATCTCATTCTCCCGTTTTTATTAGATGCATTTTCAACCAAATTATACTATAAGAAGTTTTTCAATAAATAGCATGAAATTGTTAAAAGCAGAATAAAAGATGTTCTCCTTTATTTGCTTGAGCTTTTCTTTGATTTGTATGTGTATCCTTTCTTGCCATCAAGCATTTTGATCAATCTATTTGTACCATCAATCTCTTTTACACTAGCTCTAGGTTTTTCTGTCACTAAATCCCCTATATTCAATATTGCTATTCCCTTTTCTTGTTTTTGTTCTATTTTTGGTATTGAATCTATTGCTCTTTCTGTTTCATCTACCATATTCTCACAAATCCAATCTATACTAGTAGAACTTTTTTTTCTTTTGATTCATTGTATTACTTGGATATTCAATTTGAAATGCAGTAAAGGACAAAACGATTTTATATTTGTCTTTCCCTTTTTACTCATGTCTCCTTCCAATGATTCTGACGAACAAGTTAAAATTGGTGCAGATTTGTTATTGAAGGGGTGGGTAATGCTTAGTCGCGCATGTCCTACCTGTTATCAACCTCTTTACAAAAAACAGGATAGAGTAATCTGCGTGAAATGTAAGCTAGATTATGTTTTAGTTGATTCACCATCAAAAATACCAAAACTACAGAAAGAGAATGCTCAAAAGAAAGTAACCCCTGCACCTTCTAGTAATTCTTCACTTCAATCCAATCTATCTTCATTTGACTTTTCATCTCTTCCTCCAGCATTGGTTGATACGGCTAAAATTTTACTTGAAAAAATAGAAACACTCAATGTTCAATTAAAAGAAACAACAAATCCTAAAGAAATCACAGCTATTTCTAATTCTATTCGTTCTCTTGTTGATTCTCTTCGTTCTTTGACTTCTTAGACTCTTGTTGAGATTCAGGTCTTAGACTATCCAATTCTTCTTTTATTCCACTTAATTCTTTTTCTGCAGCTAGTTCATTATAATCAGCATAGATAAAATCAATAATATCAGAAGCAATTTTTTCTCCTACACCTCTTATCTCAAAGAAATCTTCTCTGTTTGCAGTTACAATTCCTCTGAACGACCCAAAGTGTTTCAGTAATCGTTGAGAGATTTTATGATCAATGTGAGGTAGTGCAGAAACTGCTTCTTCTAGTTGTATTTGCAATCCCAGTCCTTTTCTTTTACCGATTGATAATCTTCTTTTTCTTTCAACTTGTTCTCTTTTTGCAAAAGCATATAACATTTCAGCAGTTTCTCTTTGATTCTTTGTATGGATTATAGGAATTCTAAAATCAGTAATCAAAGATGTTAAAGCTCCGGACAAGGCATGAGGATGCAAGGTTGAACCATGCAGATTAAACTCACCTTCAATTAAAATAACGGGTTTAGCACAATTTTCTACGAGTATTTTTGTTTGAGAGAATAAACGTTTATCCATAATAGATTTGACAAAATCCTCCTGTGTCTTTCTTTCTACTATAACTTGGTCTGAACAGATATAATCTCCTATTTCCAATCTTTCGAAACCAAGAACAACATCTTTTCTCATTAATTCTTTAATGACTGTAGAGTTCCTTTCCCTACTATCACAAATTATCTTTATTTCTCCTTCATCTGCTGATACTTTGCTCTCATCAGTGTTCTCGTCTTCAATAACTGCTAATTCCTCTTCCTCTTTTTCTTCAATTTCTGGTTTTTTGGGTGATTCTGTTTCTGCTTCTTTTAGAAAATCAAGAATGCCTTTTTGTTGCTCCTTTTTCTTCATAGTTTTTACTGAAGGTGATTTTTCTAATTGTTTCACAATTTTCTTCATTTTCTGAGCTTGTCTCTTAGATGCCCACATGTAAGCTACATCCCTAGTTCCTTCAGCTATTAACATTATTACCTTGCCCTCCTTTCTTCTACCTGTACGACCTTTTCTCTGAATCAATCGTATGGCACTAGGAACAGCATCATAAAAAATAACAAGCTCACATTCACCAATATCTAATCCTTCTTCAGCAACACTTGTTGAAACAAGAACATTGTATACCCCATCACGGAATTCTTGCATAATTTCAATCTGCTTTTTCTGGGATAGTCCTTTTTCACCTTTCATTGAGGATTGACCCACAAACCAGTGAGCATTTATTCCTTCAATTTTGTTTATTTCTTTGCTGATTATTTTGGCGGCGACTCTATAATGAGAGAAGATGAGTATTCTATTATTAGCATTGTTTTTTATTTCTTCTCGGACTATCTCTTTCAATCGCTCTACTTTGGGATGAATTACCTTTTCTTCATGTAAAATGTGAACAGCTTCAACAACTTTTCTCATTTCTTCAGAAAACATCATGTTCTTTAGAGCTCGACTTCCTCTTCCAAACTTTATTTCGTTAATATGACCTTCTAGATATTTGTTAAGAGAAGGAACACCTTGAGTCTCTATTAATTCAATAGCATGAGATATCCTAATTGAGTTCCCAACATGAGCCATTGCTTTAAAGAAATCTGTTCTATCCTCATCAGAAGAACTAGAAAATTTCTCATTTACTCTCCCCCGTAATTTCAAAAGTTCTCGTCTAGGATTATTTTTAGGAACAGCCGAGTTAATAATACCGAGCTCCTTTAATCCTTCTAAGATAATTTTGAAGAAATCATTAAGAGTCGAGATTATCACACTAAACGATTCAGAAAGAGGGATGATTTCCCAATTTTCTTGAATCTCGTGGATATATTGTTTAACATCATCAGAGCTTTCATCTCTCATTTCCACATTGAAAGCCTTCAAATTTTCTTGTACCTCTTCAATTCTTTCAATATTAGCACCTGGACTTGCAGTAATACCAAGTAGAAGAGGATCCTTTGCTTTCAAGTTATATTGTTCAGCAATGAAAACGTAACTATGGTCACCAACAGCCTTATGAGCTTCATCTAGGCACATAAAAACGAAATCTTCAAGTTTCACTCTACGTTGTATAATATCGTTTTGAATAGTTTGGGGTGTACAAATGAACACCTGTCCCTCTTCCCAGATTTGTTTTCTTTTACTGGGATCAGTTTGACCCGAGATTTGGATGATTTTATCTGAATCAATATTTAAAGAAACTCTAGTAGTTTGTTCATGTTGTTCAAGTAGTGGTTTAGTTGGTGCGCAGAATACAATTTTTCCCTCGGGAAATTTTTGAATGCGTTGTGCAGCGATCATGATAAAAAGGATGGTTTTACCCAAACCCGTTGGTAGAACAACCAAAGAATTTTCTTTAACGCATGAAGCAAATAATGTCTGCTGGTATAGTCTTGCTTCAATTTTATCAGGTTTAATCAGAGGATGTTTAATATATTCTGCTTGATCCATTGGAAACCACAATCATGTCATCGTACAATGATGTTTTTTTTACTATTTAAATTCTAATTGTTCTTTGTAATATATTCTTTTTTCTTGATATTATGCACAATTCTTATTAGGAGCCCTCTATTGAGAATAGATTGATTGCTTTAAAATGGGCTCTAATGCTAACTCTCTGACTTCATCTGGTGCTCCTCCGAAGATTCCAATAATTCAGCTTGTTAGTTCAATAGGAATAGGTACTTTCATGGCAACACTAGATGCTTCAATTGTCTTTATTATCACCAATCGGATAAAAGAGTTCTATGGTGTAACTCCAAACATCGTTCAATGGATTGTGTTAGCTTATCTTTTAGTGATGATGGCTTTTACAGTCATTGCAGGTGACTTAGGAGATAAGTATGGTAACAAATTGGTTTTTCAGATTGGAATGGTTATTTTTGCTTTGGGTTCATTGTTCTGTTATCTTGCTTTGAAATTTCTTGTGAGTTCTATTCTTTGGTTGATTTTTGCTAGAATTATTCAAGCTTTCGGAGCAACAGGAATGATAAGTAATGGTATGGCTTTAGTAACTATGTTCACCACTAAAAAGAATAGAGGAACAGCTGTTGGGTTCAATAATTTACTCATATCAATTTCGGTGATATTAGGACCTGTACTTGGAGCAGTCATCGGTCAATATTGGGAAATAGGAGGGGTTTTTCTTATCAATGTTCCAATTGGGATAGTGGGTTTCATAATGGTACATTTGAATCTACCTAAAACAAAACCTTTGGAAGAAGGAAGAAAAACGGATTATCTTGGATCTTTGCTACTTGCAGCATTTTTGTCGATGTTAATATTAAGTGCTAGTTTCTTTGTGGATGTTGAATTACCAAACTCAAATATCTGGGCGGCTGTTTGTCTAGGAATAGGTATTCTGCTTGTGCCTGTGTTTCTTCTTTGGGAAAAAAGAGCTCCAAATCCATTAATTGATTTTAGATTAATTAAGAACAGGAAAATTTCAATTGGATTATTTACTGCCATAACAAAACATCAAGGATATATTGTCATTATATATCATGTTAATCTCTTTCTATTATCATTAGCTATTGTTCAAAATGAAATTCAAGCTGGTTTGATAATCGCAGGGTTACCCGTAGGGATGGCAATATTCGCAGTAATTTCAGGTAAACTATCTAACACAATCGATGCTAGATATCTTTGTACAATAGCCATGTTCTGTGTTGCTATGTGCCTGGGAATATTAGCTGTTTTCGTTTCAGCAAGTGCACCCACTTGGCTATATGGGCTAATTTCTACAATAATAGGAGTTTGTATCGGTTTGTTCCAATCACCTAATGCTAACTCTATTATGTCAGCAACACCGAAAGAAAAATTAGGCATATCAAGTGGTCTTTTAGGGTTGACAACAAGTATAGCTATAAACTTAGGAATTGCTCTATCAACTGCAATATTGACATTTGTAACTTCTTTTCTTTTCAAATCAAATGGATTAGATCCTTTTGCACCAAGCAATTATGTGATAGGGTTAAAATGGGTGTTTGCAATTTTTGCAGCAATCACAGCAGTTGGAGCAGTTTTATCCTATTTCAGAGGTTCCGAAAATAGAAAAGAAGAAACACCAACCTTACAAATAGACATTCTTTAACGGATAGTTTGCTTTCTAGCTAGAAATATTTAGCGAATCTCTTAATATCAATGCAGATTAAATTTTCAGTGGAAGACGAAAGATAAATTGAGTTAGTAACCACTCAATTTTTAAATTAAGTTAGTAACCACTCAATTTTTAAATTAGGAACAATCGTCCATTACATTAAGGTGACTTAATTGAGTAAACGTGACCCTAAATTGCCAGAACGAACATATAATCCACAGAAACAAGACATCAATCTATTTAATACGTGGCAAAAAGAAAAATTATTTCATTTCAATAAAGAATCGGGTAAGCCGATTTATAGCATAGATACCCCTCCTCCTTATGCAAATGCTCCATGGCACATGGGAGGAGCGATTCATTATAGTGGTATCGATATGATTGCACGTTATAAGAGAATGAAAGGTCATGAAATTTTATTCCCTATGTGCTTAGATCGCAATGGTTTACCTATCGAAGTCCAAGCTGAAAAGGAATTCAAAGTTTCTATGCACGAGGTTCCACGTGAAGAATTTCTAGCTATGTGCAAGCAAATTTTGGATAGAGTAGGTGACATGATTTTAAACATTTGTAGAATACTTGGTTTCAGCAATAACTCATTTGATTGGGATGATGTGTATAAAACTGATCAAGAACAATATAGGGCACTCACACAATCTACTTTCATTAAACTGTTCAAAGACAACCAAATCTATGAAGATAATAGACCAAATAATTATTGCACTAGATGTAAAACTACTATAGCAGATAATGAGATTGATTATAGATCTGGAAACCATATTCTGTATGATATAAAGTTCAAAGTAAAAGAAACAGGTGAGGAGTTGATCATATCAACATCCCGTCCGGAACTTATTCCAGCTATTGGAGTAGTAATTTATAACCCAAAAGATAATCGGTACAAGCACCTAGAAGGCAAAACAGCTGTTACTCCAATTTTTGAGGATGAAATACCAATTCTACCTCATCATTATGCAAAAATGGAATTTGGGACCGGAATTTTAATGGTTTGTGCATATGGTGATTCTGGAGATGTACAGATATTTAGAGAACTTAAACTTAATCCAAAACCAATTATAAATACAGACGGTAAAATTACAGATGCTGTTCCCGAATTCGAGGGATTAAAGATCAAAGAGGCTAAGAAAGAAATAACGAAGCAATTGGAGGAACATGGATACATCCTTGAGAAAGTAGATACGGCACATAATTTTCCAACATGCTCAAGATGTGGAAATGATGTTGAATTTCTTGCTATGCCTGAATATTACTTGAAACAAGTAGAATATCTACCTAAATTAAAAGAATATGCTGACACAATGAAGTTTTTCCCAGACTTTATGAAAAAAGTATGGGTGAATTGGCTAAATACAGTATCAATTGATTGGCCAATAAGCAGAAGAAGATACTATGGAACAGAAGTACCAATCTGGTATTGTAAAAAGTGTAATCACCCCAACCTTCCTAAACCTGGACCTTATTATCAACCTTGGAAAGACGACCCACCGTTCGACACATGTCAGAAATGTGGAACTTCAGAGGGATTTGAAGGCGATGAACGAACGTTTGACACTTGGATGGATTCATCAATAAGTGAGATTTACATTAGTCTTCATCCTCACAATAAAAGAGATGATGATTTATTCAATCAACTAAATTCCAGAGATTACATCTGTGACATTCGTCCTCAAGGCAAGGACATTGTAAGAACTTGGCTTCATTACACAATGTTAAGAGGTCATCAGCTTTACGATAAACCCGCCTTTAATCATGCTTGGATTTCTGGACATGTTGTAGACAGAAAGGGAGAAAAAATGTCTAAAAGTAAAGGCACTGCAATTTATCCAGAAGAAATGATTGAAAAATATGGTGGGGATTCTGTTAGACTGTACGGTGCAATAGAAGCTAGTCATGGGTCAGACATTAGATTCAACCAACAACGGTTACAAGGTATTTCTAAATTCATAAACAAAATATACAATATTGCAAGATTTGTTAGCTCGTTTCCTTCAACCGCTAGCGGTGAAATGGAATTACAACCCGCTGATGAATGGATCCTCTCAGAATTATCACAAACAATAGCTGAATCTATTCAAGGTTATGATGTTTACGATTTCAATGTTCCAGCAAAAGCGTTGAGGAAATTTACAATTGATCTTTTTGCTTCTCAATATATTGAAATGGTGAAAGGTAGGGCGTATAACAGAGATGAAGCCTTTAGTGAAAAAGAGCAAAATGCAGCTCATTATACTTTGCATAAAGTCTTGAACATAATGATTAAAGCCTTTGCACCTCTCGTTCCTTTTGTTACTGATTTCATTTATAGAGGATTACATGGTAAATCAGTTCACACAGAAAATTTTCCAGACCCCATAAAAATAATCAAAGAGAAAAAATTTACAGAATTAACAGATGTACTACTTGAATCAAATTCTCTGATTTGGAAGTTTAAGAAGGATATGAAATTACCTCTTAACACACCAATCAAGAAAGCAATATTACCCAAGAGTCTTGAAGTGTTTGTTTTAGATCTAAAAACAATGCATACAGTTGAACAGATTAGTTCTGAAGAAAGTGAATTAGATTCAGAGATCAAAAAGTTCATTTTGGTAAATGGAGAAAAACTGATCATCTCCCTCTAATCTCTATTTTTCTCTTTTTTTTCCCATTTTTTAAAACCTACTCAACAAAGCAAATCGTTTTATACAAAAATATATCAGTCGAATTACGGGACACAAGCGTTTATTAATATAATATGTGTGAAAAAACAAACCTTAAAAATTGTGCTCTTACCCGCTAATTAACCAAAAGTATAGACAAGATAGCTGAAAGGAGAATTAAGATTGCCAACTTACAAATATTCCATTCAAACAGACCCTGATAGATCAGCAAAAGCTTCAGCAAGAGGTATTGATGTTAGTCCAAAAGCAGCAAGGGAGATTTGCAATACAATTAAGGGTATGAGAATTCACAAGTGCGTAGATTATCTTGAAGCAGTCATCGAGAAAAAATCTTCAGTTCCATATAGAAAACACAAGAGAAAAGTTGGTCACAAAAGTGATTTAGTCGGTTGGGCTGCTGGTAGATACCCCGTTAAAGCTGCTATGGAAATTTTAAAAGTAGTAAGAAATCTAGAAAATAACGCTGAAAATAATCAACTCCAGTTAGACAGATGTGTAATTGTTCATGCAGTCACATTACAAGGGACAAAACAACGAGCAATATTCTACCGAGCACATGGAAGATCTTCTCCGAAAATAAGGCAAAATATGCATATTGAGTTAGTAGCTGAAGTAGCAGAGGTGTAAAATAATGCCTACAACAAAAGATTACATATTAAAGAAATATCAAAAAAACGCAATTGATGAGTTTTTAGCACATGAATTAAAGAACGCAGAATATGGGGGAGTTGAAGTTCGTAGAACTCCTTTGGGAGATCGGGTAATTTTACGTGTAGGGAGAGTAGGTTTAGCAATTGGTGGTCGCGGAAGAAATATTCATCGCATCACAGATGCGCTTAGAGAGAAATATGAGCTTGATAATCCTCAGGTAGAAGTAACTGAAGTCGATAACCCTGAATTGGATGCAAGAATTATGGCATTTAGACTCGCTTCATCTTTAGAAAGAGGGAGACATTTTCGTCGCAGTGCTCATGGTATTATTCGAAGAATTTTAGCCAGTGGAGCAAAAGGTGTTGAAATTAAAGTTAGTGGAAAGGTCACAAGCCAAAGAGCAAGAGTTGAAACGTTTAGAGCTGGTTTTGTCGCAAAAGCAGGCGATCCTGCAATGACATTTGTAGATGTAGGAAAAGCCACCGCCATAATTCGCAGAGGTTTAATTGGTGTTCGAATCAATATAATGAGAGGAGATGCTATCTTACCTGATGATATTGCGATTGTTGCAGAACCAACTTCAACCTCAATGATAGTTGATACTGGATCAGAAGTTGAACCAGAGATAATTGAAGAAATCAGTGAAGAAGCAATTGAAGAGCTTGATGAATATCCTGAAATTGAAGAAGAAATCATAGCTGAAATTAAAAAAGAAGAGAAAGTTAAAACAGATGATGAATTCGGTGAACTTGACGAAGTTGATAAGAAAGCAAAACCCAAAGCCAAAAAAGCTAAAAAGAAAAAGAAAGAGGAGTGATAATTATGGTTCTAATACGTCCCATTGAAATTAGGAAAATGAATAAGGAACAGCGAATACGAAAATTAGAAGAATTCAAACAAAAACTCTTCACCGTTAAATCAGAACTTGCTTCAGGTGGGTCAATACAGAGCCCTAGTCGTATTCAAGAGTATAAAAAAGCAATTGCCAAAATTCTCTCTATCATGACTGAATTAGATGATATTTAATGAAACCTAATACAGGTAAAACGAGTAAAATTCTCAAAATTTGGGGAAACCTAGCAACAAGTGTTGAAGGACTCCCCATTGAAATTTTAAAGAGTTCTTCAAAAGAATTAGAGGGAGTAAAAGGAACAATCATTAATGAAACAGCAAATATGATAAAAATTCGAACCTTAAAGAAAGATTTCGCTGTCCAAAAAAAAGGGAACGTTTTCAAAATACAATTAAGTAATGGTTCGAATTATATCATAGATGGTAACATTTTGAGAGGATTACCAGATGAGAGAATAAAGAAAAAAATGCTTTCTTGGTGATAACTTCAGCAAGTTATAGAACAAATAAGCTTGGATTAGGTTCCATTAGTGGTTTAAAGAAATGAGGATTGTACACGTATGAGGTGTAGATTGGAATTCCTCTTTTCAATGATTTCCATTTGTTTTGTGGTTCACCAAGCCTTAAATTAGGGATCTCTTCGTAATCAGGATTGTAATCCCATTTCCCTTCCGCAAGTCTGTAGTAGCAACCTCCTTTGGTTTTGTGAAAAGGTTTTTTAATTTCTACTGCATCAGAAGCGCGTAATCTAGAAATAACTGCAATCTTTTCACTTGGATTAATTATTGTTACTCCGTACGAAGGAGGAATCACGAGAATATCATACTTCTGCATTCTTATAACAGCAACATCCTTAACTTGTTTATGATTTCCTCTAGGTTGTTGAAGCAAAAACTCAGCATAACCTTCTGCTAGTTGAAATATTTCAGGATAACAATAACCATTTTCAGCAAATGATCTGTAGTAGCCAATTGTGTTGAAATACCAGCCATCTATTTGACCTGATTGTAGAACTACTATAGAATATTCGATATCGTCCCATAATTCTTTATCTTGAATCTTTCTTATTCCCTCATATATTCTATAGACTTCTAAATCTTCTTCAATTTCATCTTTATCTAATTTTAAAATTCGTTTGTGTTCTACTAAATTTTGAATAAAAAGTGATTTTGAGGTTATCTCTGTTTCATTATATGTTATAGCTGTTTCATTGCTTTCGATAGGTAAACCCAAGACATCCCGCAAATCCATTGTTCTCTTCTCTTCTAATCAATTTCACAAGTCATAGAAGTAATCTTCTCCCTCTTCAGTTATTTTCCAACTGTCAAGAGATCCTACTTTGAAGGATTTTAGATGTCCGTCAGCGGTAAGTTCATTGATAATTTCAACTAACATTTGTTGATCAACTTTCTTCCCATGAGTTTCATAGATGTTGTTCAGTTGAAAGTTAACATCAGTAAGATGCAATCCTCTTTTTAAAGATACAAAAATATCCAAAACGTCAACAATTACTTTAGTTTTTTCTAACATTGTTCCTCATTTATACATTTCTCTATCTTTCTAAAAATATTTCTGAAAAAAATAGTACGAATAAAAAACAATAATAATAAACTCTCTTTGATAAATTTAAGTGTTAAATTAAAAAACTTATTTAAACTGCGATAAAACTTTAACCAAAGCCATTACCGAGGAAGATAACATGTCACAAAAGAACAATCAAGAAGATAAAAGGTCCTCAGTTGAACGCTACATGCTCAAACATGAAATTGAGAAACTCGAAGCAAAACGTAGTTTTAACATGTCAACAAGCCTTGTTACTATTTATGTTCCACCCAAAACAAGGCTTTCAGACATCGCATCACAGCTCAGAGATGAATACGGGACAGCCACAAATATCAAAGATAAGAGTACAGGAAAAGCTGTGCAAGCTGCTCTTTCATCTATTCTATCAAGAATAAGGAATATTCCCCATTCTGGGGAGAACGGGATAGCTATTTTCTGCGGGATAACACAAGGTAATAAGGTAGAGTTCTTTATGATCAACCCCCCAGATCCAGTGTCGATAAAATTGTATCTATGTGACAATGTTTTCCATATTAATCATATTAAAGAAATGTTAGAAAGTAAAACAAGATATGGTTTGGCTTTAATAGCCAGAGGTGGCGCTACACTTGCTATAGTTCAAGGGCCTCGGCTTGACATCATTAGAGACGAAGAATCAATGGTCCCTGGAAAACACAAAATGGGTGGTCAATCACAAGCACGTTTTCAAAGATTAACTGAAGAAGCCGCCCAAAGATGGTATGGAAAAGTGTCTGAGATGATGAACAAAATCTATCTAGAAGATTTTCCAGTGGAAGGCCTTGTTATTGGTGGACCAGCACTTTCCAAAACAGAATTCTTAGAAAGCAAAAAAATTGATTATCGTTTACGAGAAAAAGTGATAGGTATTTTTGACGTTGGTTATACAGGTGAGGTAGGTATAAGAGAACTATTAGAAAGGGCTCAAGATAAATTAGCAGATTTTGAATTGGTTAAAGAAAGAGTATTGATAAAAAAATTCATGGAACACCTTGGAAAGGATACTGGTTTAGCAACTTATGGTGAGAAACAAGTAAAAGATGCTTTAGAAAAGGCTGCAGTTGAAGTTGTTCTAGTAAGTGAAGATGTTGACCGGGTAAGTATGGAAATAAAATGTGATGGTTGTGATTACTCAACCATTGAATCTGTTAGAACAAAAGATTACACCGAATTCTTCAAAAAGCTCTCAGATAAGAACTGCCCTCAATGTAATGAATCAAGACTCTTTATCGAAAAGGAAACTGATCTCATTACAGAATTGAATGAATTAGCTGAAAATACAGGGGCCTGTTTAGAAGTAATCTCAACCGCTCATGAAGACGGTGCAATGTTGTACGGTGCTTTTGGTGGAATCGCTGCGATACTCAGATATAGATTGTACGATGAATATTAAACAAAAAATTAGCGGAAGATTAAACTTCCAAACGCCTTTAGTTGTGAACCATGGTTCCAACAGGCTCGCCTTTTACAGCTTTTAGGATATTTTTAGGATCAGAACCATTTGTAATAATAAGTTTGATATTAGATCGACGAACTATCTCACAACCAACTCTATCAAAAAGATTGTATTTACCTGGTTCTTCATTTTGTTCGGTAATAATTTTCATGAACTCATCTGTGGTCATTGTATCAAGTGGTTTTGCATCTGGATGTTTCTTAGGATCTTTATCATAGACCTTATCCACATCTGTTAAATTTATTAAAAGATCAGCACCCCAATATTCAGCGATTAACGCTGAAACTGCATTTGTAGACTGGCCTGGCTGTAACCCACCTGTAACAACAATTTTACCTGAAGACAGTGCCTTACCAACCTCTTCAAATGAGCGAGGAACTAACAGGTATGCTTTGTCTTTCAGTGAAGCAATTATCAATAGTGCATGGATTCTTGTGGATTCTACCGCTAACATGTCCTTGAAGGTATTCACGTGACCAAGCACTTCACTTGCTTGAATAATCACTCGTGCCAATTTACCTCCCCCAACAACAATTGCTACTTCATTACCATCACCATGGAGTGCATTTACAATAGAAATAATCTCCTCAATTTTATCAACTTTTAAGACCATATTTTCTTTGTAAAGAACAGATCCACCAAATTTCAAAACAATTTTCTTTGAAGACATCGTTAAAGACTATTATTCTTACATGTTAAATAATGTTTTTTGTATGAAGGTGTTTTTTCAGCAAAATTGTTGTTTTAAAAGTAAGTTCTACTCAGAACTGAAACTTTTTTAACATAATTGCGGAAAATCAGTCAAAATATTGAGGATTGCAGCATGAACCTTCAGAAAAAAATACCAGTTGAGAAAATTTTCATTAATGGACTAGAAGATGTTTTTATTGCAGGTTGGATTCAGCAAGTTAGAAACCTTGGTGGATTAAAATTCATTCAACTCCAAGACAGGACAGGATTAGTACAAATAGTTCTTCCAAAGAAGAAGGTGACTCCTGAAGTATTTGGAATTGATTATCAAGAAGGGGATATCATTGCAGTAAAAGGGACTATTGTTGAAAATAAATCAGCTCCAAAAGGTAAAGAAATTCTACCTTCTGAAATAGTTGTTCTAAACAAGAGAGCTCAAGAGTATCCTATTGCAATAGGTGATAAAATTGAAACCAACATTGACAAGAGATTAGATTATCGTTTTCTAGACTTAAGAGATCGAAAAGTTGCTCAGATTTTTGAGATTGAAAGCGCTGTAGCCTATGCAATCCAAGAATACTTCATGAAAAATGGCTACTTGCAATTCTTTTCACCAAAAATAGTAGGATCAGCAACAGAAAGCGGAGCTAGTGTTTTTGAAATAGAGTATTTTGGGAAAAGGGCATTTCTTGCACAATCACCTCAATTTTACAAGCAAATGATGTTAGTGGCAGGATTTGAGAGGGTATTTGAAATAGGACCAGTATTCCGAGCTGAAAAGCATCACACATCGCGACATCTATGCGAATACACCTCTATTGATTTTGAAATATCATACATTGATAATCAAAGAGATGTTATGAATGTCTTACAAGGAGTCATTGGTTATGCTCTTCAGAAAGTGCAAAAGGAGAAAGCTCAAGCTTTTGAGGAATTAGGTGCGTCTATTGACAGTCAACCAAAAGAATGGCCCATCCTTTCTATACCAGAGTGTAATGCAATTCTCCTATCTGAAGGTAAAAAATTAGACCTCTACGAAGACTTAGATGCTGAAGCCGAAACCATAATTGGTAAACATGTCAAAGAGAAGTACAAATCAGATTTCGTCTTCGTCGACCAATATCCATGGGATGTAAGACCGTTTTATACCATGAAAGACGATAATGATCCAAGATTAACCAAATCATTTGATTTACTATACAAGGGACAAGAGCTTACTACTGGAGGACAAAGAGAACATAGAATAGATATCTTAACTCAACAAGCTATAGAAAAAGATTTCAAGATAGAAGATGTTGATAGTTATCTTCAATTCTTCAGAAATGGTGCTCCACCACATGGTGGCAGTGGAACTGGAATAGAAAGATTTGTCCAAAAAATACTTAATTTACCAAATATTAGAGAGGCGCGATTACTGCCTAGAGATCCCACCAGATTACATCCATAACATCAACAACAATCAAATCAAAATGAAAAGTTTTAAAAAACAAATGATAGTTTCTATTATAGCCACATAAATTAACACATGAATGTGGGGATAGCCAAGTGGCCAACGGCGGCGGACTTAAGATCTTTGGCACAACGCCAGAAAATAAAGGGTTAGAAAAAAAGAAAAGAAATCCGTTCTTTAGTAGTTCGGGAGTTCGAATCTCCCTCCCCGCACCAACTCTATCTTTTGTCTTCTGGTTTGACGGATTGTTCTTTAACCAAATGGTTTAACCCTTATACTTTCTAATTATAAGCGTTTAACCAGAGGATTAAGTGTTTACTCTAAATAATTAAAAAAACTATTAAATAGAGTCTTAACTGCTATATCTTAGTGATAAGTATGTCTGATAATGAAGTAAAAATGTATGAAGAATTACTCGAGTTACTCGAGAAAAAATTTGAAGATGGAGAGATTGATAAAGAAAATTACTCTGAACTTAAAGAAAGATATCAAGGAAAGTTAGAACAAGCTAAACTCGAAGCAAGACAAAATGGCTCCGTTCCACACATTAAAGTGTCTGGAGCTCAGGTAAGCTCAGATACCGTTCTTTCAACCGCAGGTTCTGCTAAAATAAGTGGTGGAGACATTCCTAAAGACATTAAATTTGCTGGATCTGCTAAAATCGCAAATGATTTGGTTTGTAGGAGTCTAAAAGCTGCAGGCTCTTTGAAAAGTGAAGGTAGTATTACCGCTCATGGGGATGTTAAATGCTCTGGTTCATTTTCCTGTGCTGGGTTCCTTCAAGCAACAGGGAACGTAAAATTTTCAGGTTCTGCTAAGGTGGGTGGTGAAGTAATTGTTGAAGGGAAAATAAGTGCTTCAGGAAGTTTCAAATGTGGAGACAATTTGCAAGCGGATCAAGGAGCATCTTTTTCAGGATCTGCCATAACGAAAGGAAACCTTCTATCTCAGGGGACTGTTGGAGCAAATGGTAAAATCGTTGTTGAGGGTAATCTGGTTGGGTCAGATGTTTTCATAAACAGAAATGTCCTTAGTCATAAATTGAAAAGGAAGAGGAGTTCCAGTGTTGAAGGTACAGTATTTGCAATTGATGAAGTAGACATTAGCAACACGGTTGTTGAACAAGACGTTAAAGGTAAAAATGTCACAATTGGGGCCTTTTCAGAAGTTAAAGGAACAGTCTACTATGTCAACAAAATTGACATTCACAAGAAAGCAAAACTAGCAAATGAACCAGTACAAATACAAGAAAACCAGCTCAAATTATAATTTCTTCTTTTTCTTTTCCCTTTAAACAAAATCTTCTTTAATCTCTTTTCTTTTTTCCCATTGATAATTTATGTTAGGTAAACTTGGATCAGCTCTAAATAGCGCTATATCTAAAATTCTTCGAGGGGGTCCTCCCGACAAAGAAGTTATACTCGAGCTAAAGAATGCCATGTTGAAGGCATTATTAGAAGCAGACGTGCAATTCGATTTAGCT
>JAUWPI010000175.1 GCA_030611665.1 Candidatus Heimdallarchaeota archaeon | reverse complement strand
TCTTACAGGTAAATATGCCTATAAAATGAAAAAATCTATCAGATTTGGGGATGTTTTGGATTTCACATCCCTAGAAAAAAGACATAAAACGATAAAAGCTGAGATTGTATTGAACAAAAGAATGGCTCCAGATTTATATCTAAGTGTAGAGATGGTTAATTCTCAAGGGAAAATAGGTTTAACATCTGATCCTATAGAATATCTTGTAAAGATGGTTCAACTCCCTCAAGCTTCCTTACTTCTAAACATTTTGAAGGATAAAGGTTCCATAGATAACAATATTTTACAGAAAATAGCAGAAGAAGTATCTATATTCCATAAGCAAAATATTGTTTATCCTGATTTCTCAATTTATGATAGCATTTTTGAGAAGTGGGATGAAAATTTCAGAACTACTAAAACATACATTGGATTTCCTTATGATAAAAGCTTAGAAAGCAGAGTTTACAGGTTTCTAGAAGCAAATAAAAACATTTTTGATAAATGAAAAGAAGAGGGAAAAATAGTAGATGGACATGGAGATCTAATAGTAGGAAATATTTTCTACAATCAAAATAAGGTGATAATTTTTGACTGCATCGAATTTAACGAAATGTTGAGGATTCAAGATATTTTAGAAGAAGTAGCTTTTCTTTCAATGGATTTGGACTTTCATAAACAAGTTCGATTATCTGAATTTTTCATCAAACAATATATGAGAAGTATGGAAGAAAAGATTGAAAGTTATATCGAGCTACTTGAATTTTACAAGTCCTATCGAGCATATGTTAGAGCTAAAGTGTATTATTCCTTAGCCCTGCAAGAAGATTCAGAAAATCAGAAAAATGAGCTGGAATCGTTGTCATCAAAATATATGATTCTCGCCGCTTCGTATAATTTCTAGAATAATCTCAGAATCGTATGCTTTTACAAATACTTTATTAGCTATTTGTCACATGTTGTGTATCATCATAAGAGATTGTGAAAGAATTGGTTGAAGAAGTGAAAATTGGTTGTCATGTTTCTATTGCAAAATCCATTGATTTGGCTTTTGATAGAGCTAAGAAAATTGGATGCTCGACTTTTCAAGTTTTTACTAAAAATCCTCGAGGATGGGCATTCAAAGAAATATTGAAGGAGGAAATTGACCGATTTAAAGCAAAGTATTTGAATTATAATATTTCACCAGTTGTAGCTCATATATCTTATCTCCCTAATCTTGCTTCATTAAATGATGATATTTACACTAAATCTATGGTTTCCTTCCGTAAAGAAATAGAACTATGTGCAATTCTTGGGATTCCTTATTTTGTAATTCATTCCGGATCTTATAAAGGAGGAACTTTTCAAGAAGGTTTTGAAAAATATGTTGAATCTATTCAGAAAGGAATTGATTTTGGAGAAGGCAGGGTTACTATCTTAGTTGAAAACTCAGCTGGTGGAAAAAAAACTCTTACTGGGAATTTTGCAAACATTAATACAGTACTTGAGGAAATAAATGATTCAAAAGTAAAAGTCTGTTTTGATACATGCCATGCTTTCTCTGCTGGGTATGATATCAGCAACCAATCTGGTGTATCTGATTTTATTGCAGAGGTAAAAGCAAGTATTGGGATGGAATCAATAGCAATAATTCACGCAAATGACTCAAAAACAGAAGTGGGATCAAATCGAGATTTACATGAACATTTGGGTTTGGGGAAAATCGGTGAAATTGGTTTCTCTGAATTGATTAATGATTCAGCTTTAAGGAAGAAACCCTGGATACTTGAAACTCCGATAGATGAAAGACGTACAGATGTAGACAATATCAATTATCTTCGTTCTTTAATAAAAAACAAATAGAATAGAAGAAAGAGAATTTATCTCTTAAATTGGTGGAAAGAAATTAGTAAATACGACAATAAAGAAAAGAGCTAGGATGATTGTGTAACTACCTGCTAAGAATGAAGGAGCAATTTTTGGAACACGCTTCTCTCCAGGTCGTATATCTGTATCAACAGTTTTTCCGGTAGATTCATCAAGAGCTTGACCGGTTGCCATTTCTTTTACTAATTTCACTTTTCTTTTCGCTTGAACTGCAAGTTTAGCATCTTCAAAAGTAATTTTTTCTTTTGAGAACCATCCTTTGATTAATTTCCCAGAAGCACTGAAGTAATCTAAAGATGCCGATATACCATACAGTAGAGCTGATGCTCCATATATGAATAGGAACAAAATAGTTGAAGTTAATGATGCACTACTAAATCCTAAGCCTAACAAAACTCCTGTGACCATAGCTGAAAACCAGAGTATAGCTGCTAACATCCATGAAGAAAGAGGCATCTGCATCATTCTATCATAAAGTATGGCCGTTTTTCCAACGTCAAATGAATAACCACAATAACTGCATTTAAAGGTAGTACCATCTTCTAACAAATCGATTTTCTCAAGTTTACAGAATTTACAGTCCATCAATAATCACCACAAAGTTCAATTTTAAGTAAATTTAAAGGCTTTATATTCTTTGCGGAAGGAACTTCTTTTCTCTCTATTTTCTCTCTATTTTCTCTCTACAGTTCATAGTCACTCAATAGTGCATTTAATTCTGTTGTCAAATCCTTATTTTCCTTTTTTAGATACTCATGTAGCAATATGGAGAGTCTACGAGCTTCTGGTAGTGCTTCTTCTTGATCTACTGCAATGAGCACAACATGGTCATTAAGCTCCGAAATAAGGAAGTGGTTTTCATCAACTTTTAGAACTTTAAACCGCTCAGGCCCAAGAATCTCATTAGCAAATCCACTCAGAGCCTTAATGTAACCTACAAACATACTTGTGTCTTGTGCAATTTCATCTGGGTCATGAACATATAATGGGTTACCAAAAATATCTGACACAATGAGTGCCTTGAATTTCTTAATTTGAAGTTCCCTAAAATGCTTTATTTTTGAAGTAAACCATTTAAAAGCAAGTTCAATGTTTTCTTCATTTCTTACTGAAGATTTGAAGAATTGGAAAGAAATATTGGGATATGAAGACATTTCGTCAAGTTTCATCTTATTAATTATCTTGTCGAGATTAAGAGATGTTTTCAGATCAGATTTGTTAGCTAGAAATAGAATGGTTTTATCTGAATAAGATTCACATAACCATTCTTTTACCATCTTCCAATACCAGGTGGAAGCTTCTTCTAACCTTGAAGCATCAGAAGAATCAAGAACAAAAATAACGCCCATGGACGTTAATACATTGGATTTCCACATATTCTCTCGAAAGGCTTCTTGCCCTGAGATATCGTGAATGTTGAAAAGTAAATCGCCTATCCTTATTTTTTCAACCACTACTCCAACGGTAGGTTTTGGACGAGTAAACCGTTTATCCTTCAGCCAGTTGACAAGTGTTGTTTTTCCAGCATATTGAAGTCCTATAATTACGATTGGTACTGTGTCTTTTTTATACCGAAATAGATTCTCCATATTGCTTCCCCAATTATCTAATTATTTGAATTTGAGTGTTTAAAGGTTAAGTATGAGGTAATCCAAAGTTGAAATCATATCTGAGTATGGCGGATCTTGTCTTTTTCTTCTGTTTCTTATAGAAGAAGCATTTTCTCTGCAGAACAATGATAGTTGGTATAGGAATTTTGGTAACTCTTTTTGATCTTCTAAATAATTTATGATTTTACCCATAGATTCACTAACTTCAAAGAATAATTTGTTGGCTCGATTGTAACTACCTTCAGCTCTAGTCATTTTGTTGCTTTTTGCTAAAAGTTCTCCTAGAATGACACCTTCGACCGCTTTAACAATTGTTTTGATAACTGGTATGAAAACCTCTCTTCTTCTAACAAAATCAAAATTAATATCATTACCTTTTATTGAAACGTTTTCATTAGCAGCCAATAGTTCTTGTGTATCAAGCAGAATTAAATCAAGTAATTCATGGTAGTCTGTTATTTCATTGAATTGAGATTCAACGGATTCCGCAATAAACTCGGGTAACTTATCTGCTTCATTAACAAGGGTTATCATCTCTTCCATTAATGCTCTCTTAGTATTTTTGTAAGAACTTTGAAGACCTAAAGACACCAAATTAGATTCTGTAACTATACCGGAAATTTTAGTTTCAATCAATCTTTGATTAATTAGTTTCTTTAGCTCTTTTTCTCCTTTTTTAATCTCTGATATGCTCTGCTTTGCTTTCTTTGCATAGTAATGAGCTCTTGCCCTTAAGATTAAATCTAGGACGATATTATAATCGCTGTATAGGTAGATCTTATTCTCAGCGATTACTGATTTTATATAATTTCTCATAGCATGGATCTTGTTTCTTTGAGCATCTTTTTCCTGAATGAATTGGGGTAATAGTTCTATTGCCCTTTCCAAGTAAGAAAGTTTTTCATCTATTTCTTGCAATTCATCAAAACTAGCCATTGGATTGTCGTGATTAACTTTGATGTCCGACATTGGCACTTCAGATAAGGCGGAGCTCATAGCTTTTAATGGAAAGTTAAATTGGGAAATCAATCTATCGATTACGTTGAAAGTCACGTTTTCCTGTGTAAGTAAATCATTTATCATAAAAGCTGCAGATGAATAAGTTACACTCACTCCGTAGATATATGGAAGTGATCCCGCACCTTCAATGTTTTTTAGTATTTCTGTTATCTCCATACAAGATGCTAAAGCTCCTTCAGTATCTTGAACATATAATTTATCAACTATCTCTGTATATTTTAACGCGAGCTCTGTGATGGATTTTAGGATTCTAAGTTCAGATTCTTCAGCCTTTATTCTTTTATAAAGTATATCGCTCTGAGAACTTTTTGATTTCTTTAGAATTTTGTAAGCCTTTTTGTATTCTGACAATGCCCTCGAGTAATATCTAGACGCATGACCAAGATCTCCTCCTTCAAGTGCGCTTTCTGCAAGTAATTTGAAATGTTGAACCAATGAAACAGCACTTTGTGCATCAACTATAGGCATAAAATCCATTTTAATGGCCATTCCCTTGCTTCCAACAGATTCTGGAGCTTTATCCCACAATTTAGTGACTGTCTCAAAATGCTCCTTTGCATGATTTAGGATGGATAGTTCGGAAATAGGATCTGACCACCAGAAATCTTGAGATGTCTTTCGGGAGATGTCTATGATGTGAGTTAACAAAGTGACACCTTGAAGATAATCGTATTCTCCTTTCTTAGAAAGCACTCTAGGGTCGGTAGTACTATTCGGTAAACTATCATAAAGGGGTAATAATCTCTTCAAATTTTCCAGTTGAACTAGAGGCATAATAACATCAAGAAGATCCTCCCTTGTTGGAGTTGGAGTTAATCCAGAAATTTCGACATCAGGTAATGAATCTGAAAGGATTCTGTATAAAATTCGATCAATTGACTCTTTTGCTATAATATAATACGAATATTGACTTGTTGCTGGTTTGTGATTGAATACTCCTCTATTTCTCACCTG
>JAUWPI010000195.1 GCA_030611665.1 Candidatus Heimdallarchaeota archaeon | reverse complement strand
AGATACGTTCAAGAGTTGAAGAAGTAATAAATATGATAGGATTAGAAGGATGGATTGATAAAAAAGTAGGGATATTTTCCAAAGGAATGAGACAGAAACTAGGGATTGTTTCAGCTCTCGTCCATGACCCGGATATACTAGTGTTAGATGAACCGCAAACAGGTTTAGATCCAAAAGCAAGAAGAGAGATTCGAGAATTACTCTTAAGATTGAAACTTGAGGGAAAAACTATTTTCCTAAGTAGTCATCTACTCTATGAAGTAAGTGAGATTTCTGATCGAATTGCAATTATCAACATGGGTCAATTAGTAGCTTTTGATACCATTAGGAATCTAGAAGCAGAAAGTCAAGATAGTCTCTTACGTATTCAATTACTTACTTTACCAACAGACATTGCACTAATGAGAGATAAACTAGAATCAATTATAAAACCTCATACTGGAATGAAGAATGTTTCAGAGATTGTTTCTTATAACTCTGTTACACAAGTATTTGAAGCAAGATTTAATGGTAATTTGGAGAATCAAAGCCGTATATTGAAAGAGTTAATGATGAATAAAATCGATGTTGTAGATTTCTCAGTTCCCAGGACAAGCAGTCTCGAAGAGTTGTATATCAGATTGTTGGCTGGAATGGTTACAAATAGAAATCCTGTTGCTGAGAAACAGGCTAAAGAATCAGCAGGAATAATGGAGTGATTAAAATGTCAATAACACAAGAAGGAAATTTAGAATCAAAATTTGAAAAGAAACCAGTAGGATTTATGAGAAGCTTGGATCAAGTAGGAGCAACAACTAAATTTGAGCTTAGACGAAATGTGAAAAATAGTATTATTTCATTGTTTGTAGCTGGTTTTATCTTCGTACTTTCGCTAATAATTAATCTTATTACTGAAAGTAGATTAGGAGAGAGTCCCGAAACAGCAACAGACTATATCACCTCATATCTGGGGATGATTAGTTTCTTTATTCTGATAATTGCAACAATGTTTGGTGGAAATATAATTGCTCTAGATTATGATAGACAAACAGGAAACCTATTGTTTCCCAAAATAACTAAAGGTCGTCTCTTTGTAGGACGACTAATTGCTAGATACTTACTATCTGCCTTAGCGGTTATTTTCTACTATATACTAGTTGTAATTGTTGCAGCAATAAAGTACTCTGAGCTACCTGTTGAAACTTGGGCATCCTTAGGTTGGGCGTTGTTATATACATTCTTAGTACTCTCATTAGTTATCTTCTTTAGTAGCTTTATGAAGAAAACATCAACTGCCATAGTTGTAAGTTTAGTAATGGTGCTACTTGTATTTAACCTTGGAAGTACAATCTTAACTATAACTGGAGTAGAAATAGAGCCATTGTTTATTCTAACCTACTACTCTAACATCATAACACATAGCTTTGCAATGCCTACAGAGAGATTTGTTGAAGGATTTCTAGGAGGTCCTCATGCTATAGATGCTCCATCAATAATGCAATGGTTAACCCCAAGTGTAGGAGGAGCAATAATTGGTATGTTAATCTATTCAGCAATACTCCTTGTCGCAGCGTATTTCTTATTCAGAAGAAGACAACAAAAATAGATTGAAATAAAGAAGGGGATATCACAGCTCCCTTTCTTTCTTTGTTTACCAACTAGAAAGAAATAAATAACAAAGAATGCTGTTGAATAACATGATAGAAGCGAAATCCACAAAAGTTTCTGAAACGAAAACTGATTTCAAAATAAGTTGGCAATTTCTTAAAGCAAATTATAAATCATTTCTTGCAACAGAACTCTTTGCTTTTTTAGCTTTCATCGTAGTAATTTCCATTATGATGGGGATACTTGTACTGATTTTTGTTCTTTCTCCTGAATTAGCACTTTCAGACCTTATTCCTGATAGAGCAGAAGATCGAGAAATAACGTTTAGGGTTTGGCTTATTATTCCGATTTTAGCCTATTTAACAATGGTTGGTTTCCTATACTGTCAATTTGGTTTAGCTTACGATATTTTCACATCTGGAGATATGTTTACTGAGTTCAGGAAAGCTTTTAGTTATTTTAAGGCACATTGGTGGAAATATATTCTCTTAACTTTTGTAACAGGATTTAGTTTTTTCATACCAGATAACATTACGCATGTAAGAGCAGAAACTAGTCATTGGTCTTCTTCAAATGCACTCTTAATAACTTTTGAAGTCATAAGATTTCTAATATTTTTCGTTATTTTAGTAGTTTTTAGTAGTACTATACCTAGTGTTACTGCTCAAGGTAATCTAAAAAATAGTTTCAAAGAATCTATAAGAATTGTAAAGAAGGAATGGAAAAGGTTAGTGAAAACATGGGGAATTTACTTTTTAATATTCATAGCACCATCTTTTGTTCTATCAATAGTCTTGCAATTAACTTATCCTGTTTTAGTAGGAACAGCGTGGATTACAGTAATAAGAGTTATTGCAATTATTCTACAAATTTACAAATTATTTGTAGGATTTCCAATGCTTGCACTAATTGCAACTAGAATATACAATAGTGTTGAATTTGAGAGATTTAAACCTCTTACAAAATATGAAAATCCATCAAAGATAGATAATGAAGATAAAATCAGGGTGGGTTCAATTTAGAGTGGTGAAAAAAGTGTCACAGAAGGATAAACAGAAAGAAGAAAAACCTCAACTAATAGAGGAAATTACTCTCACAGATCCTTGTGCTGTGCCAATAGTTTTCCACGAAAAGAAAGGACAAATTCTCAAATTGCTAATCAAGAAAGAAATGACTATAATTGATTTAAAACATGCTACAGGCATGAACCCAGGTACAATCAAACGTCATCTTGACGACCTTTTACTGTATGATATTATTCGTATTTCTAAGGAGCAATTGAGTGAGTATAGTATTATGATGAAGTATTACCGAGCTGTTGCAAAAAGGTTTAACTTTAACATAACTTGGTCAGGAAATTAAATAAATTGAGAAAGTGAGTTTAATCTCCTGTTAGTACGATAGAGCTCTTTTCAAACACTAGAACTGAAGTTCTTGTAGGAGCTCGGGTTCGGTGTTTTGTCCCTTTTGGAACAAGGTAAGCTTGGTTAGGTCCAAGTTCAATTACTTCATCAGCTATATCTATGAATAGAGTTCCATCAATTACATAGAAAAACTCATCATCCTCCTGGTGAGTATGCCAATAGAAATCACCTTTAATCACTGCTAGCCTAACTGAAAAGTCATTTACTTCACACAATAGTCGATTTTGCCATTCTTTTTTGCTTGAATCAATAACATTCTTAATATCGATTACTTCCAAAGGCTGAAATTCTGTCTCTGTACCCATTGAGTATTTTGCATATTTCTCATTCACT
>JAUWPI010000067.1 GCA_030611665.1 Candidatus Heimdallarchaeota archaeon | reverse complement strand
CCTTTCCTTCCTGGTTTAAAAGTAAACAATGTTTCTGTTTGTTTAAAGATAATTGATTTTGGTGAAACTCGAGTTAAAAGGTAATCGAAGTTTAGCTCATCATGATTATTGATTTGCTTAAATAGCGAAAATCCATCTTCTTCTGTAGGACCATATAAGATATGTTCTGAAGAGAGTTTACTTATCAGTTCAGGAAGTTTTTCTTTTTGTAGAATTAAGTTTTCCATATTATCACCTTACAAAACAAACTCCTCAGGATCATCAGGTTTAAACATTCCAAACAATGGTTTTTCCTCGATGTCCATACCAGCTGTATAACTGAACATTTCTTTCACTTCTTTCTCGATTTTCTTGTTTAATTCCATAAGTGGAATATTGACAGGGCAAACACTCTCACACTCTCCACATCCTACACATCTACCTGCCAAATGATACGCTCGCATGATATTCCATGCAGCATTTTCAGAAAGATTAACAGATCTCCTAATCCATTGTGGTTCCAATAGATCAGCCATACATGTTTCACAATAGCATAATGGGCATGCTTCCCGGCAAGCATAACATCTAATGCATCTTTCAAAATGCTTCTCCCAGTAATCCCATCTCTCACTTATTTTTTTATCTTCTATAGCTTTAATATCGACATGTTCTTGTTCTGCCCAAGGTTCAACTTTCTTTCCAATTAGAACATCGTAAATTAATGGATTGGGAGCTACACAACTTGTACAAAATTCTGCCAACAATTCTTCTTTGGCAAATTTGTGGACCTCTCCGTTAATGGTTATCTTATATTCATCTTGCTCCTCAATTATTTCTGAATAGTCTTTTGTATTAGGTAATTTCGAGTTAAGTTTCCTTTTATCTATGACACCAGAGCATGGAATACCAATTATAACTAAATCATCTCGCTTTAGTCCTTTTTCTTGAATGATTTGTATCAAAGCTCTCGCGTCACATCCTTTTACAACCACACCGATTTTGCGGATATCCTCTTCATCTCCTCTTTTCATAGGTAACTTATTTTCCAGAATTGGGTATACGGCTAGATTCTTTTTACACAAAGGATTGAATATAAATTTATCAACATAATCTGATGAGTATGCAAAAGCAGGACTAGTAGTAAAACCAAATGTACCTTTTTTGTAACCAATAACATACTTAACATCATCCCGTGAAACAATCTTCTTTACTTCCTTTACTAGAAGTTCCTGATCTACCATACATTCACCCTCTTAATTTTCTTCATGGGACCTAACTCCCTAATATCTTCAGTAATTTCAGTAATTACATTTGCAAATTTTCTGCCTTCGGAAGCGGAAACCCATGTCAAACGAACTCTTCTTGGGTCAATACCCATAAACTCTAAGAGTGTCTTCAATACGGCTATTCGTCTTCTTGCTAGCATGTTTCCATGTTGATAATGACAATCACCCGGATGACATCCACCTATGAGAACTCCATCTGCTCCCTGTTGAAGTGCATTCACAACAAACATTGGATTAACTCTTCCAGAACACATGACTTTGATTATTTTGATGTTTGGAGGATATTGTATCCTGCTAGTTCCAGCTAAGTCAGCACCAGCATAACTACACCAATTACACAAGAATCCTACAATATTTGGTTCAAATTCTTTCATATCTGACTTAATCTGCGTGATTGTCATTTCTTCTCACCTCTTTTTATTGTCTTGAGTAATTTTTCATCATGAGAATAGATTTGAACTTCTATCGGCATTTGTCCAGGAAGAGAATGAGTAGCACATGCAAAACATGGGTCATAAGCTCTAAACGCCATCTCTACCATATTGAGTAAACCATCATTTACTTTTCCCTTCTTGATCAAACCCTTAGCAGCCTCCCTAATTGACATGCTTATTGCAGCTGAATTGTTTGTTGTTGCTACGATTAGATTAGCTTTTTCGATTAATCCTTTATCATCCAATTTATAATGATGGATAAGAGTTCCACGAGCTGCTTCAGTAACACCGATTCCTTCTCCAGGTTCTCCGACTGGGTTTCTGATTTCTTTGGAAGTGATATCTGGTTCATTTATCAGCTCTTGAGCTCTTTCTGTTGCATACAATAGTTCTATTAATCTTGCCCAATGAAAAGCTAAAGTGGAATTGACAGGTTTTCCTCCTAAAATTTCATACATTCTATTGTATTCTGCATTTGCCAATGGTGTTGCCATTCCATCAGCAGCATTTAACCTTCCAAGTGATCCTACTCTATAAATACCGCTTTCTTGACCTTCAGTAAAACCATTCCAACCAATCTTTTTCAGATATGGAAATTTGATATAACTCCACTCCTCAACATGCTCATCTATATGTTTAAAATAATCATTAACATCAAATTTGAGGAATTCTTTGCCTTTAGTATCAGTAACTCTAATAAGTCCATCATAGAAATTGACTTTGTTGTTTTCATCGACAAGGCCCATATTATATGTCTTTAATGTATAAGGATCACTTAATATGAGTTTTACATAATCTTCATTTTTAAGAACAATATCATCAAAAATCTTTAGCGTGAATTGAGCAAAATCAATACAAGATGTAACCATTGTTTTGATATCATTTACTTCTTCATCTGAAAGAGGTTTAGAAACACCACCTGGAAGTCCACAAACGGGGTGAGTAGCTTTACCTCCCAATATTGCTGTTATTTTTTGACCGTACGCTCTGTGTTTAATTACTTCTTTTCCTATTTCTAATCCAGCTTTTTCTATTACACCTAAAATATTTCTTTGAGCAGCTGGTGCATCTGGACCCACAATAAAATCTGGACCCCCAAGATAATAGAAATGAAGAATGTGGTCATAGATAAAATAACCACTATACATAAGCTCTCTTAGCTTCTTAGCGACAATTGGAGGGTCTACATTAAATGCTCTATCCAATGCTTTTGCTGATGCAAAATGATGTGCAACAGGACACACACCACAAATTCTAGAAGTAATTTGAGGCATATCCTCAGCTCTTCTCCCTTGAGCAAATCTTTCAAAACCTCTCAATTCTGGTATTTGAAGATAGACATTGTCAACATCTCCCTCAGGATTGAGGAAGATAATAATTTTTCCATGACCTTCTAATCGAGTAATTGGATTTATTGTTATTGTTGTCATTCTTGCACTTTCCTGTTAATTATTGCTGTCGGTAAACCATATTTGTAGAAAGTACCAACTGGATCTACTATTTGTTCAATCAGTTTCTCCACTTCCTCTTCTTTCATCTCTTCCTCTCCCTCTAATCCAAGGATAGAAGCTAATGCTGACATCATGCTTGCACCTTGATCAATAGAATTTGGAGCTGGCCCTCCACAACCAGTACAAGGCATAAATGCTTCTAGACATTGAGCTAAGCAACCACCTCTCGTAGCTGGACCTAAACATATAACTCCTTGTTCTAGGAGACATTTGTCTTCGATAAAGTCTAGTTCATATATCCGCTTAATTGAAACAATTTTCTTTTCTGTTTTTTCAAATTTACACTCATCACAGACTGACTTTAGAGGTCCTAATATAGCTCCTTTCTCAGGAAGTTTATTTTCTGCAATTGCACCTATTGCTGTCATGATCATGTCAGGATGTGGTGGACATCCAGGTAAGTAGTAATCAACATCAATTACTTGATTCAGACTCTTGACTTCATCATAAAACTCAGGAAGAGTAAGAGTTCCTTCTGGAACCTCAACTGTTGTTTTAGGAAGAGTTTTTTGTGGATTAGCTGTTGAAGGGTTATCTAGATACGAAACGTTGAAAATTTCTTCGCGATTTGCTAAATTCGCTAAACCAGGAATTCCCCCATTAACTGCACATGCACCAAATGCTACCATTGTTTTAGATTTCTTTCTAAGAAGATGAGCTAAATGTTCTTGCTCTGAAGTCCTTATTGAACCATTGAAGAAACAAACATCAATACGATTATCTTCCATTTCTTCAACATCTTTATACTTAATGTCAATTGCAACTGGCCAGAAAAGAATATCAGCTATAGCCACAACATCCAGTATTTTTTCATTTATGTCTAAAACTGCTATTTCGCATCCTCCGCAGCTAGCTGCCCAATAAAAAGCAAATTGTAATTTACTACTATTAGTAATCTTTCTCTCTTCAATTTCTTCTTTATTCATTTATTCACCTTGTAGGAATAGATGTAGTAGATATTAGTGAAGTAACAAAGTAGTTTCAGAAGTGTGGGGCTATGACTCAACATTGATTTGTGTCATAAAGTGGCAATTGATGCCTTTTCAAGCAGATTTGTGTTAGTTGTTATATTAATAAAATAGATTTAGTATATGTTATAAGTTTTTCTTACTATTAAACAGTACATCTAATTAAACAATCTATTCGCATATCATTCTTTTTCCTAGATTGATGTGCTGAAAATATGCACAGAGAAGATATCTAACAGTGAACTCTAAACATAATATTTTTTGAATTTTAGCATCTTTCTAGCGAAGTTTTTAAGGATATAATTTGAACTAAATTCAGTAGTGAAAATAGATGTCGATTTAGATTACCTTATAAACATACTACAAAAAAATTATTTGACATGAAGACGTATAAAATGTCTAAAGAGAAGTTTCCAGAGTTCGTAGAACTAATAAAAAACAAGGGGAAGCTTTTTGGACCAGTTAAACAAAAAGAGAAATATTCCTATGAGGAAATAAAAGATTATTCGGAGCTAGATTTTGACTTTCAAAGAACGATTATTAGTCCGAAAAAGTTTATTACTCCAGCTAAATATACAACCTTACGTTTCGTAAAATTTGGACAAACAGAAGTTCTTCCGGATGATGAACCACAAATAGTGATGGGAGTTCATCCATGTGATATTCATGCAATTAAGATATTGGACAGATTATTCTTGGGAAATATCAAAGATCCATATTATGCTAAAAGACGTGAAAATCTTATAATAATCGGACATTCCTGTTTACCAGATGATAAATGCGTCTGCCAATCTACAGGTACAGACATGGTTGAAGATGGATTTGATCTATTTTTAACAGAATTGGATGACTTCTACCTACTATGGGTAGGGTCAGACAAAGGTCTAGGTATCGCTATTGAAGCAGAGAATTTGCTTGAAGAAAATGTTTCTGAAGAAGAGATTCAAGAATATGTTAGATGGCAACAAGAGAGATCAAGTATGTTCACGACCTCAATTCCCTCATATAAGTATCTAGCAGATATAATACATTTGAACTATGATAGTGAAGTATGGGAACAATTCGGGGAAAAATGCCTGTCTTGTGGAACATGTAGTTTGGTATGTCCAACATGCAACTGTTTCCATGTAGATGATAAAATAATGATGAATGCAGAAGAAGGAATTAGAGAAAGGATGTTGGACAGTTGCACTCTACCTTATTATTCAATGGTAGCTGGTAATCATGATTTTAGACCTGATCGAACTGCAAGATTGAAATTATACTATACACACAAATTGAAAGAATACATTGGCAGATGGGGACAACCAAGCTGTGTTGGATGTGGTCGGTGTATAGCCTACTGTCCGGTTGACATAAATGTAATAACTGTTTCCAATGCACTCTTTGAAGAAGTTTGCGAAACACAGGAGGTTTGTGACCAATGACAGCATCAAAAGATAAAGAAGAAATCAGTACATACAAGACTCAACCAGCTGAAATTTTAGCAATTCGAGATTTGACTGACGATACAAGATACTTCAAGTTAAGATGTAAAGATATTACTATGAACAAAGATTTCCAATATAGACCAGGACAATTTGTTATCTTTTCCCTCCCAGGAGTAGGTGAAGCCACATTCTCATTATCTTCAACTCCAACAAGAAGAGATTTCATAGAATTCGGTATTCGAAAAGTTGGATCTTTTACAGAAGCTCTTTTCAAACTCAAAAAAGGAGATACAATTGACATAAGAGGTCCATATGGAGATGGTTTTGAAATGGAAGACCTGAGAGGTAGAGATCTTATAATCGTCTCAGGAGGATTAGGCGCAGTACCATTACGATCTGTTTTACTCTATATAGAAGATAGAAGAGAAGAATACAATAAGGTTTTCTTCTTAAATGGAGCAAGAAGTCCGAAGGATATGCTTTACAAGAGAGATTTTATCGCAATGAATCAAAGACAGATTATTGATACTCATCTAGCAGTTGATGAAGATGATACTGGTGAATGGCCCTATAATGTTGGTTTCGTTACACAATTAATCCCAAAACTAGGAGAACTAATAGACAGTGAGAATACAACCGCAATAATTTGCGGCCCTCCAATAATGTATAAATTTGTTATTCAAGAATTGTTAAAACTTAACATTCCAAAAGATCAGATTTTAATGACACTTGAAAGACGAATGAAATGCGGTCAGGGACACTGTGGACATTGTGCAGTTGGAGGAAGATATACTTGCTTAGAAGGACCAGTTTTCACGTATTATGATGTTCAACACATCAAGGAGTTGATCTAAATGTGGCAAAGAGAAAAGAAACCCGTCGTAGGTATTTTTGGTTTTTCTGGTTGTGCAGGAGACCAATTAGCTATTCTTCATATGGAAGATAGTACTATTGATTTCTTTACAAGTGCTGATATCAAATTTTTCCATATGGCTCAATCTCATCAAGAAGTTCCAAAAGTTGATGTTGCAGTTGTTGAAGGAAGTATTAATACTGAAAGGCAATTAAAGGAACTGAAAGAAATCCGTGAAATGGCTGACGTTGTTGTTGCGCTCGGAACATGCGCTTGCTATGGTGGAATTCAATATCTTGGTGAAGATGTAGAAACATTCAAAGAAAGAATGGAATATGTCTATGGTAAGAGTGGTGAGGTTCCCGAATTTTTAGATCTTGTAGGACAACCCAGACCTGCTCAACCAATCAGTGAGTACATAGATGTCGATATCATGATTCCAGGCTGTCCTATTTCTGCTGAAAACTTTGTTCCAATTTATACAAAATTGATCAGTGGTTTATTACCTCAAAAGTATCCAATGCCAGTTTGTGTTGAATGTAAATATGAAGGAAATGATTGTTTCTTACTTCATGGAAAATACTGTTTAGGACCAGTAACAGCTGCAGGTTGTAACGCTACCTGTCCCAGCATTGATATTTCCTGTATAGGCTGTTTTGGTACATACGAAGGTGCAAATTATCCTTCCATGATTGATAAATTAAAGGAAATTGGTCTATCAGAAGAAGAAGTAATTAGAAAATTGAAGTTGTTTGGCGGCAATAAAGTCGAACAAGCGTTAAAAGGTGATTGAAAATGGCTGAAAAAACAATTAGTGTTGATGTTATTTCCCGAGTAGAAGGTGACGGAGGAATTCAAGTCTTTACCAAAGATGGTAAAGTGGATAAAGTCTTAGTTGATATCTTTGAAGGACCACGTATGATTGAAGCTCTTGTTAGAGGGAAGACATACACAGAAACTCTTTCTTTAGTCTCTCGAATCTGTGCTATTTGTACAGTTTCTCATAGAAATGTTTCAATTAAAGCGATTGAAAAAGCCCTTAAAGTAAAGGTTCCTGAGAAGGTTAAACTGCTTAGAGAACTTATGCATCTTGCTGAATATGTAGAATCACACATTTTGCATGTTTATTATCTAGCTTTACCTGATTTCTTCAAGCAACCTTCTGCTATTGCATTACTAGCAACTCACAAAGAAACTGTGGTTCAAGCAGTTGTAATGAAAAAATACGGTACAGAATTGATGCAACTTCTTATGGGAAGAAAAATACACGGAGAGAATCCTCAAATTGGTGGATTTGGACGGATACCAACAAATGAAGAATTAGACAAATTCCTTGAAAACGCAGCAGAATATCAATCTTGGGTATCAGCCATTATTGATCTTATGGCAACATTACCAATACCAGAATATGGTGTTAGAGATACTACTTTCATGTGCTGTAATCCAGCTGATGGTAAATTTGGTTTTGAAGGAGATACAATCCTTATTTCTACAGGTGAGGAATATCCAGTAGAAGAATACAAGAAAATGACAAATGAAAGAGTTGTTCCTCATAGTTATGCTAAACGATCAAAATATCAAGACAAACCTTTCTCGGTTAGTGCTTTAGCAAGACTTGCTTTAATTGGTGATAGATTAACAGGTGAAGCAAAAGAGAAGTATGATAAATATTTCAATGAAAGCTGGAAGTCAAATCCTATATATAATAACTTATGTCAGGCAATTGAAGCACTCTGGGCTTTTGAACAAATACCAATTCTCATCGAAAAAATCAAAGCTTTACCCGATCCTGAAATGGTCATTCCTGAGGTATTAGATGGTACAGCAACCGCTGCAGTAGAAGCACCAAGAGGTACTTTATATCATACATATGAAATCAAAGATGGAAAAATTGTCAATGCAGATATTATTACACCTACAGCTCAATTCTTAGATGATATTGAAAAATACATTTGGGTGGCTGCAGAGAAATTATTAGCAGAAGACAATCCTGATACTGAACTTCATTTGGAAATGATTGCTAGAGCTTATGACCCATGCATCTCATGCAGCTGTCATATGGTTAAATTGGTGAAAGAGTAATTGCCTCTATCCCTCCCTTTTTTTTCTTCTTCAGAAATTGAAAAATACGCTTTTATTTGTCTTGGAAATAGCGATAGAGCTGATGATTCTTTTGGTATATTAGTAGGTGAAAAACTTAAAGAAAAATACCCCGAAAAGGTTTTTTCTGAGCTAGATAACGACCTATCTGTTTTTCTATTCGATTTGATTGAAAATAAGCAAGTACAGCATGTTTTTCTCATTGATGCTGTAGATTTCCATGGTAAACCAGGCGAAATCATCGTAAAAAACGATTTTGATACAAAAATAACACAAATATCAACTCATACTATCCCTTATGAGCAAATAAAAAACATTATTGAAGTGAAAGGTAAAAAATTTCAGCTTATCGGAGCCCAAGTAAAGGATTTAACGTTCATGGGTGAAGTTTCTGAAGAGATTCTAAAAGCAGTTGAGGAAGTAGCAGCTTTTTTCATAAATGATTAAACATTTTTATATTACTGAAGATTTTTTGTATTGGTTTGCAATCAGATAAAAAAAAACGAACTTTCAATATTATATCATATGCTTCATTAGCAATTTCAGGTGCTATACTTATTAATTTCTTTAATACAAGAATTTACAATTTTTATACTGATGAAGTGAAACTAAATATAATTTATATTCCGATTGTTATGACCATCTATGCTATATGGAATGCAGTTAATGATCCATTATTTGGCTGGTTATCAGATAAAACACGGACTAGATTTGGAAGGCGATTCCCCTATATTTTATTTGGTTTCATACCTCTAACAATAGCTTTTGTAGCTATTTGGTTTATTCCAATATCCTTAGTAGAAAGTAAAAATCAGGTAAAAATTTTTCTATATTTTATTACTTCTCTACTTATCTTTGATACTTTATACACAATTGTTATTCTTAACTGGCAGACATTGTATGCGGAGAAATTTAAAACAACAAAAGAGAGAAACCTTGTTGCTGCATTGAGACAACTGATAGCTGTCATAGGTGTAATAGTATCAGTTGTAATTGGTCCATTGATTTTTGAATACAACAATCTTGAATCCTATCGTAAAGCCATTTTAATTATAGCAGGTTTTGTTCTATTAGGTTTTATTTTATCTATTTATGGTTGCAGAGATAAAGAAATAATGAAAACCATTAAACCTCAAAGTGGTTCATACTTAGCCGAATTGAAAGAAGTTTTGAAAAATAAGAATTATATTGCTTTCCTGTTTTCTTTTTGTTTTGCAAATATAGCTTATTTGACTCTTCTAGCTATGGTTCCTTATTTCAATAAATGGATACTGAATCAACCTGCAAAATTCGAAAGTTACATATATGGGGCTGGAGTAGTAACTGCTGCAATTTTCTTCATTGTTTGGGCAAGAGTGTCATTTAAAAAGGGTCCAAAAGTTGTTTTTCTTACTAGTGCTGTACTTTTTTCATTAATATTAATACCTTTGTTCTTCTTTACTACTAATTTAAGTACTATTGTCCTTATGGGAATAATTGGTGCTCCTTTAGCCGGATTGATGCTCATTCCAGAGATTCTGATTGGAGAAATCATCGATGATGACTATCACAAATATGGTAAAAACAGAGAAGGTCTTTTTTTTGGTTTTTATGGATTCGCTGTAAGAATTGCAATGATCTTGGAAGCATCAGTGATTTCATTGATACTTGGATTGACAGGTTACAATGGAAATGCATACAAACAAACTGAAACTGCAATAATTGGAATTAAACTACTTATCGTAGTTGTACCAATAATTTGTTTTGTTATTGGTATCATTTCAATGGCAAGTTTCTATGATCTTTCAAAAAAGAGAATCATTAGGGAAAAAGCGAAGCAATCAGAGATGGATTTAGAAATAGACTGATTTCAGTTTATTCATTAGTATTCAATCAAACAAAGAAATTAAGAGTCCCATAATAATTAAAAGTAATAAACAAAGTAAGGAAGGTTACCCAAATGACCAATCTACTTACATCCATCCATGTCATCTTTATTTTTCTGTAATGAGTTCTTTTTTGAATACCAAATCCTCTGAAATAAAGTGATTGAGCTAAGAATTCGGATCTATAGATAACCGAAGCAATGAGTATAGCTAATGTTTTTGGTAACCAACGGTAAAAACCTCCTTGAATCTCACCTCTTAAACGTAAAGTGTTGAATGTATCTTCAGAATCTTTAGCAATACGAGGTATTATTACAAGAGCTAAGGAAGGTATCAAAGCTACCTTTGAACCTAAGTACAGTTTTTCTAAAGATCTGGTTAAATCTGATGGGTTAGTTGAGGTAAAGAAAAAGGAAAAACCTATTGCACCAATAAAGAATCTAGATAGTACTCGAAAACAGAGTAACCATCCTCCAAAAAGAAAAGTTAAACCACCGAGAATAATAATAACAGGAAGGAGTGACCATAGAATGCTTAGTGATCCTCTAATATTTCTAAATATTATATTCTCAAGAATGACAAATGATAGGAGAAGGGCAAGAGACCAATTTATATTGGGTATTAGAAAACCAAATTGTAGTAGAATAATTGTTAACCCAAGCAAAGGATGGATATGAAACCTGTCTGGTTTAAAAAGAAATCCGTCATATATTCTTCTCAACATAAAAGACATCTATTTAACACTCCTTAGAAATTCATTTACTTCATTCGTATTTACGAAATGAGGTAATTTTGATTGGAATTGTTCTTCCATCATTTGGATGAAACAAACAATTTGATTTGGAATTAAGTCAGTTTTATTTTCTAGTTCATAAAGAACTTTTCTTGGGTTTCCGTCTAGCTTTATGTTACCATCTTGAATAACAATTAATCTATCAAGATCAACAAAAATCCTAGGATCATTAGAAGCTATTATTACTGTCTTATTTTTAGCTGTAGCACTTCTAATTAGATTAGAAAGAATCTTTCTCCCCCATTTATCTAAACCAATGGTTGGTTCGTCAATTATGATAATTTCATCAGAGAATTGGAAAGCATTTACAATAGCAAACAACCTTCTTTCTCCTTCACTTAAATGATAGAGTTTCTTATTCATAAGGGGAGTTAATGCGGTTTCCTTATACAATGAGTGAATTGTTTTTGGTTCTTTAATAATTCGAGATAAATCACGGAAAGGAGTTGGACCTATCAAAAACAGTTTAGCATTTTCAGGAACTAATATCACATGATTTTTACTTTTCCTTATGCTTTTAACTCTTGAATCATTAAGATAAATCTCACCACTTGCTGTTTTATTAATGCCTGAAATGACTTTCAAAAGAGTAGATTTTCCACTACCATTAATACCCATTAATCCAATAGATTGACCAGCATACAAAGATAGATCTATGTCTTTCAGAACCATAGATGTTTTGGAGTTATATCGAAAGCTAATGTTATCCAATCTAACCGAAACATCATTCTCATTATTTGCAAACCTCTGGTCGTTAAGATTGTATTGTCTTTCAGATAAGTTTGTAAAAAGAGATCTGCATTTCTCAACTGCTTCCTCAATTAGTAGTATTTGTTCTTTTGATGAACATTCAAGTGTAGATATTTCTGGAGGATCAATATTCTTCAACAAATTAACCGTTTTCTTTGGTAGGTCATCTGAAATTATTTTACCTTCATCTAATATGATGAGTCTATCAGCTTTTTGCAATATGTAATCTAGTCGGTGTTCAAAAGCTATAACTAAATGACCTTTGTCTGCAATATCTCTTAATAATTCAGTTAACATGACTTCAGATTTTGAATCAATTCTTGCAATAGGTTCATCGAGTATTATCAAAGGGGCTTCTGTTACAATTGCAACAGCCAAAGCTACTCTCTGTAATTCTCCAGAGCTTAATTCAGTAATTAATCGTTTTTTCAGATGTTTTATCTTTAATAGATCAAGAATAGAATCAAGCCTTTTATTAATTTCATTAGCTTCAATTGCAAGATTTTCTAAAACAAACGCTATCTCTTCTTCAACTAATAAAGATGTAGTGAAATCACTAGGATATTGAGGTACATATCCTAATAATTTAATCAATTCTTTTCTGTCCAAACTAAAAATAGATTCATCGTTAAACTCGATTATTCCATTAATATCTGCTTTTATGAAATTAGGTATCAAGCTCATAATTACATTTGCTAGAGTGCTTTTACCACTTCCACTGGGACCAGCAATTACAATGAACTCACCAGCTTTTGCGTTAATATTTACAGAATTAAGAGCATATCTTTTATCTGATTGATATTTGACTGATAAATTCCTTATGCGGAGCATTATAATCCTCAGTAATTGGTAAGTATTAACAAATTAATTTGACATCTATTTTTGTACTTTTTCCTCTGCTATATCTTTGTCTTCAATAATATCCGAATGGATTACACCTAGTTCTCTCAAATAGGATACAATAGGTATAGCTATTGCCGCACCAAATATTACTTGTGCAATATTGAAGGGAATTTCAAGAGCTACTAAAGTTGGATCATAGCTGAGAATGTAAATTTCATATAAATAATAGCCTATAACAATAATGATCCCACCTAGACTACAAGAAAGTGCCATCTCACCTTTTTCTTTGAGTAGGAGAAGCACTAGAATAATTATAATCGTGAGAATAATAGAAAAAATCAGAAAAACATACCCTGGAATGTTAACAGAAAATTCTCCAGCGCCATAAAATGAAAGACCAATATTAAATGTTTGAGTAGTTAAAAATGCAGAAAAACCAATTAGGAATGAGCATATTATTCCAATAAATACATATTTTAACCAACCATAAACTCTTCTGCTGTAATGGAATAAAAGTCCAACTACAAAACCTTCGAGTGCTTTCAGTATTGCTGTTGCTGGAGCAAAATGACCAAATCCTAAAGCTAAATCGGCCATTGAAGCGCCTAATCCACCTGCAATTGCACCAGTTATAGGACCACCTATTAATGCAGCTAAATAAACAAAAGCTTCTCCTATGTTAAAAAATCCATTCGAAGCAGGAATATAAATGAAGAAAATTGATGTAGATAAGAATACCAGTGCTGTAAAAGATACAATTAACGCAATCCCACGTATAGAAGAGACTTCTTTTAGAATTTTATTTCTTAATAAATAATCTTGATCAGATAGATTTGTTTCTTGACTAAGGCTATCTTCATTTGTACTCACATTCTCACCAACAGAAATATATTCAAGTTACAACTTGTATAAACCTATAAAACCTTTTAGGTGGATATCTGAAGCAATGCAAAGAAGATGAATGAATAATTTCTCTATCAAAGTTTCCGTTTTACGAGACAATTTATTTCCTACTTTAATATTTTAAAGGACAATCTATTCATATATCTGAAAAAAGAGGTAATTGAAGCTTATGAAAAATAAAAAATTACTAACTGGTATAAGTCTTCTAGCACTACTAGTTTTAGCTACACAGCTTTCAATGATTGGATATGCTGATGAAACAGTAATTGTAAGAGATTTCGATAGAGATCGAGACCAGTATCAAGATGGTACATGTGAAGATCCAAATGAAAATAATTACAATAGTACAATGGTTCCTCCTGAAACAAATAACGGTAATGGCACCTGTATCCCCCCTGGAGATGGTGATCAGATAAGAGAAAGAGATCGTATTAGAGATCAACTTCAAGATGGAACCTGTAATTGTACTTGTATTTGTGAACAAGATGGAACTCAAGAACAACTTCAGCTACAAGATGGAAATTGCTAACTGTAAAATAAATTATCCAATTATTTTTTTCTTTTTTAATTTCTAAATCATAGATAGTCTATCAAATTTCGCATATTATCCAAAGTTTCTAGACCTTTTTTTGATAATTCATAGTGTTTTCTTTTAACTTCTTTCTCACTAGGAACAATCAAACCCTTTTCTTCTAATTCTGCTAGATGTTGATAGATTGATTGGAGAGATTGGTTCTTTCCCAAAGAAATCCAGATTGAATAACCATAATCAGCTTTTTTACCAGCTATGAGATTGAGAATTTCAAACTTTGTAGTTGAGCTTTCTGATAATCCCCAAACAACTTTCTTCTTTCCTCTTAATCTAGCAGCGTAAACATTGAGTGTGCTTAATCCGGAACCAGACAGGATTGCGACACTAGATTTTGGATCTATCAACCCTTCTTGAATGAGATTTTTAGCAGCAACTAATACTGATGCGGATGCTGGTTCAATAAACAGTCCTTCATTTTTAGCTAAAATTAAAGCTTCATCTAGCATAGATTCTGCATCGATTTCTAGCTCATTTCCATTTGTTTCTTGAATTATCTTTTTCACTTCTTCCAAAAGAAATACTTTAGTAATCTCTAATGATTCTGCTAGATGAGCCACTTTAGTTTTTTCTAATGAAACGGCGTAAATCCTTGGGTATTCTGTAATCCATCCTGAAGCAATAGCATCTTCAAAACCTCGAAAAATAGAATAAATTAAAGATCCCGAACCTCTTGGTACTACTATACTATCTATGATATCTTTCTGTAAGACTATTTCTAGACCAATTGTTTTCTGACCTTCAATAGTTAGAAGATTATTATCGGGAGATGCGTGATATGCTTGATTATCCTCTGCTATATTAAAGGAATATTCAATAGCATCGTCAACTGACTCACCTTTTTCAATAATCTTACTTCCATATATTTTGATTTGTTCTATTTTGGAAAGTTCTAGATTTTGTGGAACAACACTTATAGAATTAATTTTAGCTTTTGCAGCATAAGCTGCTAGACTAATACTAAAAGCTCCAGTACTAGCGCCTACAATAGTTTGTGATTTGTTTTGATATGCATCAGAAACTAATAAAGAACTTGCTCTATCTCTAAAAGAACCAGTAGGATTCCTGAAGTCGAGTTTCAATCCTAAATCTTGATAATCAGCAATATTTTTAACGGGTAATATTGGAGTATTGCCCTCAAAAAGTGAAATTGGTTTGGAAAAATTAGGAAGGAAATGATGTAAAGACCACATTGAGGATAGGCTGATATCTTCAAATGAAGGACCACTAATTGGAGGAATAGCAACTAACCCTTTGCATCTCGGAC
>JAUWPI010000103.1 GCA_030611665.1 Candidatus Heimdallarchaeota archaeon | reverse complement strand
ACATGGGTTCTCAAAATATCGCGAGCTTCTGGTAATCGTTCGATATCGGCAGCATCTATTACAAAAACAGCTGCGCTACAACCGGGATAATGGACCTCCCATAAAAACCGAAATTGCTATTGACCTTCTACATCTATTGTTGTTATATCCCATCCTTCGAAGTTAATTGAATCAATATTCTGACATATTCAAGGAGTAGTATCATCTTGATATTCCCCTGTATTCATGTATTTTGTCAGGGTGGTTTTTCCTGCTGAATCAAGACCAACTATAAGGATTTTGGCTCTTTTCTCAGTTTTTAGTTTTTTTCTTAGCCATTGAGAAAATGTAGTAAAAGCACTCATCTTACCACTTTTGTTATCAGTTGATCTAATTTGTTTATTAAGTAAACTCATTTGATATAATCTTCGATTATTAAATGTATATAAAACTTAATTTGTTTAAGCAATTGCTTTTTACTAGATTTTCTTCACAAATTTGACATTTTTCCAAAAAACTTTAAATTGTAACCTATCAATCTCTTTCTTATGACTGAAGTAGAAGGACGATATGATAGAAGGTTACTTTCTGTTGATGTAGTTAAAGGAATTGCTATCATGGGTGTGCTTTTTATCCACCCAACAATCTATGGAATTTGGCAAACAGAAGCCATAGCTCTAGAAACTGTTAGTTTTTGGGTTGTGATTAGCTTCATTCCTATTATTCTTTATGGGCACTTGGGGAGGAGGATTTCCTCTTATCAGCTCTTTAGTTAACACATATAACGTTTTTAACAGACTTGAACGAGGAATTAAGTTCAGAAAAGCTGTTGTCCCAATATTAATCAATAGTACTATCCTTCTACTTTTAGACCCACTCAAAGGTTTTCTTTTTGGGAGGACATGGACTAATACTTTCCCAACAGGTACAACGGCTTATGGAAAATACAATTTCTCAGTGCTTTCTCATCTATTAGAATATGGAACTTTCAGGCTTCCTACAGCTGAAAAAGTATTCCAAATAGGATCCTTACCAGCAATTGGGTTGAGCGGTTTTATGGTTGTTTTTCTCTTATGGATATTATTCAGAAATGGAGGAAGAGAGAAGACAAAACGTAATGTCATTATTTTACTAAGTATTGGATTAGTTTGGGCAGGTATGAATAATTTTATCTGTGAATGGACTTACGATTATATTGGTGCTCTATTTCTTAAAGGAGGAATATTCACCTTCTTTGCATACATTTTACGCCTTTTTTTTGGTGCTCAACTCTCATTCTTTCCGATGGGTATCTATGCCATTTTTGGGATGGTTGGAGGTTATCTTGTTGTACAAAAACAGGATATAAAATGGATCAAACGTTATGGATATGGATTTGGGAGCCTTTTCTTGGGAGGGTTCATTATTACAACAGCTATTACTCTAGCTCAGGCAACAGGTATTGAAGCAGGACTTTTTGGTATTTTAGATTACGAGATTTATCCAAGAGAGTTGTTTTTCTTAAGTATAGGTTGTATGATGTTCATTTTCGTTTTTCTTGTTAAGAAATTTGAGTACACTAGTAGTGACAAAAAAATTCGCTTAGCTAAAAAAACTGCATATATCAGAAGATTTGGAGTAGCGACTCTAACCATCTACTTCTTTGAACCTTTCTTCAATAACATTTTTGCTTTTGTTTTCCATCGATTATTTGGAGGTCCAGTTCAAGAGTTTGGAACAGCAGATCTATTTATGACAAATGTAGGAGCGATTTTCCTCTACGAGTTTGTAATTTTCACATTCTGGGGGTTAGGTGTTTATCTGTGGTCTAAAACGGGATATAAGTTTGGTTTAGAGCACCTGATAATTGTTACAACAAGACCACTGCGTAAAGTGAAAACGAAGCGTCTTCAACTATATATTCCAAGCAAAGAAGAACTTGAAGCCTTACCAAAGAAAATAAAACGGAGAAACAAGAGAATCAAAGAAGAAATTGAAAAAGAATCATAGAAGTGGGATTTCATAATATTCTTAAAATCAATATATTCTTGGAAAACATGGACAAAGAGAATCTTGTCAAGGAAGGATATGATAAGATATCAGAGAATTTTCTCGGCTTTAGACATCAGTTCGATAATTCTCAAGAGCTAGAAAAATTTGTTGAATACCTTCCAAAGAACGGAAAAATGCTCGATGTAGGATGTGGAGTAGGTATTCCAGTAGCAAACTTTTTTGTTGAAAAAGGCTTTGATTTAATTGGTATAGACATTTCAGAAGGGATGTTAAATAAAGCAAGAGAAAATGTTCCAGAAGCGCAGTTCTTTCAATATAATATGGTTGATCTAGATTTTCCAGATAATCATTTTGATGGTTTAGTATCCATCTATGCAATGTTTCATGTTCCAAAGCAGAAGCATGGAGAGATTATAAAAAACTTCCATAGAATGCTAAAAAAAGAAGGTTTTATGATACTGGTTTTCAATCCACGTGAAAATGAAGGAGTGGATGATTTTCTTGGAACAGATATGTATTGGAGTTGTCATAAACCCGAAATATCCAGAAATCTAATATTAGATGCTGGATTTGAAATCATCTTTGATGAAATTCTCGATAGAGGAAATGAGCTTATGTACTGGGTAATAGCTAAGAAATAAGTAAATCTTTATTTCTATCTTTTCGAAAAGCTTATCACAGCTCCCGTGATTTTTCTGCATATGTTTGCAAAAAAAGAGGATGAAGTCGTTAAGAAAACAAAAATACCTATAACCCAAAATAGACTAATTGAAGATTTTAGAAATTTGGGTTTGAAAGCTGGTGAAATTGTTTTAGTTCACAGTTCAATGAGTAAAATAGGATGGATTGCTGGAACTTCAGTTGCAGTAGTTAATGCTCTAATAGAAGTTCTATCACCTGAAGGAACTCTTGTCATGCCAACAATGACTTCAGATAACACCAATCCAGAAAACTGGAAAAATCCACCTGTTCCTGATGAATGGAAACAAATAATTCGCAATAATATGCCAGCTTATCATCCCGATTATTCTACTTCAAGAGGTATGGGTAGAATATCTGAAACATTTCGTAGTTACCCAGGAGTGTTACGTTCAAATCACCCTCAAAGTTCATTTGCAGCATGGGGTAAGTATAAGGACAAAATATGTGGTCGACATGACCTAACACCTTGTTTTGGTGAAAATTCTCCTCTTGAGAAATTATACAATTTTAAAGCAAAGATTCTCCTATTAGGTGTTAATCATCAAAACAATACTTCACTACATTATGCTGAATGCAAAGCTAACTTAGATGATAAACCCATACAAAAGCAAGGTGCAGCATTGTTTGATAAGGGTAAGAGAGTATGGGTAAGTTTTGAAGATCTTGATTATAACGATGAAGATTTTCCCAAATTAGGTTCAGAGTTTGAAAAAGAACATCCAATCCTTAAAGGAAAAATTGGTCAAGCAGACTCGAAATTGCTTCCTATGAAGGAACTTATAGATTTTGCAATAGTCTGGTTTGAGAAGAATCGGAAGTAAATTTTTATATTGGGTTTTTTTCTATTTTTTGGTTAGTAAGTTGAAGGAAAAAGTATCTTCATTCATAGATGGGAATAAGGAGTTACTATTAGCAGTAAGTAAAGAAATCTTTGATAACCCGGAATTAGGGTTTGAAGAGTTCATAGCATCCAAGCTTTTAGCAAAAAAACTTCAGGAAGCAGGCTTTGAGACCAAACTTGGTGTAGCAGATCTAGAAACAGCAATTCATGCCATACATCCTGATATAAACGATGGTCCAGTTGTGGCAATTCTAGCAGAATATGACGCTTTACCTGGGATGGGACATGGGTGTGGTCACAATTTAATTGCAACTACAGCTTTAGGAGCAAGCTTAGCCTTAGGTTCAATAAAAATGGATTTACCAGGCAAATTAGTTTTCATGGGTACTCCAGCTGAAGAAGGAGGAGGAGGAAAAATTTTCATGATAAAAGCTGGATTGTTTGATGAAGTTGATGCAGTAATGATGTTTCATCCCTCAGCTACAAAGAATTATGTTGGAAGAGGAGGATTAGCTGTCAAAGAAATCAAGATAGAATTTTTTGGTAAAACGGCTCATGCTTCAGCTGAACCAGAAAAAGGGATTAATGCTTTGGATGCAATCATACAAACCTACAATGGAATAAGTACCCTAAGGCAACATATAACCAGTGATGCTAGAATTCATGGAATCATAACTAATGGAGGAGTTAAACCAAATATTGTTCCTGATTATGCCTCAGCTGAATTTTATGTTCGAGCCCAAGATGATAACTATTGTGAAGAACTTGTAAACAAGGTAGAAAAATGTGCTAAAGGAGCAGCTTTAAGTTCTGGAGCCAAATTGGTATTTAGTAGAATTGGGCATGCATATATGTCTAGAAACGTTAACAAAACACTTGGCGCAGCTTTTTCCAAAAACATGAATGCTATAGGAGAGGAAACTCATACTGTACCTCACGGAAAAGGTTTAGGTTCTAGTGATATCGGAAACGTGAGTCATGTTGTTCCAACAATTCATCCCTATATGGGGATAAGTAAAGTTGAGATCAATGGTCATTCAACAGATTTTGCCAAAGCGGCAAGTAGTGAATATGGAAATGAGCAGATGTTAAAGATAACTAAAGCATTAGCTATGACTGCGATAGATGTTTTCACAAATCCAGAATTAGTAAGAGAAATGAAAGAAGAATTTGCTGAAAGCAAGAAAAAACATAATAATAGAGTATAAATGAAAGACTCACAAATAATTTGGTGAGATACATTCAAGAGGATTTAAAATATGGATAAAAAGTATCGTGCAGCTATAACTTTTGCTGTTATTATAATAATAACTGTCATACCTGTTGTGCTTCTCAGAACTACCAAAAATATTATAGAAATAAATTCAGATGAAGATTTTCTCAATTATAGTTTTACAGGTAATGGCACTGCTTCTAGTCCTTACATCATTGAAGAACGGTTTATTTCTTCTGAAGATACCTATGCAATTTCAATCACAAATACCAGTAAATATTTTATTATAAGAGATTGTTATATTGCAGATAATTTTGAATACGGGATCTATCTTAAAGATGTAAAGAATGATACTGCTTCAATTCTTAATAATCTAATTTTTGGTCATGGAATTGCTGGGATTTCGCTGTTATCTTGTGATCAAGTAAGAATTGAAAATAATCTATTTACAGATAATACGAAAGGAATAAATCTAGAAAATTCAAATTATTGCACTATCAATAACAATACTATATCAGTCTCAGAATACGGAATTACTATTTGCAATGGAGACAACAATCTAATTGTAAACAATACCTTGAAGGAAAACAGCAAACATGGTTTGATAATTGATTGCGAGAGTAGACTCAATTCCATTATTGCAAATGAGTTCAATAATAATACTCTAGAAGCCATAAATATTGATGATTTATGTAATAATATGTTGATTTATCATAATTCATTCATCAACAATAATTTAGCTGGTATCTCGCAAGCAATTGATAATGGATTACATAACAATTGGTTTTTCATCGATACATCAGAAGGGAATTATTGGAATGATTATGATGACTCTGGTTTCTACCAAATAGGTGGTACAGCAAACAGCACGGATCCCTATCCTCTCGATGAACCACTGGATTATCTTTATTAAGAAAATTATTTGCTTTGAATTACAGTTTCTTTTCCATAAAAGACCAATTTTCTCTTATTTTCTTTGGAACTTCTGCTTCTGGATACTCAGCTATTTCTTCAAAGCCATAGGATCGATAAAGTTTCTGAGCAGCTTTCATAAAGGGTCCAGTATCAAGTCTTAAGGCTTTATAACCAAGGTCTTGACCTTTTTTAATGAGCTTTTCTAACATTTTTTTTCCGTAACCTTTTCCTCTATATTCCGATTTAATATACATCCTTTTTACTTCGCCAGTATCACGATACAATTTTTTCAAAGCACACATTCCAATATAATCATCTTTAACCTTCAGAAGATAAAAAACACCTCCAGGAGGTTGGTAGATTTCTAGCTCATCTAATATCATTGCAGCATAGCTGTGTGGTGAACCCATGACTGACTCAAAAGATATTTTCAAATATTTCTCACCTTCTTCTGCAATCCATTCAAAATACGCTACATTAAGTTCTAACAAAATAGGTAAGTGTTTTGAAACATTTAGTTTAACAAATTCAATCATAAAACCACAGTTCTATTTCTTTAGCTATTAAGATAACGATATGCTATTAATAAGTATAGTTTTGTTATATCCTTCAACGTACTCAGATCAGCGTATTCATTTGCGTTGTGAGCATTTCTTCCTCCAGGACCAAAAACAAATATGTCTTTCATTCCTGCTTCTCTCATATTGCCACCATCAGAAAAACCTGTACCATATGAAAAAATCGGACTAGTCTCATAAACAGCTGTAAAAGCATTCTGAATTACTTTGCCAAATTCAGAGTTGGGATTTGTAGCCGATCCTTCACCTATCGTGAGGATAGATAGATAGACATCTACTGGTTTGTCTTTGAACTTAGAATCATCATGTTGCAAATTAGTGTAGCCTTCAGGTAGTTCTATGCGATATTTCAGTTTTGAACAATATTTGACTAAAGAATCAAACAATTCTTGAGACTTTAGACCAGGCATTGTTCTAAAATCAACATCGAGTTCGCACCTATCTGGAATAATATTAGTCTTGATTCCGGCTTTGATATCATTAAAACTAAAAGTGGTCCGGTAAAGTATTCCAGAATCCCTTTTATCCTTGTCTAGAGGCAATTTTTCTGGTTTAAACTTCCTCATCTCTCTAAAGCCTGAGAAACCTACTCTAGTAATAAGTTGTGTTAGAGATTGCCATCTTGTAATAGGTGGTCTCATTTTGGGGATTTTTAATTTGCGTTTTGCGTTGACCATAAATCTTGTAGCTTTATTTATTGCATTGCTCTTTTCCTTGGGCCAACTGCCATGTCCTGCAACACCATGAAAAGTAAATTTCAACCAATGTGGTCCTTTTTCTCCCATTCCAATATTGGGACTCTCTAAAGGATGCCAAATACTTGGTTCTGAAATAATAGTAGCATCAGCGTTAATAGCATTTAGATGGTTTTTAGTCATATAAGCTGACCCATAAGCTCCATGCGTTTCCTCATCGGGTGTAAACCACATCTGTAGTTTTCCTTTGAATTTTTCACCCGATTCCTTCAAGAGTTTCATAGCCATTATCTGACATGCTATTCCTGCTTTCATATCAATTGAACCACGACCAAATAATTTACCATCTTTAATTACTCCTCCTAGAGGTGGAGTTTCCTCATCCCAGTTCTCTTCATTATAAGGAACTATGTCCAAATGACCATTGAATTGTAGTGTTTTTCCTTTCACGGACCCTTCCAATGATGTGATTAAATTGTAATAAAACTCATTCTTCTTTTTGCTAATAAATGGAACTTCAAACATCTCAGTTTTAAGCCCAACTTCTTCCATGAGTTTCTTTGTATATTTGAAAATCTCTCTATTATCCCAGTACTGAAATTCTGATATATTCAAAGATTCTATTTGAACTAGTTTCTGTAGAAGTTGGGTTATTTCTTCTTCATTCTTATCAACTAAGGTAAGCAAATTACGCTCTTTGCTTGTGAGGGGTAATTTTGGGTTCCTTCTCTTCTCGATAACCATCTTTAATTCACTAATATCTGATAAAGTGAGGTTTATCTACTTTTCCCTAACAAAAAATCTTAGCACTTCATATTTACTTGGAAACAGAAAAATTATGTTAAATCTTACATCCCTAGTATCTCTTCCAGTCTTTTGCATTACTTCTTTTAATTGTTCTTTGAAATGAGTTTACCAGTGATTTCTAAAAAGCATAAGAATTTTTCACTAAAAAATAGTTACTATTCATAGCTTAGGCGCTTTTTAAATTAAATTTAGATTATTAAAGCTTAAATATCAGTCTTTATCATATAACAAATTCTTCTTGGAAGAAAGTTCAATACTAGATTGATCATTTTGAGCAGAAGTAGAAAAAATAGTAAAAACGACCAGATTTTCCACATATTTATATATAATGGAAGATATAGTCTACTGATACTCATGAGATCTAAAAAAGTATTAAAATTGTTCTTTATTTTAATGATGGGTGTTTTGCTTGTACCCAATCTTGGTGTAGATGCAAGTACTTATGGTATAAATATTGAACATGTGGAATATTGTGATCTTGATGATGATGGGAAAGAGGATGATGTGTATGCTGAAATTCTTGTCACCATGTTTGAAGGCACAAAGAATCTGATTTTTAAAACAACTTTGAAATTTGATGGAGAGATTCTTCATTCAATATATAGAGATAATCATGTAAGAACTGAAGATGAAATGTTGTACAAATTTTATTTCATCAATGTAGCATTCGAGAGTGGTTGGTACGTACTACAATCTTGGTTCTTCATTTATAATGAAGCACAAAGAGGATTTTACTTTGATATAACAATTTTCGATCCACCAGGAGGTGACCCAGACTATCCGATAGGAGGAGGAGTAGATCCAGGTCCATAAACATTTATCATATACCTAGCTAAATTAGAAACAATTTGGATGAGAAACATGAGAGGTTTTACTAAAGAGGTACTAGATATACTACGAGTTCTCGAAAATTATCCACTAGATTCCTTTAGTGAACATGCAAGAAAACTTGGGATATCAACTCAAACGATGATAAGAAAAGTTGAATATCTTAAGGATGCAGATAAAATCAGGGAAGTTCATTCTACACTCAATCCTGAGAAATTGGGATTAGAGAGATATGTAGTTATCTTCAAAACAACAACAGTTGAACAAATTCCATTCCTTGAACTTTCATGTGACATTCATCCATATACAAACTCTAGAAACAGACTTTTTGGGCATATGTATGGGTTATATACAGTTTTTGACATACCAAAGGGAACGATCAAGCATTTGGAGTCGTTTCTAGAATTCATGCTAGGGAGGGAGTTCTGTTCACATTATCAGATTTTTAAATCGGTGGGGAAGCGAGCATATTATCCTCAACCATTTTACAATAATATTACAGATATGGATGAATTTGATATAGAGGAATATTTTTCTAAAAATGTTAAGTTGAAACCTAAAATAAAAGTTAATGAATCAACAGAAGTTTCGATGAATAAGTTTCATCCAATTCATATGCTTATACTACGGGACATAACAATCAACATGAGAATACCTATGAGTCAGCTTTCTCAAAAGTATAAGGAGTATCTAACACTACCAAAAGAAAAGGAAAACTTTGATGGTCTCCCTGAAGGTTTCAGACCGTATATAGAGGAGTTTTTTGCAGAAGATCGAACAAAAAACGCAATTTATATAGATTTTAAGAAGAAATACCATTTCATTACAGAAAATTTCATTGAAGATTATTGGTGGGGAGTAAATAGAAAATATTTTGAGATGTTCATAAGATTCTCGTATATTATCAGTAATATCAAGGAAGAAGAAAAATCAAGATTATTCAGATTGTTAAATGAGTTTAGACCACCATTTAGTATTTACATGGAAGATTTAGGTCAAGATCTTTTCATCACATTATCGTTACCACCATATTATCAAATAAGAATGTCATATTGGATGAGAAGTAATTATGAGAATTTATCGTTCTATATGACGGATAGTTTCGGTTATAATGCTGTAAAATATAGATTTTATATTCATAATTACAATATCAAAGAACAAAAATGGAAGGAGAATGAAGAATGGATGTTTGAACGGGTTGTCAAAAGTATCCAAGAAAGTATTACAAAGAAACAATTTAGAAAAGTAAGCAGTAAAGAGGAAAGACAATAATGGTAGATATATATATAGTAGAAGATGATGAAAACCTACAAGAATTGTATACTATGTTCTTAACTAAAATGGGACATAGAATTGTTGGACAATCTTTTAACGGGGAAGAAGCTTTGGTAGATTTATACTTTAATTTTGAAGGTAAGAGACCAGACATATTAATAGTAGACTATCATATGCCAGTGAAAAACGGTCTAGAATTGCTTGAAGATTTGAATGACTTAGACTGGATTAACAAAACGAAAATTCTTTTTATATCTTCAGCAAGTCAATTTGAAATTAACGCTCATGATAGAGGGATAGCTGAACACGTTACGAAACCCTTTAAATTTTCCAATCTGGGATATGTCATCAACAAAATAATGGAAACAAGTCTAGCAGAACTGGAACAGTACACATAATCTAAAAGGATTTAATGGCAGTTGAAGTTTACGGATTTGTAGATCCTTTGCGAAATGTGTAAGAACATAAAAATCGTCTAATTTTCTTTCTAAAGAGAACCTTCAATGAAGATTGGTTCGCCTACTAATTTGTTCGTTTGCAAACGTTTGCGTAATTTGCAAACGTTTAAATATGTTTCTCTTCTCAAGGGGTACAGAATGTTCAATTTACAAATTAAAAGTGATATTCATGACAGATGAAAATTCAGATATTGTGATAAGTTTACGGAATTTATCAAAGAAGTTTGGTGATTTCTATGCAGTATCCAATTTTTCCTTAGATGTGAAGAAAGGTGAGATCATAGGTTTGCTAGGACCGAATGGCGCAGGAAAGACGACAATTATGAAGATGATTTCGAGGTTATTAAGACCATCAACAGGAGAAGTTTGGATCAGAGACAATGGTAACTTAGAGTTATTAACTAATAAGAGTAAAGATTACTTATTAGATCATTTAGGATTTCTAATAGAAAATCCTGCTTTTTATGACCACATGACTCCAAGACAGATTCTATCATATTTTGCTAAATTGAAAGGGTATCCTAAGAAGAAGATACGTTCAAGAGTTGAAGAAGTAATAAATATGATAGGAT
>JAUWPI010000035.1 GCA_030611665.1 Candidatus Heimdallarchaeota archaeon | reverse complement strand
ATTGATACTGTCATCCCAGATTATTCCACTAATGAAACACAAACAAAAACAATAACAGTTACCGCTCAAGCTGTTCCTGGAGCAGATTATCGTTATGCAGTTGCTGCCGGAGCTTTAAATAACTCTGTGTTCAATACTTATTTTGCACTTATGCTAACTCTAACCGATCCTAGTGGAGCGAATATTTTAGATGGCACAACATCTGCTGTATTCAATAGTACTTTCTGGGGATCTCTTGATGCAACTCACAATTATACTTTGACAGTAACCGATCAATGGTTAAGATTACCAGAGAAGGTAAATATTCTCATTACACTAACAAATGGTGGTGATGTCGAAACATCCAGTTTCCTAATTACTTCAACAAAGAATTGGGTTGACTTTACTGCTCTTAATTTTCTGTCAATACTTCAGGACACTCATGCTTATCCAGGTCTGTCGTTAGTAGCTTCTGGTGGTGATTATGCTCCAGCTACCTCCATAACTCGCACAATAAATATTTATGGACCTGATAACAACATACCAACCGTTACAGGTGAGTTTGTAACTCCTGATCCTTACGATCCAGGAATTCACGACCCATATTTCAACATTCAATTCGATATTTATGTTACTGATGTTGGAACAGGAATTAGATCAGTTGAGTTTTTCTTTGAGTATTTAGAACCTATAAGTAACACATCAGTAGGTGGGTGGCAATCCTTTGCGTTATGGCATGTTGGTGGGGATCAGTATAGAGGTATTCTCAATGCTACAGTTGCAGAATCAAAATATTTTGTCCTGTATTATATTAAAGTAATAGATTTTGCAGGTCATGGATTGGATGAATTCGGTGCTAAACAGACCATTGTTCCTCTTTATTATGATGCTAATTTTGGTTGGGAAGGATTTTTGCATTCACAATCTTCTCCGAATGAATTCCAGTTAGGAGATTTTGTTGAACCATTTGAGGAGCAAGTACCGACTATTTTACCTTCCGGTAACCCCACAACCCCATACATCAACATTACTGTTTTCGTCAACGATAGTGTTGTTTGGAGCGGTATGGAAAATGTCACACTTCATGTTAATAGTCACAATTTAGTTACACTTGCAAACCAAACCGATTATATTGTGGCTTTGATGACCAATATACCTAGTACCAATCAATGGTTCTATCAGCTTACACTTCAGTATAATTATCATTATGAGTGGTATTATATTGCCTATGATACGGCATTACCTTCATCAAATCCTCTCATTGGTCCTATGCAGACCGTGCAAGCTGTTGATAGTGATGCGCCTGCAATTAGTAATGTTGCTGTAGCTGGGAATGTATCATATATAACCCCTGATACGGTACTTGAATTCTCTGCAACTGTGACAGATATCCTCACTTCAGTATCTGAGGTAATATTACACATTACCTACAATGATGTGGATTATGATATCACTATGACCCGCGTTGGAGTCTCTGATGTATTTGAGGCAACATTTGATCTCTCAGACATAGAACTACCCAATTACGGTAATTTTGATTTGGAATATACTATTGAAGCAGTGGATGCTGTTGAAAATTCCAGGACAGCAACTCCAGCTAATTTAGTTGTTATCAATGATAGTCCTGACGCCCTTCCACCAGGAGGAATAACAGGTAGTATTGGAGGAATAATTGGAGGTGTTATAGGAGGTATAATAGCAGTTATAGCAGTCCTTTTCTTGTGGTTTAATAGGCATTCTCTGCAAACTTATGCAAAGAAACAAACTTTCAGACGACGATTACGTGATTATCTAAAAGAGATAATTGAAGATATCAAAAGAGACGGATTGGAAGGAAGATACCAAGAGGGATTACTGAAAACCTGGACAGTGGTAGAAGGTATTGGTCGAGAATTCTTCGACTTACCAAGATATAAGAGTCAAACTCCTTGGGAGTTTTCGCGATTACTTGCCGAAAAAGGTAAAATTGAACGAGAGATAATGTACACACTTCTCTCGTATTTCGAAAAAGCACGATACGGACATGAAGAAATAACTGAAAATGACTTTAATTCCGGATTACGTGCATTATTAAAAATAGTAGATAAAATAGAAGTAGGTGAAATGAAAATTGAGTCATAGAGGTATCTTTGGGTTCTTCAAGAAAAGAAAACAAGTAAAATCATTAAACCAGATGTTTACATCTGTCATGGCCGATGTAAGAATATTTGAGCAAAGACAAGATTACAAAGGTGCCGTTATAGCTTCCTTTGGAGGATTAGCCAATATTGCTAACGGGTTACTAAATATGTCCCGTGCACCATATGAAACTGGAAGAGAATTTGGTTTTTCAGTTGCTAATAGAGCTAACATCTCCACAGAAGTTATGGACGAGTATCTTACATCCTTTGAAATTGCTAGATATACGGACACTGAAATCAAGTACGATGACTACCAAGAAGCCATCCAAAGATTAGATATCTGTTTCCGTGGAATAAGAGAACAAGGTGTAGAATTAGTTGAACCCGCAAGACAACAAACAAAGAAACCAGTCAAAAGAAGGAAGATCAAGACCAGAGGCTAAGAAGAAAAGAATAAACATACAAATATCTCCGAAGAAATTAGTTCTTTTCATAGTTGCCGAAGTCTTGGCAATTGTTGGAACAATTGTAGCTTACATATACTCTCAAGAAATTGGAGCTATGATGATAGTGGTAACTATCGTAATTTTAATTTTATATTTGATGTCTGAATTCGTTAGAAACTTCTCAAAATACTCCATTGCAATGGTCATACTTTTTATGATTATAGTGGTACCCATTTTACTAGGAGTCGTTGGCTTAGCTGGGTATGGAACAAAATTCAGTATATATAATGAAGGTTGGGATGGATTATCCAACTTAAGGGTTAACTTAGAAAATGAAGGATATAATATCACAAATGGTATGTCCTCATTAGCAGTATTAAACCGCTATCCTGATCCTGGAATAGTAGCAATCATTGGCCCAGCAGCAAATTACGGCACCATAGATACAATATCTTTGGTAACATTCCTAGCAAAAGGAGGTAGTTTGGTTATAGCTGACGATTATGGTACGGGAGCACAGATTTTTGATCCACTTTTCTCGATACTGAATGCTTGGGATGAAATAGCCGATATTAGTGATGGAGCAATACCATCCTTATCAGATTTATTTGGATTTGGAGGAGAAAATCAGACAGGTGGTCCTGAAACACTGATATTTAGTATGTTGGGAATGTTGAGAGGTTTTGCATTTAATGGATCAGTTCTCATGGATGCTGAAACATATACAACAAATCCTGCTCAACCTCTTCTGAGAAATATGGAGACATCAAACCCTCTAACTGAAGGTATATCCAAAGGTTTGCAATTGGAGTTTGGAACAGTTTTGAGTTTGGCTATCAAACACAATGACTCTATAACCGGAGAAGAAAGAACCGATTGGATGCCACTACAAGCCATTTCATTGGAAATATTTGGTGTTGAAATAGAAGATATGTTTCTCCCCTTCCTTCCGTTCTACACATCGAGATCAGCATGGATGGAATCTGATTTCCAATCAGCGAAAGAAGGTAATGCATTTCCTGATGCGGATGAGTGGGGAAATGTTATGTTTGCTCCAATTATGACCTTACCAATAGGACTAGGTAAAATAGTAATGATTGGTGATCCTGATATTTTCATTAATAAATGGATTGACAAACCAGAAGATAATGATAATTTAATATTTAGTAGGAACTTGTTCAGCTATTTAGCAAGTGATATGAACGTAACTGCAGGAAGTGCTATCCCTATAATCTTCGATGAAGGACATGCTCATCAGAAGTTTTACAGTGCTTCTGTTTATTCAATGGCAATAATGAAGTTTATAACAGAAATGTCTATGTTTCCACTTTATTCGCCCTTTATACCTATCCTGCTTGCTGTGATAGCTTATCCATTAATACCAAAGAAAACAAGATTATCTCCAGTATTGTGGACTAAGGTGAGAGGAGAAGAAGGATCATCACGGTTTGAGAGAGAAATAAGGCGAATCGTCGACTCAGGAGCCTATAGTGAAGCTGTTGGTCTTCTATATAGATCAATGGTAAGAGGTTTAAGAAAGGTGTCAAAACAGTCAATGTCTTCACCAGAAGAAATAGCTGAATACTTAAGCATAAAAGATCCTTCATTGAAATATAAAGATCTTTATGATGAATTAGTAAGAATAAACGAGTATCTTAATAGACCAAAGTTCATACCTGAATTTGTGTTCATGAGATATATGACATTTATTAAAGGATTAATTGATAGATTGTAAGATTACAAGGAAAAAAATAATATAAGGAAAAGTGAAAAAAATGAGTGAAAAAAATAGTGAAGCAAAAGGAAAAGCGAAAGCAAAGACAACAACAGAAGCAATTGTTACACCCAAGGATATTAAGAGAGTCTGGGAAGAAATATACAGCGAATTGCGAAGAGTAATTATTGGGAAAGTTGATGTTCTAGAAGATATGTTTATCGCTCTACTTGGTGGAGGTCACTGTCTACTGGAAGGCGTTCCAGGAATTGCAAAAACTGTAATGGCTAACAGCTTTTCTCTAACACTTGGATGTGAATTCAAAAGAGTTCAATTCACACCAGATCTTTTGCCATCAGATGTGGTAGGAACTACCATTTATGATCCAAAAGCTGGAACATTCAAGATGAGAAAAGGACCAATATTCACAAATATCTTATTGGCAGATGAAATCAACAGAAGCCCACCAAAAACTCAAGCAGCATTGCTAGAAGCAATGGCAGAAAAACAGGTTACAGTAGAAGGAACAACTTTCAAGTTAGATGATCCATTCTTAGTAATAGCCACACAAAATCCCATTGAGCAAGAAGGAACATATCCTCTTCCAGAAGCTCAAGTTGATAGGTTCATGTTTAAGCTTTTAGTAGGTCTACCTTCCCCTGAAGAAGAGAAGGATATCATACTACTAAAGCATAGACAGATCAAACAGTCAGTTCGTAGAGTAACTACTCCTATGACTATTACTAAAATGAAAGAATGCATTGCGACACAGATATTTGTGCATGATGATTTACTTGAATATATCAAGGATTTTGTCATATCAACTCGAACAGATCCAAGATTAACATTGGGTGGAAGTCCACGCTGTAGTATAGCTCTTCTAAATGCATGCAAATCTGTAGCAGCTATGAGAGGTAGAGATTATGTCATTCCTGATGATGTAAAAAGAGTCGCCAGAGTAGCATCAGCTCATAGATTAATGATGAAACCTGAAGCTGAATTAGAAGGAACAACTGGAACTATCGTTGTAAATGAAATACTTCGAAACTTACCCGTTCCAGTATAAATGAAACAAATAAATTAGGTGTAATATAGTGTTCACACGCCGAGGTGGCTGGTTAGTCTTTGGTGGAATCATAATGATTAGCGTAGGCTTTGCGCTAATGGGTTATTTATCACTAAACACCATGTTAGATTCATTTGGTTTAAACCCCCAAGTGAATTCCACAACACCTGGAGGTCTTGTTGAAAATCCAGGCATAGGTATAATGGATTTCTTACATTTCTATCTTGATACACAAGGTACTCTAATCTGGTTCTTCATAATCGGTGGAGTAATGTTAATCTTTTCAGTTCTGTTAGGATTACCATTTTATAGACTAGGAGCTAACCCAAAATCAATTGAAATAACAAGAAAAGTTTCAAAACCCAAAGCTTTCGCAGGAGATTATGTATACATCGAGGTAACTGCTAGGAACAAATCTGTAAATCAGTTGCCAACTGTTGAGATCTATGATGCCATACCAGAAGTTTTCGATTTAATTCTAGGTGAAAACTTTATCGTTACTCAACTGAATCCAAGACAAACAATAGTTTATGGATATGTCGTTAGAATCCCTATAAGAGGGGTTTTTGAGATAGGTCCTACTAAAGTGATTATAAGGGATCGGATGGGTTTCTACGCAACAGAAGGCGAGATAATTACAAAAACAGAAATCTTAGTTTATCCAAGTTATGAAGATATTAAAAAATTAGAAATGATTGGTAAAAAGAGACAACTAGGGGTTTTGTTTGGTTTCCATAGAACGAAAATAAAAGGTATGGGTTCAGATTTCTGGGGTATACGAAAATACCAGACAGGTGATCCTTTCAAATTCATAGATTGGAAAGCTTTCTCGCGTTCAGGAAAGATGATGGTTAGAGAATATGAATCTGAAGAGAATATACGCGTGATTGTGTTAGTAGATTCTTCAGTAAGCATGGGTGCAGGTCTACCTAGAAATACTAAGCTAGAGTATGCTATCCGAAGTGCTGTACTCCTTATTCATCTCGCATTCGAGAAAAAGGATCTTGTAGGACTATGCATTTATGATGATAAAATAAGGAATTGGGTTGATATAACTTCAGTGAGATCTCGTCTATTTCAGTTTTTAGAGTCGCTTGCTCACGCTAAACCTCAAGGAGAGGCAGACTTGGAAGTTGCAATCGATTATCTATTACAAAGAGTGAAACGTGCATCTTACATCGTAGTAATATCAGATTTAGAATCTCATCCTGATAGAATTATTAAAGCTATCAGAAGAGCTAGAGCAAGGAAGCACAATATCACTGTTATCTCTCCCTTTGGACCATGGTTTGAAATTGTTTCACACCAACTTTCTCCAATAGAACAAATGGTAGGACATGCCATGGTTGAGAAACAATTAGGAGAACGACAGAATCTTTTCAAGCTTCTAAGAAGATATGATGCGGTATCTATCTCAGTAGGTCCAGATGACTTTCTACCTACTATAATGGCGCAGTTTAACCGCATGCAACGTCAAGGGTGATAAAAAAATGGAATCGTTAGCAGACACACAATCTATCGAACTTGGAATTCGAGGAGTACAACGTAGAATCCGTGGTGCAAAAATTCAAACTACAATTACCAACGTAGTTGGAAGATTATTCGCAATAGGGGCCGTTGCTTGGGTTGCACTTCAATTTGCAGATTTAATTGATTTTACAAATCCACAAATATTTCCGGATGGACATTTATTAGATAGCTTAACACTGATATTCATTTTCTTTGAGAATATAGCTCTTGTAATTTTCTCTCTCCCTTTGATGATATTTCTCCTTATCTCAGGAACAGATGCAAATGCCATTCTTTTAGGCGCGAGAGCATTTATTACAGTGGATCTTTTCAATAATGTTTCACCCCCGGGCGAGATGACCACATCAGGACTGTACGGCGTAGGTGATTCAGCTATAAACGCTCTGTTCTCTCCATTTGCTTATTATTTCACCAATCTAGGGTCCTTAAAAGTTGCAAATAGAGCATCAATTTTAATATTATTCGTAATTCTATTCTCAGTAGCAGTTGCTGCATTTCTACTAAGAGCAGATATGCGTTCAGCAACAGCTGCATTTGTTTGTATCCAGTTAGTAGTATTTTACGGTAGCGTTCAGTTACTCTTCAAACCAGGGTTCTCATTTTCCCCCACACGTAACTTCGGAGAACTAATTATGAACGAAGTAGTATTAATTGCACTTGCCTCATATCTGTTTCTTGAAATAGCTTTACAGATATCATATATGACGAAGATTCTTAATCCTGCTCAGAGCAGGCAAGAAAGAGTTCTAAGAGCTTTGGACAGATTAAAAGATTTCCGCTTAGGAATTACTAGCTCTCAAGCGACTCCTGTGGTAGGAGACATAGCTGAAGAAGGAGAAGAAACAGTTGACAGTGGAGATAAAAAGTCTGGTAGCTCAATTACAGGTTCAAGTAGTTCTATCAGGAGAAAATTTGGTTTAGCTGGACTAACATATTTCATGGAAAAAGCTTCAGATTCTCTTTTTGCTCGACCTGGTGGACAACGAGACAAGCTAACTGCTAGATTGCAAAGGTATCACGATGGTTTGATTCATAGTGATCCAAAAGTAGACGATAAGCTAGTAGGCGCATCGATTGCTATAACTCCTTTCAAAACTCTCATGCATGTTGGAATATCAGTTATATTTAGAGTGGGAATAATGCTTGGGGGGCTATACGCTATCTTAAATCCGGACATCTTGTTATTTTTCTTAAGATATCCACCTTCCATTTATAACTCACTTGAGATGTTAGAACCAGAAGGTGTAGTTCTTCTCTTAATTCCACTGGTAGTAATTATCCTATTGTTTACCTCCCTCCTTGGTTTTATACAAGAGAAATTCTCTGCAAGAGTAGAAGAAGAATTGGAACCAATTCTAGACGATATGGAATATATGGAAGACGATAGATCAAGAATACTAACAGAAGAAGGTGTCGACCCAGTTTCAGAAGAAGATTTATTTTATGAACAACTAGCATCTGAGTTTGATGAAGACTCAGCTGATTAGAGAAATTTCTTCATCACTTTTCTCTTATTTTTTCATATTTCATATACTCATCCTTAGATTGAAAAATAAAAATAAAAAGAGGAAAAAGAGTTTTATGATCTTTTATACATGAAACGTTCCCAGTTGGATATTTCAGGAACTTGTGGAGAAAGCTCTTTACGAGTGCGAATAGCTTCTATCACTTCTTTTTCTAGGTTTTTAGGAACGCGATCAAATCCATCGAAGACATAGCCAAAGAATGCTCTACCAGAACTATTACCTCGTATATCATCTGCAAGATCAATAGTCTCAGCTGTTGGTATTCTTCCTCTTATGTTAGTGTTTTCACCTTCTTGGGTCATATCTTGAATAACTCCTCTGTTTTGTGTTATTACTTTAGACATATTTCCTACATAATCGGAAGGAACCTTGATATCTATAATTTGCATTGGTTCAACTAGATGTGGGTCACTGGTCAGGAAGGATGTATGATATGCAGCTAAGCACATTTGAAAAATTTCGGTAAACCCTGTATGAGCCGGGTCTACGTGAACAGTAGCATCTGTAATCATCCACTTTGAACCCATTAATGGTTCTTTTGCCAATGTTGCTCCTTCACAGAAATCATTGAAAACTTGGATAACATATGCTTTAATATTATCTAATCTCTGAACACCTGAGGTTGCATCAACTAGTACGTTTGTATCTTTAATGTACCAGATTCTTCTAGCTTCCTTAGCAATCCATCCTGCTTCTTCTTGAAGTTGATTAGCTCTTTCTCTGCGTTCCATATCATTATGAATCTTACCAGATTTGAACAATGCTTGTGATTCCTCGTTTAATTTCTCAACATGTACCATTAGTCTATTATGACCATTGGGAGATTTGGCATGAACAGTAATACCTGTTTTAGATGGAACTTCTCTGTATACAATTATAGGATCACTTACATCAATCTGAACTTGCTCTTGAATTCTTGTTACTAAAATTTCAATTTGCAAAGGATCAATTCCTGCCAAAACGTAAGTTTTTGATTCTTCGTCATGTCGGAAAGTAGCGGTGGGGTCGGCCATAATCCATTTTGATACTACTTCACCTAGTTTTGCAATATCTTGAGGTTGTTTTGGTTTGATAGTTCTACTAACAACAGGATCTGAAGCATAAGAAATTTCTTCGAATGGAGAATATTTACCTTCATCGCCTTCTCTAACAAAAGTTTCTCCTGCTGGAGTTATAAAACCGTAAATAGCAAAGAGATTTCCTGCTGGAACCTCATCAACATCAAGAATATCTGTTATTTCCATTACACCAAGTCTCTTAATACTTACCTTATTTTTCCTACCTAGCAAATATAATGAATCTGCCTTTCTCAATGTGCCAGAATATATTCTTCCAATTAGAGTTGGTCTTTTTGACTTTGGATCAATAAAGATCTTTGTAATCATACCCATTAATGGTCCATCTTTGTCGCAACTAACTAATGCTTTACCTATTGGACTCTCAAGATCTCCTCCCCAAATTGCGGGAATTTTGATTTTTTGACCTTCAACTGGATTTGGTAGGTGTTTAATTACCATTTCTAAAAGCGGTTCTTCCAAAGGCAAATTAGTTCTGAGCCATGGTTTATCATTTTCATCATATTTAGCGAAGATGTCTTGTGGCTTGAGTTTAAGTGTTTGTAGAGTGGTCATGTTGAATGCCCAACCATCTTTTGCACTTCCAACGGCAACAGTACCTTCTGAGAACGAAACTTGCCAAGCTTTTCTAAGACCTTCAGGAGCATTTTCTCTGATTAGCTTATTAACTCCAGCGACAATTATGTCTATTTTTGCAAAAACATCTTTAGGAGCAAGTCTGAGTTCTGATATTAATCTATCAACTTTATTTATGAATAAGACTGGTTTACATTTTTCAGCTAAACTTAATCGAATGTTAGTTTCTGTTTGTGTCATAACACCTTCAAGAGCGTCTACCAAAAGGACAACTCCATCAGACCCTCGAAGAGCCCTAGAAACCTCACCAGTAAAACTAATATGTCCTGGGGTGTCATTTATTTCGAATAAGTAGGAATTATTATTTCCCTCTTCATCTTCGTAGTCATAGTTCAAAAGGACAACTGATGTGAAGATAGTAATACCTCTCTCTTGCTCTTCTTCATCGGAGTCCATCATAACTTTCTTTCCTGCATCTGCATCTGACATTAGACCAGCTTTTCGCAGGAGAAAATCACTGGTAGTTGTCTTTCCATGATCAATATGGGCTGCAATAGAAAATACTCTACGCAAGTCCATAGGATGATTTTTAATCATATCGCGGATCTCATCTGGATTCTTTACACGAACCATTATTATCACATAAATCTGCTTTGACGGTAATTTCAAAGGTTGAATTATAAATTTAGTGATTCTTATGTTTTTTGTATAAAAGACTAAAAGGGCTCAAATCCTTATTCTATGTCTGCAATCGCTCCTAATAACTTATGAGTGCACTTTTTCCACAAAATCTTAATACTTGCTCACGAATTTTCAAAAGAGAGATATGGTATCAATTCGCGCCAATGCTTTGGTAGGTCCAGATTTGGAATATGTTGAAGATGTACACATTCAAATCGATACTGAAGGTACAATTATAAATATTACAAACGAAGAACAATTAACTGATTATGTTCTTCCTCAGTCTTACTTGTTAATTCCAGGATTTGTTAATGCTCATATTCACGTTGGTGATGCGTATCTTAAAGATCAAACCTATGGATTATCTCTTGATGAAGCTGTTGGATCTACGGGAATTAAACACCAAACACTAAGTTCCAGCACAACTGAAGAAAAAATATCTAGTATTAGAAACTCTTTGGAAATGCAAGTCAACAATGGCTTCACGAGTTTTATCGATTTTAGAGAAGGGGGTTTACAAGGTATCAAACTGCTGAAAGAATCTCTCGTGGATTTTCCTATTCGTGGTCTGATTCTAGGACGACCATATAATAAAGATTCATTAGTAGAAATTAGTAAACAGAGCGATGGAATAGGATTTCCTGACGTCTTCTCTTTCGATGCCACACTTAGTAAGGAAGCAAATTTTCTAAAAGAAAATGAAGTTGGGCAACTTAATGCTGTTCATGTATCAGAATCATTGGAAGTTATTTCTAGATCTTTAGCAACCTATGGTAGAAGAGATATTGAAGTAGCAATTGAGCGATTAGATTTAGACTTTGTTATCCATGCGACTTATGCTGATAAGAATGATTTAAAATCTTTGAGAAAAAACAATATTGGAATTGTAAGTTGTCCTCTTTCTGCTGTATATTATGGTCTAGATTTTCCTCCCTTAGAAGCTATAATTAATGAAGGAATACTTCTCGGATTGGGAACCGATAATGTCTTCTGCTGCAACCCGGACCCTTTCAGACTAATGGCTTTTTCACTTTACAATGCTCGCGCATCCAAACAACATATCTCACCAAAAAACATACTTAAAGCTTTAACTGTTAACCCTGGAATAATGACCCAAAGAATGATTGGACAATTATCTGTGGGGTATAGTGGTGATTTTCTAGGGTTTGATTTAAATAGCCCTAATCTCAGTTTCTCAAAGGACTTCTATACGGCATTAACCATGCGAGCTACACCCGCTGACATAGGTTTTCAAATGTATAAAGGTAGGTTAGTAAAATGGAAAGACCAGAAGTAATCATAAATGTTGCAAGTTCTCTTGATGGAGTAATTGGCTCCAAAGAGGGAGCACTTTCCTTGTCAACAAAAGACGATTGGGTTAGAGTACATGAGTTAAGAAATTCAGTTGATGCAATTCTTATAGGTATTAATACTGTTATTAGTGATAATCCTCTTCTAACTGTTCGCTATACAAAACCTAAGTCTCCTCATCCATTTAGAGTTGTGTTAGATTCAAAGTGTCGAGTTCATTTAGATTCTAAAATTATACAAGATCAACATAGATTTCCCACAATTATTTTTACAACTCACCAAAGCTCTGAAGAAAAAAGGAGTAATCTGCAAAATTTGGGAGTAAACGTTGAACTTATTGAGGAAAGAGATGAAAGAGATTTTTTGGATATGAGAACAGTTTTGAAGGTACTAAACAAGAAGTATTTTGTATCTCGTATATTAGTAGAGGGGGGCTCAACAATTATAACACAGTTGCTAAAGAATCAACTTGTTGATGTTTTACATATTTTTTACCGATTTGTGTTTGTTGGAAATAAAGGAGGAAAAAATTTGTATGATGATCATCTAGTTCAAAACATTCCAGATGCTTTGAAGTTTAAATCAGTGGAGATTACAAAATTAGATGAAGGTATTTTGGTGACACTTACACCTATCAAGAATATAGATAAAATGAGAAGCAAGTGATGCACAAAATGAGTTTTGACCATTATCTTTCCTTGTTAAATAACGAACCTCAAGAGCTACGAAGTCTTGCGAATGAAAAAGCAAGAAATTTGTTTGGTCAGACTATAACTTACTCACGTAATTTTTTTGTGCCAGTCACTCATCAATGTAGAAATCGCTGTGGCTATTGTAGTTTTGTTTCAGATGATGTTAACAGTTGGATTACTCCTGATTCATTTCAATCTCTATTAGAGAAAGCAAAATCAGTTAGATGTTCTGAAATTCTTCTAACTTTAGGAGAGAAACCTGAGGAGAAATATGAGACTGCTAGAGAATTTCTGCGAAGATACAACTGTAATTCAACCGTAGAATATGTGAAAATGTTCTGCGAGCTTATCCTGGAAAAAAATTTATTACCTCATTCAAATCTAGGAGTCGTTACATTTGAGGAGCTTAGAAATCTGAAAGATTCTAATACTAGTCTCGGTTTAATGCTAGAATCCTCCAGTATTCGTTTATTAAACAAAGACGAAGCTCATTACCATTCTCCTACAAAAAACCCAAAATTGAGGCTTGAAGTTATTGAGAATGCAGGAAAGCTTAGAATACCATTTACTTCAGGTTTGCTGATAGGAATTGGAGAAACAAAGGAGGAACGAATAGAATCTTTAATGCATTTGCAGAATATTAATAAGAAATATCAGCACTTACAAGAAATCATTATACAAAATTTTAACCCTCAAAAAGGAACACCAATGCAAGATTATCCTCCTCCTGAAGAAAAAGATGTTCTTTTAACAATTGCTCTTTCACGAATGATTATGGGATCAAACGTTAATATTCAAGCTCCTCCCAATCTCAATAGGAATAGAATAATTGATCTTTTAAACTATGGGGCAAGTGATTTGGGAGGAATATCGCCAGCAACCATTGATTATATCAATCCAAATATGATTTGGCAGGAAGAGAGTCATTTGGGAGAAAATTTGGAGACAGAAGGCTTCTTGTTAAAACAAAGATTACCTGTGTATCCTCCTTATGAAAAGTATTTAAGCAGAAAAATACGCAAAATAATTGAGGATAAGTATAGGAATGAAGAAATTATCTCCCCCTAAAATCGATGAAATAGTTGATTTTGCTACTTTAAGTAAATCAAATACTAAAGAAATAAGTGAAGTAGCTACATTGCTGAAGAAACGAGGAAAGGAGCTATGGATTCAAACAGCTTTGGCTGATGACTTAAGGCATCAACAGGTTGGAGATAAAGTCACATATGTAGTTAATCAGAACATTAATTTTACAAATCACTGCATTGGTTCTTGTAGATTTTGTTCATTCAACTATACTAATAACAAAGACAACCTCAAGTCTAAAAGACTCTCTCTTGAAGATATAAGACTAGAAACGGAAAAAGCTAAAGCAAGAGGTTGTACTGAGTTGTGCATTCAAGGAGGTTTAGATCCAGAAATAGATTTCGATTTTTATCTAGACCTTCTAAAATTAGTAAAAAATGCTGCACCTAATATACATATTCATGCTTTTTCTCCCTCAGAGATAGCTTATATGTCACGAATTTCTGGTGAAGCAGTAGTTGATGTGTTCAAAGAACTCTCGAGAAATGGACTAGATTCTTTTCCGGGAACAGCTGCTGAAATTCTAGTAGATGATGTCCGACATGTAATTTGTCCTGAAAAAATATCTACAAACCAGTGGGTAAACATTGTATTAACTGGACATAGTTTAGGCTTAAAATCTACAGCAACAATGATGTATGGGCACGTAGAAACACTGGAAAATGAAGCTGAACACTTAGTTTTGTTAAAGCGTATGCAAGAAATTTCGAAAGGTTTTACAGAATTTGTACCTCTGCCTTTTATGCATAATAAAACTGTTTTGTATAAATATCTTGGAGCAAGACCTGGTAGTACGGGAATGCATGATTTAGCTCTTTTCAGTACTGCAAGATTATACCTTGGTGAGCTTTTTTCAAACATTCAAACCTCTTGGGTAAAACTAGGATTAAAATTCTCACAAATCTCACTTAATGCTGGGGTTAATGATGTGGGTGGAACATTGTTTTCAGAGAGTATTACCAGAAGTGCAGGGGGCACACATGGTGAAGAGAAGACAGCTGAAGAATTTGTTGACCTAATTCGTGATGCTAACAGAATTCCTGCTCAAAGAGACACTCTTTATAACATTCTCAAGACCCATTAATAGAAAGCCAAGTTTTAAATTTGAGGCTGTCAACTATAGATTAGTTCTATGAATTCTAAGAAACAAACCCCTGAAATTTGGAAAGCTCTATCGAATAAAATTCGAAGGGACTTGCTCTGTTTTATTGGTGAGAAAAGGGTAGTTTCTTTTACTGAAATTCAAGGACGTTTTCAGTTGAAAGTTGGAACACTTTATCATCACCTTGATACTCTTGGTGAGCTAATAACTCAGGATTCTACAAAAAAATATTTACTAACAGAAAAGGGAAGACGTTCATATGCACTAATAGAGGACGAACTAGATGTAACTGCGCCTAGTTTATCATCATATGGAAAAATGTCGTTTTTACATTCAGTTTTCTTAAGACCTGTTTTCCATTTTATTGGAAATGATTCTATTAGATCACTGGGATTCTCTATCTTGCTTTTAGTTGGGTTAGGAGTTGCTACATACTTCCTTTCCTTTACTCCAATCTTCTTATTTCCCTCTTTTATTGTTCCTGATTTCTTTGCTCCTATATTCTTCCTAATATCAACGATAGTTACATATCTGTTAACGGAGTTATTTGTGTCAGTCGTTTACAAAAGAAAAGCAGGGAAGTTAGCCTTATTTCAAAGCACAATATTTGCTCAAATACCTTTAGTTCTGTTTTGTGTACTTGAGGCACTTATTTTTGATTTTGAATATCCTGTTTCCCCATTACAGATGGATATCTGGGTGATTGTATTACTAATGTTTACACAATTAATATTTGTAGGACTTCTGACTGAATCAATAGTCGTTATCAAGGAATTAAGAGTTGAAAAGGCTGGTTTAGCCACACTCTTTGTGGTTTTTATATTAAACGGGTTAGCATTCTTGGTTATGAACCTTCTGGAGGTCACTATATGATGAAGTTCGAGAAAAATAGAACTGAATACTTTAAACTTTACAGAAATAAAATCTTATCAAGAGTGAAAACTACAATGAATTATGAGGGGAATGCTTCATGAGTATCAAAAAACTTCTCCGTCTTAGGAATGGAATAGCCCCAAATTATCCTCAAACAATTTTGGTACTCTTAATCTTCCTCTCTTCCATTCTTTTTTCTCCATACAACCTTGTTTCTTCCACTTTTGTAGGAATCAATGATGGTTCTTTTCTGCAGCCAATGGTTTTAGAAGAACTTGATTTTTATCAAGAAAAACTGGATTTCATTGCCGGAAGAGATAATTCAGTAATAGCTTTTATAGAGTTAAATGGAGGGCTAATTGAAACACCATTTGATCTAACGTCTGTAGCTTTGTCACCAGTTACTCAAATTGATTTTATTATTTCAAATCAATCTCAATTTTCAAATGTTTGGTCTAATCCATTATGGCGTGTCCCTGATGGTCTGGTTATTCGAATAAAAACTCGAACCACTTCATCTAGTCGTTTAGAAGAGATTTCAAATAATATTATAAATCTAGTCGAACAAAATTATAATTTAAATTTAAGCTTATATTCAGTGCAATCTGTTTCTTATACAGAAACGCTGATTTCTTTGTTAGCTCCAATTACTACAGAAATAGCTTCATCACTTTTTAGTGATGTTTTCTCTCCATATGATGCTCTACTGTATGGAAACACAGTATCTCTAATGGAAGAAGCCATCAATCAATCTCCAGATATCTATGCTTTTGGTTATTCTCTCCAGAAGAATCTATGGTCTGTAAACAAAATAGTTAGAGGAGCTATGGTTTCACTTGTGGACAAGATATCATTGAACGGTGGTATTTACACTTTCAATTTAGAAAATACTCTTGGTGAGACAATTGTTCCCAACCCAGAAGCGTTTATATCAAGAGCTTCTTTCAGAATCCCCTTTATTGCCAATATAACCGACATTGATCCTGTACCTGATAATACTGGAGCAAATGTCACAGGATCATTTGAATGGTTGTTACAGTATTCTCATATCCCACGCTATCCCAATTTTAACGCGGTAATCTCATATCATCCATCAACATTAGCTGATTTTACTTATCCTCAAGTTGTAATGACAAACTCCTATTCAGATCAAATTCTTGAGGATGAAGGAATACTCAATATGACTTACACGGCAACAAATATCGGCACAGATGTTGCCTTGAATACTTCTATAACAATGCCAATCCCCCCTGAGTTTGCGTCATTCATCAACAATGGTGTAAATATATCCGTAATGAAAGATTATTTGATGATAAACGAAAGTTTCTCCTCATATATTTACCTAGATATTGATTATTTATCATATTCATTAACAATCCCGATTCTTGATATCCAAGGTTGGTATCAAAATACAGCAACTTCACAGCTTCAAAATTGGCAAAATGATACGGAAATTATCCTAGATGAATATGCTACTATATACTGTTCTTCTGGATTATCTTCTGATTTATACTATGAAGTTGAACAAGAAATTCAACCCTATATAGAATCAGTAGGTTCTGAAAAAATTATCAGTAATATCCTTTATTATGGGCCCATTATTCAGACAAAACTTACAAACGCGGTAAGTAACACATACCGCACTGTGTTCTCAGAGTTCTACGAAAACAAGACTCTTTTTCAATTTGAATCAGCTGACTTTTCAAATAGATCCAGTATTTTTGGTAATTATCTTGAATCCACTATCCCAATTTTAGACGTTAATGAAACTGTTGATCTCTCTTGGCAAATTACCAATATCCCTACCGCTTCAGATAAATTCGGGGCTTTCTCCATTCGCCCTGAATACAACGGAATATATGAATATGCAATATTTCAAACTGTAGAAAGTGACTACAAAGATTTAATGCTAACGCTTTTTACAATTATTAATAGTGCTGGACGTTTTCTAAGTTCCTTTGATGAGGTAACAAATTCTTTCATATCATTAGGAAGTCGATATAGTTATTCAGATGTTACAGGACGAGAATATTATGGCTTAACAAATGGTTTGAATTTGCAGATTGGAGATGATGAGGCTGTTTTAGAAAGTTCACTCACATTAGAAGAATCAATCTATAGAGTAGGTGAGCAAATTAATTTCAACTTGAATATCACTAATTTTGGTTCATTAGATGCTTATGACATACATGTGGATATTGTAAACTTGAAACTTGATTTTCTATGGCGACCTACTGGTATTGTACTGGTTAAATCCTTTGACATTGATACAATACTAATTGGTGAAGAATTATCACATGAATTCTCGATAATTGCAAACAGTTACATTGGTCTTAACTCCTATGTAGCGCTTATTAGCTTCACTTCTGACAAAGACCAGAGTGCAGTAGAAATAATTAATCCATGGACTGGCAATTTAATACCTTGGATTTATGGAGGTGAGGCTAGGAATCTTGTAAGTTCAACCTTAACCTTCGGGATCTTATTGCCTCCACCAATACTTGAGAATCAAGCAAAACAAGCCTTTCCGCTACCTGAAATCTCTACTGAATCAGTTTTTGAAGTCAACGAAGAAGATAGCTCATTATATTTACACTATGAAATTGAAAATAAAGGAATGTCCCCAACGAACATTTCACTATTCCAATTTATTGATCAAACTTTACTAGATTCATTTGAAGCTAATGTGATTTATATCCACAATGAAGTCGAGACAGAACTTATAATTGAAACCTCAGTAGAGTTTGGATCTGTAAAGGTTACTTATGCTACTCTGACTCTTCACCCAGGAGATAAAATCATCATTACTATTACAGGTACTAATTTACCAGATAATTTTACTGTACCTCCATTAATAGTGAATTATATCTCACTTTATGAGATACTTACAACAGACTTTCAATCTATAGAAACACAGGAGAATCCTTCTACAACACTAGAGAACCCACTATCCCTAAAACTTTCTCCAGCAATAATAAATGAAGATTCTCAAAACTACTTTATATGGTCAACTTTTTCCAGCATCTTCACAATAAATATACCCATCTCTGATGTTTATGAAAAAATTACTTACTCTTCGTTACCTCTATTCTATCCTATAGTAAGTGTTGCGGCAATTACTATCACTCTATCGATTGCTATGATCATCTCGAAAATGAGAAATAAATAAAGAAATATAGATAACTGTTTTGAATGATTATTAGTTAGGCATTATTACCTCATGTCAAAGTCATCAGACGTGAAATTCTTGAGAAAAGCCATAATCTCTTCTTGCATACCTGCACTCTGTTTCATACTCATCATCTGAGCGTAAAACATCGAGAATAAATCTCCTTGAAGACAGAGAGAACATAAATCAGTAGTTAGTTCTTCATCTGGAAATCTGCAGGGAAAATTGACTTTGTGAATAGAACCATCAGGTGCTTTGCTTGAGACACTTTGTTTCCATTTGCATGCGCGGGGAGTAGACACTTTTGTTCACCTTAGCTTGTTTTGAATAGAGTTAAAACCGTTTTAAATTTTCCTTTCTGAATGTAAATTCATTTGATTATATATAGACACTCGCACTGCAACTTTATTAATGATTAACAGATTAGGTGCATAGAAACGAGAATGAAATGCCCTGATTGTGATAAACCCTTAACAATAGAGAGAAAAGCTTCACTTGTAGCCTTTCACTGTGGTTTTTGTGGGTTTGTTGAAAAAATCTTATCAGAGGATATAAATGAAGCTTATAATAAACTAATCGAGAAAAAGTCGATGAGAAAGGAGTTGCTAGCTCCTTCTAGAACCAAAGACAAAGTGTTGGAATTTTCCTTTAAGCGAAAAACAGATGAAGAAAAAGAGGAAATGATTAAAAGAGGCGGGTACGATTCAAAGAACCTTCCTTCAGCTGTAAAGAAAATAATCAACAATCCAGATATTGAACTAATTTATTATAAATTCTTAAAACAAAACAAACCACCAGTAGCTAGAAATGACAATAATTTGCCATTAGATTTCCAGACCTATTTGAAGGAGCTTGGAATAAACCAACTATATTCTTTCCAATCAGAATCATTTGAAGCGATAAACAAAGGTGAGAACATTGTAATCGTAGCGCCTACGGGAACAGGAAAGACAGAAGCGTTTGTTCTTCCAATTTTAGCAAAGATTCTAGAGGAGTCTCCTCACCCTCTTATGAGAAGAGGCCTGTTTGCGATAATAATCTATCCTACAAAGGCATTGGCAAAAGATCAACATAGGAAGATATTGAGATACGGTAAAAAATTGGGTATCACATGTGAAGTTTATGATGGAGATACTCCACAGAAGACTAGAACAAGAATTATGGAGTATCCACCAAATATTCTGATAACTAACCCAGATATGCTTCATATTCACATGAAAAATCACAGTTTCAAAGACATCATTAGAACAGTTAAATTTGTTATTATCGATGAAATTCATGTGGCAGTTGGTGCATTTGGTTCTAATCTATATTTCATTCTAAAACGGTTACAAAGGATTGTTAAAAACAGGGTGCAATTTATTGGTTCCTCAGCTACTATTGGAAATGCAAAAGAATTCGCATGTAACTTGTTTGATACTGATGTAAAAGAAATTGCTGTGAAAGAAGCAAGAAAAGCTCCAACACATTTGTTGATAATCCTACCATGGGGGGTGAGTCAATATACAATTACATCAGAGATTGCTCGACAATTAGTGACCTCAGGTCATAAAACATTATGTTTCCAAAATAGTCATAAAAACGCTGAAATTGTGAATTTACTTTTACAAGCTGCTAGAATTAAATCTTCAGTTCATCGTGCTGGTCTAACTAAAGAGTTTAGAAACCAAGTAGAAACTCGTTTCAAAGGAGGAGACCTTCAGGCCTTAGTTTCAACACCTACCCTAGAACTAGGAATCGATATTGGGGACGTAGATGGTGTTGTGTCTTCAATTGTTGATATAACTAGTTTCATCCAACGAATTGGTAGGGCTGGCAGGAAGGGACAGGAATCTGTTGGAGCTCTCATACTTAGAAACGACGATCCAATTAGCACATTTTACAGTTTATACCCCGAGACATATTTC